>NZ_JBFTMS010000052.1:0-27852 GCF_056397085.1 Peribacillus sp. 05N428 | reverse complement strand
TAAAATCTTACCGGTTGTACGTAGCTTTTTTAAAGGTACAGAAACGGGACCTGCTATGTATTCGATGTCTCAAGTTCCACAACCTAATCCTTTAAGCTTCCTTAATAATTTGGATAAAATCTTACCGGTTGCACTTAGCTTTTTGAAAGGTATAGAAACGGGACCTGCTATGTATTCGATGTCTCAAGTTCCACAACCTAATCCTTCAAGCTTCCTTAATAATTTGGATAAAATCTTACCGGTTGTACGTAGCTTTTTTAAAGGTACAGAAACGGGACCTGCTATGTATTCGATGTCTCAAGTTCCACAACCTAATCCTTTAAGCTTCCTTAATAATTTGGATAAAATCTTACCGGTTGCACGTAGCTTTTTGAAAGGTATAGAAACGGGACCTGCTATGTATTCGATGTCTCAAGTCCCGCAACCTAATCCTTTAAGCTTCCTTAATAATTTGGATATTGATAAAGTATTAGAAATCTTACCGGTTGTACGTAGCCTTTATAAAACTGTAGGCGAAAGTGAAGGCAAGAATAAAAATAAAGAATAGCAATGTAAAAGGGCAAAGAGCTGACTCCAAAAAAAGAGTCAGCTCTTTGCCCTTCGTTTACTTATTAATTAAAATCCTACTAAGATAATAACTAGTAGGATGAAAATCACAAGGATCAAGGCAGTGTTGTTTCCACCATTTCCACCATTTCCACCAGACATATCTATCCCTCCTTTAAAAATTGTAAAGGACTGGAAAAGTTAGGTTCAACTCTTGTGGGTTCTAACCTCAATAGTTAAAAAATAAATGCCCATAATACTCCCCTTGTCCTCTTTAACAAGATATGTCTGTAAAATTATCTTGTATAGGACAAGCTATTAGGGGATATGTGGATTTTTCAAGAATGCTAATTTTTAAAAAAAGTAAGGGAGTATGCTATTTATCAAAAAAGAGTAGAAATGGAGCGTAAATCGTATCTGCGAAGACATCTCTTGATAACACAAAATAATCTACATACTATTTAACTTATAGGGTTTGGCCGCCAATTGGCTACACGATTTGAATGTACGACTTTTTACATAATCTACATTCAATTTAAAGTGAAAAAGTCACCCTTAATTAACTAACGGGGCAGTTAGTTCAACAAGGATTCCCCAATTAAATGGTGAAATATATACCTATGGATATACACATATCAAGATTCTTATAAACATTTGTAATGTCATATAATTCATTACTCTTTTGTAAATCAGGAGGAAGAGCAATTGGAGAATCAAAAAAAGATAAAAAAACAAACAGTATCAATTGGGGATGTATATGCGGTAAAACTCCCTGATGGGAGATATGGAGCATTAAGAATTGTTAACTGTGATCGAAACTCTTATCTTCTTGTTACCACCCCATATATAGGGGAGACTATCCCAATGATTGAAAATAATGTTTTAAGTAAAACTCTTCTGCAAAACCGTTTTTATTTTGAAAACGCCCCTGCAATTTGTTGGTTTGATGGTAAAATTCCTGGAACTTTTATTTACATTGGGAACATTCAAGGGACTAAAAAAATGAGACAAAGTAATTATGGTGGCACCTGGGATGAAACAACAGGTATGGAAGCCCTTTATGAGTGGCGTTGGATCAATGACAGAGATAACTTTGAGAAAGAAATACTAGAGGAAGAGCGAAAGATTGAACAACTAATGGAAAAACCGCAGAAACCAAGAAAGATGATGACAGATGAATCCTTTTGGTACATAATTTCTCTTCTAGATTGGGAGTCAGTTAATGATGAGGATGAAGTTATAGAAGTGGCTGTTAGAGAGCTTGAGAAAATGGGAGTAAGGAATATTAAGCAATTTGAAGAAGCGATGTCCTACAAACTTTATTTATTAGACACAAAGGAACACGCAAAAAACATAGGCGAATATTCATACAGTAAAAACAAGGATGATTACTTCTCACCTGATGTTTTTTTATACCTTCGATGTGAAGTAATTGCTAAAGGAGAAGGCTTTTTCAATGCAGTTCTAGAATACCCTGTACTTATGCCTAAGGAGAATACATTCGAACCATTGCTTTCCATAGCAACTGAAGCATATGAAAGGCTTACAGGAAAAGAGTTTCAGTATATCACTGGATGTGATTATGAGACTTTCTCAAATGTTGTAGGTTGGAAATAACTTTGCAATCTTCAACTAACGTGGGCGTTAGCTGAGGATCAGAGCTGTCTTTTAGGCAGCTTTTTCTTATGGCACTAACGGGGCAGGATAGTTCATTAACTTCCAGTTGTTAATAAAATTTATTCCCGTTTATTCGTATGGTCATTTAAGCATTACGAAAAATGGGAGGATTAGTAGTTTGGAAAAAAAATCCACAAACGAAAGAAATTACTATAAGAACAGTGCTAAATATATATGGGGTTTTCACTGTTCTTGCATTAATATTATCAATTTTTACCACTCCTTAAATGAAAACATGCAACTTTTTTACGATGAAGATTTAATGATGGAATCCAAAAAGATAAAGGAGTTCTTACTTTTTATTTTTGGTTCTGCGTTAGTTCACTAAAAGAAAAAGGAGAGTGCATATTATACATGGCTAATATGTACTCTCCTTTATTTATTAAGGTTTTTATAATTAGGTCTAGATAATTTTGAAAAACTAACAAACATTAAAGGACCGTCAATAGACCTGTTTTTTGTACGAAAGAAGGATGGCCACCAAGTTTCGACGAATATATCAATATACTTGTTGGAGGTGTTGGATATGGGGATTTGTTGTGGAGAGTGTCACGTTGAATTAAAGAGTGATGATTATGTCACATTGGATGAATTTAGCACGCTGAGGCACACATATTGCGGTTATGATCTTATTGCCGAGCTGATCAAAGACATTGGGACTTATCGAAATATCAAAACAAAGTATTGGTTTTCCCGTGAGCGTACTAAATGAAAATCGGTAAAATCTTGGAGTTAATTAAAACTGATACATCAGCGAATATTGCCAAAAGGGCTGATGTTCATCTTTCAGAAGAATCACTAAGAAAAGCATTGAATAAAGCTGGTTATGAGTATAGAAATTCAGGCAAAAAAGGCTGGTATTTTGTTGGTGAAGGTGACGAGAAAACGGTACAAGAGCAGCTTATTTATGACTTTGCAACAGCAGGAAAAGTTTCAACTAATGTAAATAAAGAACCTATTAACGATACCAACCAACGTTCTAACGTTGGCATAAAAAGTGGTAAAGAACAGGTCAAACAAGCGAACGAACAATCAGCACCAACCATAGAACGAACCAACGTTATAAGAAAACGTTCTTCATTCGATATGGATGTTGAACTTATGAAGGAACTAAAAATACAAGCAATCATTCATGATAGGACGGTTTATGAACTAGTTGAAAGTGCCGTAAGACACTATTTAGCTGAATTAAAGGGAACATGATGTGGCTTTGAAATAAAGTCACGATGTTTATAATAAAGTTGCACCGTTTTACCCCTTTGGATAATATCCTCTAAAGGGGTGTTTTTATGTCCAAAAGATAAAGTACATCTGAAATTTAAAAATGGATCAAGGGAATTTTTTAGTGGTAATAGAGTTGTTCAGTTAAAGGGCGCGATTCTTTAATGAGAATTACTTTTCTTATGGAACTAAAGGGGCAGGTTAGTGCAATAAAGCGTCCAGGGGTTATAATTAAGGATGCAGCTTTATTAAAAAACTAGCAAGTTATTATGTTAGAGAAGAGGTTAACAATGAAAAATAGAGAGGGAGCTATCGGTTACTGTTTGGGAATGGGTAATACATATGAAGATTATCCATTTCGTGATAAGAATTGGACGTTAATGCGACATATAGATAACAAGAAAGTGTTTGCGTGGATATTTGAAAAAGATGGACATATTTGGATTAATGTGAAATGTGAACCTGGTTTTTTAGATTATTGGCGTCAGCTTTACCATTCGGTAGTTCCGGCATTTCATCTTAATAAGGACCATTGGAATTCGATAATTCTTGACGGTACTGTTCCAAAGGAAGACATTTACGAAATGATAAAACAAAGCTATATGTTAACTAAAAAAAATAATAGTAAAGTTAATTTCAAAAAGTGAAGGCATTGATTCAGCAGGAAGGATTTATGCCTTTTTCTGTGGAACTTACTATGATTGTGAAATAATCTACTTAAAGTAACGGGTGCGTTAGCTGAAGATCGGAGCTGTTTTTAAGGCAGCTTTTTCTATGCTTTTAAAGTGGGAAGATAATCCGATAATAAAAAAATACCGATTAATTAGAGGAGAAGGGTGGTTAATAATATTTAGGGGTGGGTTATTTCGTTTGCTTTAATTATATTGGTTAGACCCTGGAGTAACAACTTTTCGTGTATTGCTGATATGTGGAATCATTAAATCTTTCTCTTATCTTAGAGAGAAAGGACTTTGGAGAAATTTAGCTTTAGGTCTTAGTATATTTGTTGGTTTCGTTTACTTTATGAGCTGTTGAATTAATAAGAATAATATTCCAGGGTAATGGATTTTAAATTGTTTATTCAACAAACAGGTGCTTACTTCATTACCAGGAGCTGATCAACAGCTCCTTTTTCTTATGGGCGAACCCTAATAGTTCTCACATGTCACTGCAAAATTCTATATACTAAAATTAATTAAACTAGAAAACACGAAGAACCTTTAAATAGAAGTGTAATGGGAGGAGGATCATATCATGCTTATTACGGAACGGCATCAATTAATATTAAAGCTATTAAAAGAAAAGGGGAATGTTAAGATTCATGAGCTAGTAGAATTAACAAATACTTCAGAATCTACTTTGCGTCGTGATCTAGATCAATTAGAAAAGCAGAACTACTTAAAACGTGTACATGGTGGAGCTTCACTTTTACATAGTAAACGAGACGAACCAAGTGTGTTTGAGAAAATAACGCAGAACCTTGAGGAAAAAGCTAAGATAGCAAAATATGCGGCAGAACTAATTTTGGACGGCGACTGTGTTTATCTTGATGCTGGAACAACAACGTATCAGATGATCAAACATTTAAGACAAAAAGATATCGTTGTCATTACAAACGGAATTGGTCATTTAGATGCATTACTTGAAAATGACATATGTACATATTTTATTGGTGGGTTTGTTAAAAAGATTACCAAAGCAACAGTTGGACGTTATGCATACGAAAGTATAAAAAAATACAGGTTTGATAAGTGTTTCATGGGTGCGAACGCTATTCATTATAATTTTGGATTGACTACCCCAGATCCAGAAGAGGCGCAAATAAAAGAAAGAGCCATCTTTTTGTCACGTGAGGCCTTTGTATTAGCAGATCATACAAAATTTGGAGAAGTATCATTTTCTAAGTTTGCAGATTTAAACCAGACGAAAGTTATTACGAATGAAGAAGGTACAATAACGCTAGGAAAATATAAGGAGAAAACGGAGATAATTATTGTGATGGACTAAAAACTAAATTTGCTATCGTTGAAGGAAAGCTGGTATTCAAACTGTCTGATTCAGACATTTAGAATACCAGCTTTTTTTGAAGATTCTGAAATTATTTTATTGAAAATTTTCCCCTTTGTTTTATCAATATAATAAAGAATGCTTGATTTATTGTAATGTGACCAATTAACAATCAGGGAAAATCTGCTCCATGTATTAAACATTCCATTTGAAACGTTTAATATTTTATGTTATCAATATATTTTTTGAAATAATTGGAACCGTTGACAATTACAAACAGCTCTAATATAATCAAAATCAATCAAAAACAACCAAAATCAATCAATTGTAATTCTAATGTGTAAAGGGTAATTATATTGTTTTACAAGGTATGAAAGCGTTATCAATAAATAGTCAATGTGAAAAAACTATCAAAATCAACCATACTTCCATTGTTTCAACCAAAAATATTCATTTAAGGAGGTGATCTTGTTTAAGAGATTGAGAGCGTTAACAATTTCTCGTTCAGTAGCTAATTATTTTCATCTTCAAAAACTAGGGGGGACTAATATGGTGAAATATTTAAAAGTAATAGGAATGCTAGTTTTGGCGTTTGTAATTGCCGCGATGACGGCATGTAGTGGGGCTAGTGAATCATCAAATGGATCAACAGACGGTAACGAAGGACAAAAAGGTAACAAACAATTAACGATCGGTGTAGCGGTGGGTAGTTTAGCAAACCCTTTCTTCGTCTCCATGGCTAAAGGTGCTGAAGAAGCAGGAAAAGAATTAGGTGCTGAAGTTCTAGTTGAAAGCGCTGAATATGATTTAGCCAAACAAGCAGCTCAAATTGAAAACTTTATTACGAAAAAGGTAGATATCATTCTTTTAAATGCTGTTGATACAAAAGGAATTGCGGCAGCTGTTCAACAGGCCAAAGCGGCTGATATTCCAGTAGTTGCTGTAGATACCAATGCTGAAGGTGGTGTCGATGCCACTGTTACTTCAGACAACTATCAAGCTGGTAAACTGGCCGGAGAATATGTGATTGAAAAATTAGATGGAAAAGGAAAAATAGTTATTATTGATGGACCTCCTGTTTCGGCTGTATCTGATCGTATTCAAGGATTTGAAGATGCAATAAAGGATTCCGAAATTAAAGTAATCGCGAAGCAAAATGGAGAAGGGAATCGCGAAAAGGCATTAACGGTGATGGAAAGTATTTTACAAGCTAATTCATCAGGCTCTATTGACGCTGTATTTGCGATTAATGATCCAGAAGCAATTGGTGTTGAAATTGCTCAAGAGCAAGCGAATCGTAAAGATGAATTTTTCATTGTCGGAGTGGACGGTGCTCCTGAAGCCACAGAAGCAATGGCAAAGGAAGGAAGTACAATTGCTGCTACTTCAGCTCAGTCACCTAGTAACATGATCAAAAAAGCTGTTGAAATCGGAATGAAAGTGAAAAATGATGAAAAAGTTGAGGAGCTTATTAAAGTTCCAGTTGAGATTGTAACTCAAGATACATTAGATTCTTACCAAGGTTGGTAAGAATCTTTCATAGGCTGATAAGGATTCCTCCTTTAATCAGCCGATTCAAATCAATATAAGGGGTGAGATAAAGGTATGGCTGTGAATGAAATGTCCCTTAAAGGCCAACAAAGTCTAAAAAAGCCAGTGTTGAATATGGAAGGGATTGGTAAGACATTCTCGAGTGTAACCGTATTGAACAATGTGAGAATTGAACTTTATCCAGGTGAAGTACATGCATTAATGGGAGAGAATGGCGCTGGAAAGTCAACTTTCATGAAAATCCTCGCAGGTATTCATACACCTGATGACAATGGTGGGAAAATCTACTTGAAAGGTCAACCAATTTTATGGAAGGACCCTACTGATGCAAGGAACAAAGGAATTAGTGTTATTCATCAGGAGTTAAACCTTTCTCCTAATTTAACAATAAGTGAAAATATCTTAATGGGTTCCACCTTTCCTAGAAATGGTTTAGGAATGGTGAAATGGGATAAGGTCCATGAACGTGCCCAAGAGGTGTTAGATTCAATGGGGTCGAATCTAAATCCACGCCAATTGGTTTCGACCTTAAGTGTTGCTCAACAACAAATGGTCGAGATCGCCCGAGCATTATCCTTTAATGCAGAGGTACTCATAATGGATGAACCAACCGCCTCTTTAACAGATAAAGAAATAAAAAAGCTGTTTGAAATTATTGATGATTTGAAAAAGCAGGGAGTTGCCATTGTATATATCTCTCACAGAATGGAAGAAATCTTTAAAATTTCTAATAGGTTCACTGTATTACGTGACGGCGAATGGATTGCAAGTGGGCCGATTGAAGAGACAAATCCTGATCATCTCGTAAAGTTGATGGTAGGACGGGATTTAAAGGACTTGTTTAATCGGTCAAAAGCCTTTGGCACAAAAAATCCAAAGGAAGTTT
This sequence comes from Peribacillus sp. 05N428, assembly GCF_056397085.1. Taxonomy (NCBI): domain Bacteria; kingdom Bacillati; phylum Bacillota; class Bacilli; order Caryophanales; family Bacillaceae; genus Peribacillus; species Peribacillus sp. 05N428. The sequence continues at coordinate 19,964 of NZ_JBFTMS010000052.1, read as the reverse complement.
CACCTGTACTTGAATTGAAAAATGTTTCTGATAACACAATTGTAAAGAATGTATCTTTAAAAATTTACCCAGGTGAAATTGTTGGTTTAGCGGGGCTTGTTGGTGCTGGCAGAACAGAATTGGTTAGGGCCATTTTCGGTTTGTCCGAGTTGAAAAGTGGCGAAATATTGGTTGATGGTAAATCTGTTAAAATCAAATCCTCAATAGATGCTATTGCTAATAGGATTGCACATGTACCTGAAAGCAGGAAAGAACAAGGGTTATTTTTATCAATGTCCGTAAAAGAAAACATCATAATGGCTGAATTGAAAAAACACGCTAAAGCAGGAATTGTTAGTTGGAAGCAAGCAAATGAAAGCGCTAACCAATATATTGAAGACTTAAATATAAAAATAGCTTCCCCAGAACAGCAAGTATCAAACTTAAGTGGTGGGAATCAACAAAAGGTAGTGATCGCTAGGTGGCTATCAATTGCACCAAAGGTATTACTACTGGATGAGCCAACACGAGGGGTTGATATAGGTGCCAAGACTGAAATCCACAAGATTGTTTCAAAGCTTGCAGATGAAGGATTGGCCGTTTTAATGATATCATCTGAACTTCCTGAAGTATTGGGGGTAAGTGATCGAATACTTGTCATGAGTGAAGGAAGGTTAACAGGCGAGCTTTCGAAGGAAGAAGCTACACAGGAAACTATTATGCGTTTAGCTACCATAGGGGGGAGAGAGAAATGAGAGGGAATACGCAAACTATTACACATTCACAACGCCTAAATATAGGAAATGTCCTTTATTCTTTATGGAATAGGCTTGGCATGATCATGATTTTATTATTATTGTGTGTAGTACTTTCATTTACAGCACCAAATTTTTTAGATACAGCCAATTTATTGAATGTATTAAAACAAGTTTCCATTATTGCTATTTTAGCTGCTGGGATGACAATCGTTATTTTAACTGGTGGTATTGATTTATCAGTTGGTGCAACAGTTGCTCTATCTGGCGTTATCTCAGTCATGGTCTCTTCTGCAGGAGTTAACCCTATAATTGCGATGTTATCAGGCGTACTAGTAGGGTATGCAGTAGGACTGATTAATGGGTTTCTTACAGCCAAAGCAAAGTTACCAGCATTTATTGTTACACTAGGCAGCTTCACATATGTTCGTGGACTCGCTTATGTCATTAGTGGCGGTTATCCAATTGTTTTACAAAACGAAACATTTAAATTCATCGGTGGTGGAAGTATTTTCGGAATCCCCACTCCTATTTATATCATGTCTTTAGTATATGTTGTGATGTTTTTCGTTCTTAAATATACGATGTTCGGTCGTCATATTTATGCGATTGGTGGCAATGAAGAGGCAGCTCGGTTAACTGGAATTAAGGTTGAAAAGTCTTTAATCAATGTGTATTCGATTAGTGGTTTACTAGCTGGTTTAGGAGGAGTCGTTTTAGCGGGAAGGTTGTTTTCTGGACAGCCAACTGCTGGTCAAATGTATGAGTTAGACGCAATTGCTGCTGTTATTCTAGGAGGAACAAGTTTAACAGGTGGAAAAGGGAAAATAATAGGAACAATTATTGGGGTTTTAATTATGGGGGTAATCAGTAATGGGTTAACTCTAATGGATGTCAACTATTATTGGCAGTTAGTTGTAAAAGGTGGAGTTATTGTAGCAGCCGTTTTATTAGATCGATTGCGCGGAAATAGTCCAGCATAACGATCATATGTCATTTTAGATTTTAAAAAAGGGATGTGAAATAAAAGTGAAGAGGATCATTAGTATTCTACTAATATGTTCAACTGTCACTTGTTTACCATTTAATCGTGCATATGCAGAAGACCCTGGGTATTATAATGAACCATACCGTAATCAATTTCATTTTTCTCCTGAAGCTAACTGGATGAATGACCCGAATGGTATGGTTTTTTATAAAGGTGAATATCATTTGTTTTATCAATATCATCCGTATGGAACGACATGGGGACCGATGCATTGGGGGCATGCTGTCAGTAAAGATCTTGTTAATTGGGAGCATTTGCCGATTGCTTTATCGCCGGATGAAAACGGTCAGATTTTCTCGGGGAGTGCTGTTATTGATTGGAACAATACAGCTGGCTTTGGAAAAGAAGCAATGGTTGCCATCTTTACGCATGCAGGGGATAAGCAAGTCCAAAGTATAGCGTATAGCCTAGATAAAGGAAGAACTTGGGAAAAGTATAAAGGGAATCCCGTAATGCCAGACCCTCCTATACAAGATTGGCGCGATCCTAAAGTATTTTGGCATGAAGAATCAAACCAATGGGTTATGTCGTTAGCGGCTAAGGATAAGATTATGTTTTATACCTCACCTAATTTAAAAGAGTGGGAGTATGCAAGTGAATTCGGCGAAGATGGTGGAATACAAGCAAATAGCCTAGACAGAACTTCTTATACCATGTCATCCCAGACAGGTGAATCATTTAGCTATGAGGGAGATATTACCCTTAATGAGAAGAATGGGAGAGAAGGGGCAGGCGGTTTAGTTTTTCGGTCAGACAGGCGTGCAAAGAACGGCTATGTTGCGAGCTTAGATGCCAAAAACGATGTCATAACATTAAGTAAGAATGTAGATGGAACAAACGAGGAAATTGCGAGAAAACCTTTTACCCTCAAAACTTCAACTACCTACCATGTGAAGGTGGAAACAGATGGGGATCAAATTCAAGTCTCTGTAAACGATCAATCCGTTATAAAAAAAACAGATATAGAATTCGATTATGGATACTATGGATTGTCAGCGTGGAATTCAACGGCTGCCTTTCGAAATGTGGAGTTCAAGAATACATCTAACTTTGAAACCAATTTATCAAAATGGACAAATGTAAATGGAAGCTGGGAGAACACGATGGACGGAAAAAGTGGAGCCTCTACGGAGGATGCTTTTGTAATGAGTGGTCAAACAGGGGATAACTTTTTTTATGAAGCAAACATTGAGATATCTGGGGAAAAAGGTGGCAATGGAGCCGGCTCGCTCGTTTTTCGTGCAGATCCTCATGCAACAAACGGTTATATGGCGAATATCGATGCTTTAAACGATACAATAAAAATCATGAAAATTGAAAATGGAGACATATCCATTCTAGCTGAAAAAACAATAAATCTAGATACAGATAAAAGGTACCATTTAAAAGCAAGCACTCATGGAAAAAATATTAAAATTTTTTTAGATGGTAATCTCATTCATGATGTAAATGATTCAACTTTTTCGTCAGGACATTTTGGCTTAAATGTTTGGAATTCATCCACGTTATTCCAAGATGTTCAAGTTGGTAAGAACATCATGACAAATGAGAAGGAAGTTACTAATCATGATTTTGAGACAGGTGATCTAACTGGGTGGAGTACAATCGAAGGTAATGCTTTCACAAAAGATCATGTGACAAATGTACCATCTTACTGGGGAGGGGATTTCGGCCACCAAGGAAACTACCACCTATGGGGGTTTACTGATCTTCAAAAGGGAGATGACGCAACAGGTGAACTGCACTCCTCATATTTTAAACTAGGTGGCTCTGGAGAAATCAACTTTCTGTTGGGCGGTGGTAATGATATCAACAACCGCTATGTTTCGTTAGTGAGAGCCTCTGATGATCAAGAATTAATTCGACAAGCCAATACCAAATTTAAAGAAGAAAAATATCAAAAATACGTCTGGGATGCTTCTAAATACATTGGAGAAGTGTTATATATTAAAGCTGTAGACCATGCTACAGGTGGTTGGGGTCATATAAACATGGATGATGTTAATGTTTATAATGAAGGGGCCATGCCAAATGAAGTAGACCAAGTTGCCAAAGAGCCTGAGAAAGGCGATTCGAAAGAAAGCGGCATCCTTACAGACTGGTCTGCTGTTTCTGGAGAGTGGATACCTTCTACTCATGGTAGTAACGGAGGGATTTGGGAATGTCCTACTCTAATCGAATTACCAATTGATGGTGACCCTTCAAAAACAAAATGGGTACTACAGGTAAGCATTAATGATGGCGCTCCTGCAGGCGGGTCAGGTATGCAATATTTTGTAGGTACCTTTGACGGGAAAACGTTTAAAAATGAAAATTCTTCCGATCAAGTGTTATGGACTGACTACGGGGCAGATTATTATGCCGCAGTAGATTGGAGCGGAATTGATGGTAAGAATGGCGAAAAATATTGGATTGGCTGGATGAGTAATTGGCTGTATGCAAATCATACACCAACTTCGACTTGGAGAAGTTCAACGACATTGCCAAGAAAGATGGAGCTAACTCAGACAGATGAAGGTTTACGTTTAAAACAAACACCAGTTTCTTTAAAAACCATTCGAGATAAGAGTGAAAAAATTTCATATAAAAATAAAGTCATATCTGGTGAAAGTAATCTCCTATCCAAACTATCAGAAGATACATTTGAAATGATAGCTGAGTTTGATGTAGATGATATAAAAGCAACTGAATTCGGCTTTCAAGTTCGTAAAGGTGCAACTGAATATACGACTATTGGCTATGATGTTGCCACCAAACAATTATTCGTAGACCGTTCAAATTCAGGAAGCTTTGATTATGGGAACAATGTAGTCGGTAAGCATGAAGGACCGTTACATGCATTAAATGGGACTGTGAAAATGCATATTTTCATTGACCGATCTGCTGTAGAAGTGTTCGGAAACAAAGGTGAAACGGTTATTTCTGATCAAATTTTCCCGGATCCATCAAGTAAAGGATTACAAATTTATAGCAAGGGTGGAGAAGTTACGCTAAAGTCTTTGAAAATATACCCTTTAAAGAGTATATGGAAAAGATAAAGACTAAATTTCAATCCTATTAAAGATGGGTTGATAGTAAGAGTTTATGAAGGCTGTCGAAAATGATCGATAGCCTTTAATTTTACCTATATCACAAGAATGGAGAGTGTAATGTAAATGAATAAAACAAACCGCGCAGTCATATGCGTTGGGGAGCTTTTGATCGATTTTTATTGTACAGATATTGATGTTAATTTAATGGAAGGTAATCATTTTCTAAAGAAAGCCGGGGGCGCACCAGCGAATGTCGCAGCTGCTATTTCAAAGCTAGGTGGGGAAGCGAGTCTTATTGGAAAAGTAGGAAATGACCCATTTGGATTATTTTTAATAGAAACGATAAAAGAGGTGGGGGTTGATACATCGATGATTGTTACTGATGATTTGGCACCAACTACTTTAGCATTTGTTTCTTTACAAGCAAATGGTGAAAGGGATTTTGTATTCAATAGAGGAGCGGATCGAAATTTAACAGAGGATAACTTATACCTAGATAGATTAAGTGGTGCAAAGATCATTCACTTTGGATCTGCAACTGCATTTCTGGAAAACCCTTTTAAAACAACTTATTTAAAGGCAATGGAATTTGCACAAAATAGGGGGATATTTCTTTCGTTTGACCCTAACTTCCGAGATGATTTATGGAAAAATAGAGTGGCTGAATTTATTAGTTTAGCCAGAAAGGGTATATCAATGGCTGACTTTGTAAAAGTAAGCGAAGTAGAGCTTGAACTAATCACGGGAAAAATGGATAAATATGAGGGTATAGCAATGCTCCATCATTTAGGGGCAAAAATAGTGGCTGTTACCCTTGGATGGGAAGGCACTCTTCTTTCAAATGGAAGTGGAATGAGTGTAATAAACAGTGTCGAAGTAAACTCAATTGACTCAACTGGTGCTGGTGATGCATTTGTCGGTGCTGCTTTATTTCAATTTGCAAATCTTGAGTCCTATGACACAATTCTTAGTGATTTTAGTAAACTTAAAGAGATCATTCTTTTTGCAAATAAAGTGGGTGCCGTCGTGTGTACGAAGGTAGGAGCGATTTCTTCTCTACCAAACGAAGAAGATATATATAAGGTTTAGTCTTCAGCGTATTGTTTCGGATTTTTAGTTTATATTCGTCCCTTAGCGGATAAATATTATATATATAAATAAGAAGAACCGTGAACTGAAGTGAATTAGATTTTATTTTGATTAACTAGTAAAAAACAGATGGATAACAAAATCATGCCTTAATCGTTACTTAGAACAGTAATTAGGTAATTACTATTAGTGCCTCGCCTATTTGGATTGAAGGCACTATTTAGTGATTTAAGAAAAATGAGCCTACTTAATGTGAACTTTGTGAAATATTGTACTTAAACTAACGGGTGCGATCGGAGCTGTCTTTAAGGCAGCTTTTTCGTGTTTAATCGTTTTTCGACTTGGGCCATGGTTAATAATTGTTTTTTGTAACCCTCCTATCCAGGGAATGGAATATTATATTAACTTCTCCGGCAGTTCTGCAATAACCTACCTTCCTTAGGAACGTCTTTATGTACTTCACTGTTAATCATTTGGTAACAACTTTTGATTAGGATAGAACATCTTGTTCATTTAACCTGCTTCATCTATAGTAGATGGATATGAAAGGTGTAGAGGTGAAGAGATGGCATTGCGGCTATTACGGTATTTTATTTTTTTTCTTGGATTAACTTTCTTTGGATTAGGGAATGCGATTGCGGTGAATGTTCAATCCTTGGGGCTGCATCCTTGGGAGGTTTTAAACGTCGCCCTGTTCGAGTGGTTCGGTTTCACAATTGGGACGTGGAGTGTCATGTGTGGTTTAGTACTTGTGTTGATCGTCTTTGTCGTGGATAGGAAGTATATTAATATTGGTACCTTTCTAAATGCCTTGTCAATCGGCCCAATCATGGATTTCTTTTTGCATCTCAACATTCTTCCTCATGAAACGGAGCATTGGTGGTTGAATATACTCATATTGTTGACGGGTATCATCATAACCGGAATTGGCGGAGGAATATATGTGGCTGCGGGAATTGGGGCAGGTCCCAGGGATGGTTTCATGCTTTCCGTTTCGGAAAAAACCGGGTTATCGGTCAGTTGGGCAAGAATCGTTGTCGAGAGCCTCATCTTGATTATCGGATTCATCCTTGGAGGTCCAGTGTTTATTATGACGTTTGCATATACCTTTATTCAAAGCCCGGTCTTTCAGTTTTCCATGAAACTGATGCGTTCCTTTATCGTAAGTTTGGAGAAGAAGCGAAAGGAACAATTTGAGATTCCATTATAATGGGAAGGAGGATGTCCTTTGGTCACCTCTTTTCGTGCTAACGGGTGCATTTCTTTAAAAAGGAATGCTCTTTTCGTATCCAATTAAAAGGAAGTGAATGTTATTATTTTATTAAAGATGGTTGCTCTTCTATTATAGGTGGAGAAAGCTTTAATAAAATATTAACTTTGGAAGCACACCACTGCAATAAGACTTATAACGAAATTAAGTTCTTGATATATCCCGTCAAGGACATATTATGAAACAGTGCTTTAATAAAGGAGTTGTATAAAATGAATGAAAATAAAGGTACAGAAATAAAATGCTTTTCAAAAGCAGAAAACATTCTACCTCAGATCAATAGTAAAACTAAGCTAGGCGACTTACGAAAAATCGCGAAGGACATTAAAAAAGATCACGAACTAGCTATGGAACTTTGGTCAACCGAAGAGTTTTTGCCCAGACTATTAGCAATCTTAATTATGGACAAAAAACTTCTTTCACAAGATGTGCTAAATAAGCTTGATAAGGATATGCAGACTCACACTTTTGATGAGCGAAATAACTTAATGGATTGGTTAATGGCTAATCAGCTCACCAAAGACAAGAAGAAAATTGCATTGATGGAGTCATGGGAAAATAGTCCTTCTGCTCTTCAAAGGCGAGCTTTCTGGTATTATCAAGGGCGATTGAGATGGACTGGACAAACACCGCCTGATAACACCGCATACTTGCTATCTGCATTAGAAGCTAATATTACGCAGGAAGAACCGGAAGTTCAATGGGCTATGAATTTCACCGCAGGCTGGATAGGCGTTTATGATGAAAAGAATCGTGCACGTTGTATTAAACTTGGTGAGAAAACGGGTCTTTACAAAGATGAAATAGTAGCAAAAGGATGTACTCCCAGCTATTTGCCGGAGTTCATTACAATTGAAGTTAACAAACGACATAATAATTAGTTACCTCTGAAAAATTTATACAAATAGGTAGAAAAGTTAAAAATTAAGGCATGTTTTTTTGGGGAAAAATATTGAAAATTCAAATATTTTTAAACAAGTAGTAAAGAGAATTTGTAAAATTAACAATATCCCCCCCCCCCCAGAAACCTAAATTTGAAGTTATCGATAACTTAATGGTTATTCGTATAAAGAACCATTTAAAAAATGGAGTAGACTTAGATTGTTTATCTGATTTACCGAATAATTGGACCATTAGGGATAAGATTCAATCAACAAATTTACCTCTTTCCAAATTCGGAAAGACTGGCTAGAGTAACTTTATCTTTTAAAAAAGAAGATTAGGATGCTTTAAATAGCGAAATGAAAGAATTTTGTGAATAAATGTACTTAAGCTAACGGGTGCGTTCGTTCTATAAAAGGCTGCCAATTGGCGGCTTTTTTTACAAAACAAAAAAGGAGCTATATAGCTCCTGGTAATTTTAAAAATCCAAAAGGTTCAGCCCTTGTTATAAATATCAAAAGGACGATGTCAACTTCCGTCATAATAAACATAGGCACAAATTGATCCATTTCCCTTGCCAATCCGGTTACTTCATTTCAAATTCAGTTACCCATCTGTTCGCCGCACTCAACATGAGCCCATATTCTAAATATTGCCATCAAGATAGTTTAAGGTGTGAGTGAGATAGTTTAATATAAATGGAGGATTAAGACCGCCACGTTGATGATGGACTTTCTGTCTGAAAGATGTAAAATATAGGTTTGATTGAAGTTCATCTTATTTACATAATGTAGCATATTGAAGGTTTAAGTGATAATACAATCAGGAGGAATTTTTCAATGGCTTTGTCCGAAATGAATAGTAATTTGTTTAGAATGATTAATAATCTAGGTAAACAATACACGGATTTAAATCCTTTCTTTGTATTCATCGCTGAATACATGATTTTTTTCTTAGTATTGGCAGTCCTGATGTTTTTGTTTTCTCGAAGTAATAAAAATAGAATCATGGTAATCTGTGCATTTATTGCATTAGTTATCTCGGAAATATTGGCGAAAATAGCAGGGCAATTCCACTCGAATTATCAACCGTTTGCTGAGTTGCCCAACGTTAATAAGTTAGTTGAAAAAGCAGTCAATAATTCATTTCCAAGCGACCATACAATCATATTTTTTTCATTTTGCATAACCTTCTGGTTGTTCAAAAGGGGTTGGGGGTTTTTATGGGGAATTTTGGCTGTTCTTGTAGGCATTTCGCGAATTTGGGTAGGTGTCCATTATCCAGCAGATGTTCTAGTCGGAGCCATCATCAGTATCGTTTCAGCGATGATCGTTTACAAAATTGTTCATAAGTTAAGTCTGACCAAGAAATTTTTGAGAAATCAAGGGGTGGGCGAACAATCCATTCTATCTGCCCTATCCAAACAAAAGAAAGGTCAGTCAAAGGACTATTAAAAAAGGGTTAATTAATATACAAATTAGCAGACCAAATCGGTCATTGCTTCACTTGCATTTGTTGTTTTAAGTCTTGTTTCAAGAACCGAACGGAGCAGGACAAAAAATATGTAATTATCAAAAGATGATTTACTTCTTGAAATGAAATAATTATTAAACAGGAAGTTTTAATCAACGATTCTTCAACTGAAAGGTCGAGAGTATAACAAAAGGTTGCTAAGGCAGCCTTTTTCTTATGGCACAAAAGGGGCAGGTTAGTTCCAAAACATTAAAAGTTAACGTAATTCCCCTCTAAGATGTATTCGTCTCGATTTGCTTTCTCAATATTGCACCTAACAGAACAATAGTATATTGTTCTGTTAGGTGATATGGTTCATCAACTTAAACCATTAAACTGATTACTGGAGGTATTTTACTGAATGAATAAACAGGACCAACTAAATATTATCAAAGAGGATTTTATTAATTGTCAAAAAGTACTATTGGCAATTGGTGATGAAACACGTCAATCGATCTTGTTAGTTCTAATGGGGACGGATTGTCAAACAGGATTACGTGTGGGTGAAATCACTAAACAAACACATCTTTCTCGACCTGCTGTGTCCCATCATCTTAAGGTTTTACGGGATGCCGGTGTTATTTTAATGCGTAAAGAAGGGACAAAAAACTTTTATTATATTAATGTACGTACAGAATTGGGTTTATTAAGAACGCTTGTGTTGGATATTGATAAGTTCATGCAGAACTTTTATTGAAATGATGGAATATAAACACACATAAGTTGGAGGTATAGGTATGAGAGCAATGGTTATTGATAGGTATGGGAAAGTTCCAATGCATTTGGTAGAAATGCCCACACCTGAAATTGGTGAATATGAGGTACTCGCAGAAATTCATGCAGCTAGTATTAATCCTGTTGATTTTAAGATACGCGATGGGAAAGTGAAATTGTTAGTTAAATATAAAATGCCTCTTATCTTAGGAAATGACTTTTCTGGTGTCGTTGCAAGGGTTGGCAAAAAAGTGACTCGTTTTAAAGTTGGTGACGAAATATATGCACGTCCACGTAAGAGTAAAATCGGTACTTTTGCTGAATATATCGCTATTCATGAAGATGACATCGCTTTAAAACCTAAAAATTTAAGCTTTGAAGAAGCAGCATCGATTCCACTGGTTGGGTTAACCTCCTATCAAGCCCTAACTGACATTTTGCAATTACAAAAGGGACAAAAGATTTTAATTCAAGCTGGGGCTGGCGGTGTCGGTACCTTTGCTATTCAACTGGCCAAATTAATGGGTGCCACTGTTGCAACGACTGCCAGTGAAGCTGGTGCGAATTTAGTAAAATCTCTTGGTGCAGATGAAATTATTAATTACAAGACAGAAAAATTTGAAGAGATACTGAAAAACTATGATGCCGTATTTGATACACTTGGGGGTGAGATACTTGAAAAATCATTCGAAGTGATAAAAAACGGAGGTAAAATTGTTTCCGTTTCGGGATTACCGAATGCTCGTTTTGGTAAAGAATATGGTTCCGGATTTTTTAAAACTATGTTGTTTTCTGCAGCAAGTAATAAACTTACTGCGCTTGAAAAAAAGCATAATGTTCAATATACGTTTTTGTTTATGAAGCCGAGTGGAGAGCAATTACGTATAATCGCAAACTTTATTGAGACTCGTAAAATTAAAACTATAATTGATAGAGTTTTTCCTTTTGAAGATGCTCAAAAAGCGATGGAATATGCGGAGTCAGGAAGGGCGAAAGGGAAAATAATATTAAAAATCAGATAGTCGTCAAACGAATTTGAAAACATTTCCCAACTTTTCATTTTTTCTTTTTAATAACTCTATAAAGTCACTCCCTTTTAATCAATCTTTTTTCAGTATGGAGTCTTTTGTAAGGATATTAAATCTAGGGTAAAGGTAACTTTTTTCAATCAATCTTTATTCTAAAGCTATAAATGATCTTCAACGCACAGGTGCTTTAATGAAGTAACCAAAGCCTAAATCACAATTATAACACCGGTAATTTAGGCTTTATGTATTGTGATTTCCTTAACGTTGTAACCCCGACACTTTCCTGACGCTACCCCTTAATGAACTATCTGGGCAGGTTAGTTCAACAAGAAAATTGACACGTAAATGATAGGCGGCTCTCATCATATTAAATGGAATAATAATCGAAAAACATATCCAGAAACGAATGAAACACCTCTGATTTCTCATCACGGCGGTATGCTACTGCAATATCCAGCGTAACTGTCGTATCCGCCAGTTCCTTAAAGACAACTCCAGTAGTTTGTATATTTCCAGCTGTAAGTGAGACGCCCATCCCAAGGGATACGAGAGACATTACCGTTTGGAGGTCATGGGTCTCAACCGTGATATTAGGAGAAAACCCGGCTTGAAGACAGGTTTTTGTAATCACATCGTAAAAGCCCGGTCCAATCACCCTAGGGGTAATAACAAATGATTCGTCTGCCAAGTCTGCTATGGAAATGGGGCCCCCTTTCATGGCCAAGGGATGTTTTTCTGGTAGCATGGCTTTTAAAGGAAGATGCATATAATTTTTTACGATTAGCTGTTCGCTATTAACAGGTGGGGTGAGAAGCCCGACATCAATCTGTTTCCCATGTAATGCATGAATTTGGGCGGTAGTACCCATTTGCTGTAGATTCAAGTTGACGGAAGGATACTTTGCCCGATACTTCTGCACGATGGGAAGAATATTTTCTCCAGTCCCGGTGAACGCAATTACCAACTTCCCGTGTTCTGCCCTAGCCGTCATTCGTGCTGTATCAAATGCATCCTCAACCAGATCAAGCATTTGATAAGCCTTTTCCAGAAAAGCTTTTCCTGCATTGGTCAATTCAACCCGGCGATTGGTACGATGAAACAGGAGAACGCCAACTTCCCCTTCCAATTGTTGAATTTGCCTGCTAAGCGGGGGTTGGGCAATATGCAAGCGCTCGGATGCACGACTAAAGTTAAGCTCTTCTGCAAGTGCAACGAAATATCGAATATGCCTCAGCTCCACTCTTCCTCCTCCTGTTCATTGAATAATACTTATTGGGTATCATTATAGATATTTTTAAGTATTTCTACAATTCTTTCTTTTTATTTATAATATCTCTAAAGCTGCTTTTGTAAGGAACATGTTCCGAAAATGCAAGTCGATGAGTAGGGAAACGAAGATTTTTATATTTTGAGAGTATAAATAAGGGAGAACGAATATTCATTCTGCTATTTGGTTTCAGGCAATATTATGTCTCTAATTATAAGTCTTCTCATTAAGAACGCACGTAACGGTATGGTACACAATCAGACTGGGTCAAAGATGGCATAAATACATCAAAACGTAGGTCTTAATTATTGTTCTCATGGTGGTTTTTAATTGAAAGCGTTTTCCGTAAACTGTTGGAATATGAATTGAGGAACTTATGAAAGTAGGACTGTTTTGTAAGGGTATTTTTAATTGAGGAGTTGATCTAATGAATTTTAACAAACGGTTAGACAAGTTACGGGGTTTTATGGAAAATGAAAAACTTACAGCAGTATTATTGACGGATCCACTTAACCAGTGCTACATGACTGGATTTGAAATAATTACTTATTCCCGACCAATTTTCACATTAGTAACTAAGGATGAATGTATCCTAATTGTACCAGGATTAGAGGAAGAACACGCCAAATTATATGCAGAATATGATCGTATATTTGTGTATTATGAGCATCCTGAAAAAGCAGATCAAATTAACCCTGTTGAGTTGATTATAAAATGTTTACAAGCTCAAAAAGGGGAAAGAAGGCTCGGAATTGAGTCTCGCTACTTACCATTTGAATTAGCATGTATCCTCCAGAGAGAAAACTGGGAATTGGCTGATATTACTTCCGAGTTGATTAAAATGCGAGCGATAAAAAGTGTGAAGGAATTAGAAAAAATGCGTCAAGTCTGCTCATTAGCTGTAGGCTCTGTACAAGCAGCATTTCGTGCTCTTGAAGTAGGAATTACTGAGTTGGAAATTGAAGATGCTGCAGCCAGAGCAAGTTATCAAGAAGCCTCTTACCTTTATCCCGACTCAAGCTTTATTTCTAGAGGAATGAGTCCATCTGGAATAGAACGTACTATTCTGCCACATGTGTTTTCAAATTTGAGAAAAATAGAATTAGGGGATGGATTAATTATTACAAGAATTACTTCACTTGATGGATATAAGGGTGAATGTGAACGAACTTGCTTTGTTGGGGAGCCGAATGCTAAGCAAAGAGAATTGTTCGAAGTGATGGTGAATGCACGAAAAGCCGCGCTTGATACAATCAAAGCTGGTGTAAAGGCAAATGATGTAGATGTTGCAGCACGCTCAATTATTCAAGAAGCAGGATATGGTGAAAACGCCCTTCATCGCACCGGACATAGTATCGGTCTTGCTGTCCATGAGGCTCCGTTCTTCCGTTTTGATGATAACTCCATATTAAAAGAGGGAATGACATTTACGGTCGAACCCGGTATTTATGTCCCTGGAATAGGAGGCTTCCGTCATTCGGACACGATTCTCGTTACAAAAAATGGATATGAGATGCTAACGGAGTGTCCGGACTCCATAGAAGAATTAATTTTTAATCCTATTGCCCATAAATAATAGGTTTAAGCAGAGTCAGAAAAAAGCTGTCGGGTTTTATCGATTTCCATCTATATTTGTCTATTCTCAGCACCTTCCAGATTGGGATTAATTAGAAAAGATTTCCTTTAAAAATAACAAGCAAGCAAGCCAGCCAGACACCTGCTTTGGGTTCTGGCGGCTGCTTTAATGAAAACTTATTCTGGGAGTATATAAGAAGGGGGGAGAGGGTTTGAATACAAGACTGTCACGACAAAAGGGGATTATTGTACTACTCTTCTTAGGTTGGTTTGTTTCTTCCATTGATCGTATGTTCATAAACATAGCAATTTTGCCTATTGGAAAAGAATTAGATATGGATGCAGCAACTTTTGGGATCGTGCTTAGCATATTTTATCTGGGCTATACACTCATGCAAATACCAGGAGGTATGTTAGCAGACCGATACGGGTCCAAATATGCCATTATAGGAACAATCCTAGTGTTCTCCTTGTTTGCTGGTTTGTCGGGTGTGGCTTGGTCGGTCACTTCTCTCTTAGTTATCCGATTTTTCTTTGGATTGGGAGAAGGAGCGTTTCCAGGAGCAGCTACCAAACTAATGAGTGAGAATGTGAGCCCAGAAAAAAGATCTAGTGCACAGTCAGTATTACTTGTCGCAATTGTATTGGGTGGGTTCGTGGCAAGTATAGCGGGAGCCTACTTTATTACGCAATTAGGTTGGAGAAACGTGTATATATGCCTTGGAATTATGGGGGGGATTATCGCCCTGCTGTACACCTTATTTCTCCGGTCAGACAAAACCGACCATAGTGAAATCGAGCAGCAAGAAGGGAAAGTCACAATTACTTCTCTGCTGAAATCACCTTCTATGTGGAAAATAATGGCATGTCTTTTTGGGTTGTATACTGCGATTTGGGGACTGAATAGCTGGGTGCCATCCTATCTCATGAATGTCCGTAAACTCAATCTGCTTGATACTGGGATCTACTCATCCCTTCCGGCAATTGCAGGGATGATTGGTTACTTGGTTGGAGGGTGGCTGGTTGACAAAGTCTTTGTGAACCGTGAGAGACTATTGATCATCTTTGGCAATTTACTATCAGCCATTTGTATTTTTGTCATGTTCAATGTTGAATATCTGACAATGACAATCCTCTTTCAAAACATGGCGGCTTTCTTCCTTCAGATTGCATACATGGGCATTTTGGCCGTGCCATTGAAATTGTTGCCCTCTACGATTATGGGAAGCGCTTTTGGAATGATAAATACTGGAGCGAATCTAGCAGCATTTATCACTCCAGCAGTTATGGGTGCTTTGATTCAACTATTCAATGGATCTTATTACATCGCATTCTGCTATTTGATTGTAGGCACTATTTTATCTCTTATTATGGGCCTTCTCCTTGGTAACGTGCGTAACGATTTTGTACAAAGTCGTGATGGTTCGAAGACGGCATAAATTGTGAAAGAGTGTACTTAAACTAATGGGTACGTTAAGGTTAGCCAGTTTTACTGGTTGACCTTTTTTTAATAGAATCTAAGGATAATGAACTTATTGCAGTTGGTGTGAACTTTGACTTTGCTCAAGAAGATGAATTAAAACAAGCTGATTTTGTAGTGAATAATTTCAAAGAAATCTTAGAGTTAGTTTAAACTTCAAAAGGCTGCCAATTGGCGGCCTTTTGAAAATACGATTCTTAGCATTATCATACATTCGCATTAAAGTGAAAAACTACCTGTTTGTGTCCACCGTTTATTCGTACTGTGACACAATCGTTATGTATTTCTCGGGTTTGTGTCTACCCTCAAACGGCCTCGCTTCTGGAATAATTTTTTTAATGTAGCAAATTCTATTCATAACCTGTTGTTGGGGCCCCTTAGCAACAATTCTGGTGACCCGTGACAATTGGAAGGCTTGGCGTGTTTTAAATCCTAAAAAATCAAACCATACTATCTATAAGAGGTGAATTTACTTAAAGGAATTTCCCTGAAATACATACAAACTTTTGGGACGCCGTGATAGCAATACCTGTTATAATGCTCCTAACTCAAATAATTAAGGTTTTTTTAAATGTTTCAAAAAAAATTGTACCTTCCATAGCACTGGCACTTGGTCTGATGATTTCAATTTTCATTAGTCATAGGCACAGCTTAGTAGCAGGTATCTTTATGGGTTGGTTTTATGGTTATGCTGCGATTGGAAATTATGCTGCCCTAAAAACGTCCATAATGGCTTATAGAAATAAAGAATAAGACTACTTTCCCACAATAAGCTGTTTGAATAAAATGTCTTAAACTTAAATAAATGTCCATTTTCAGGCCATCCTTTTAAAGGATGGTTTTTAGCTTTGAAAATTGTTGCACAGTTTATGTCAACTCCGAGTAAAGTTTTATAGAACTATCAGGGCAAAACAACTATAATGGTAAAATGAGGTAATGGGTGGTAACGATATTGAAAAAGTATCTTGTGTTTTTGATTAGTTTCGTAATGATATATATGGTATTTCAAATAGGATCAGGTTTGATTCTTACTGCTTCTTATATTCCCGATTTTTCTTCGATAAAGGGTAATTTAAGTCAAGAAGTAGTGTTTGGCAAGACTTCAATTCCATTACTGGTAACATTGCTAACTGCTACATTAGCTTATTTTCTTTCTCAAAAGAAATTTAAAATCTCAAAAAATTAAATAAATAACGGGTATGTTAGCTTAAGATCGGAGCTGTCTTTAAGGCAGCTTTTTCTTATGGAACTATCGGGGCAGGTTTGTTCAATAAGCAATTTTGTAGAATCACAAAACCTTTGAGTTGCAGAATACACTCAACAAATTCAAAAACTTTCAAAAAAAATCAACAGTTTAAATAAACAGAAACCGCAAAGTGGTTTCTGTTTATTTTGTTAAACTTAGGTTTTTATTTGCATGTTATGCTTTTTCTAAAAATACTTTAACTTTTTGAAACTTTTTCTAAAGATATATTCCACTAATAGTTGAAAGGAGTTGAGAGAGATGGAGTTTGAGAATGATAAGAGGGTTAAAAAAGCAATCAGGGGCAATAAAAAAGCTTTTGAACAACTCATAAAGCAGCACTATGAACGAATCTACCGGACTGCTTATCTTTATGTACATAATGAAGAGGATGCATTGGATGTCGTTCAAGAGACGACATATCAAGCTTATAAGAGTATTCACTCATTAAAGCATCCAGATTACTTTATGACTTGGCTTACCAGGATCATTATCCGATGTGCTGGTCATATTCTCAAAAGAAGAAATAATATTGTGCCACTAACAGACGAATTATTGTCTGATTTATCGGTAACCTATCATTCAGGTCATGACGAAGCAATAGATCTATTAAATGCGATCGGACAGTTAAAAGGGAATTATAGATCCGCCATTATTTTGTTTTACTACTATGATTATTCTATTAAAACCATTAGTGAAATCATGGAGATCCCCGAAGGGACTGTAAAAACTTATTTAAGCAGGGGGAAAGCCGAATTAAAAAAGTCCTATAAAGATGAGGAGGGCAAATGTAATGGATAACAATGAAGTAAAAAGTGCTATTGAAAAAATAGTTGTACCAAAAGAAAAAGTGTTTGGCGCTATTGATAAAGGCTTAAAAATGTCAGGGCAAGGTAGGAAAATAAAGAAAAAGAAAGTTCTTGCAGGTTCATCTGCTGCAGCTGCTCTTCTTGGAATCACCATTGCTTCTGGATTTGTTAATCCTACAATGAATAAAGTATTGGCTAATACCCCTTTAATAGGCGGGATTTTTCAAGAATTCAATGATTCAATGGGCGTTGAACTTGCGAATCAAGATGCAATTACAGAATTATATCAATCCTTAACTAAAAATGGAGTGACTGTAAAACTCACCAGCGCTTATTTTGATGGCAATGTGGTATCAATTACAGGATTTGTAGATGAAGATGTTGAAAAAGGGCATAACGAAAAAGGGGAAGTAAGCTTTGATATGAATTTTGAACACAACAAAGGGGATAATGACCCTTGGTTGAATGGAAAGTCGACAGACATTAGGAAGGTCAAGGGGGGATACAATTTCCAATGGAAAATGGAATATCCATATAAATCATTTAAGGAGAATTCTACTCTCCCCATAACTATTCATAATATTAACGGGATAAAAGGTGAATGGAATTTTGATATCCCAATTCAGCAAGAAAAAAACAGTACACTTGTTATTGATCAGGAGCAAGGGTACCCGGATGATGAGGTCAAAATCCGTATTAAAGAGGTCCTCACCGCAAGGGCGTCATCTTCGCTTATTTATGAGACGGTGGAAAAATACAAAGATGATGAAATTTATATACTAAAAGCAATTGATAATAAAGGCAAGGTATATAGGTTTGGAAACGGAACATCTCTAGAGGAGGCAGCACTAGAGGATGGATATCATAGTACTGCTCGAACAAAAATGACCAAGCTGAACTCAAATACTACTTCACTTACCTTTTATCCGCAGCTATCTGTTGCAGACCCAAAAGTACAACAGCTATTGGATAAAAAATCATTTACGTTAAAAAGCAAACGGCTCAATTTAGGCCTTCAGGTAAATGATATAACTAAAAAGGGTAGTAAACTAGTAATCGATTATCAATTTACAGGGCTCTCCAAGGAATTGAGTAAACACCAGCTTGATTTATTTGAAAATAATTTGAAATATGAATTATTGTTGGTAGATAAGGAATATATAGGGGGGATAGATCCTGAAAATCCAGTGCCACCTAAAAATCATAGCATTCGCATGAATAAAGTGAAAACTATCGATAAAAAGACAGCGCACTTCCAATCTACATTCGATTTAAATGGAGAAGAAAAAATCATGAACTTTAAACTGAAAAATACAATTTTGCAATTCAATTTTTCAAACTTTATCCCAGCTAAGGAATTACAACCATTTACTGTTGTACTTCCAGTGGGGAATGAATAAACAATTAAAGTAGCTCATTTTAGGGACCATATAGTTGACGAGTGGGATTCTACTAGTGCATTGAATAATTAATAATATCGGGGCGATGACTTATGTAAGTCACCGTCTTTTTTTATTAGTTAGAAGTTTGTGAAATATTTTACTTAAACTATAGGGTGCGTTAGCTGAAGATCGAAGCTGTACTAACGGGGCAGGTTGAAGATGTAACTATAAATATAAAACATTAACCATAAGAGATTCTTTTGTATTTTTATAAATAATATAAAATTTTATTTATGTTGGAAGTTTAGTATCCTTTAGTTAAAGGAGAGTTTTGTGAAAAATTTGAATTCACAGGGGTGATAAAATGATTAAAGGATTACATCACGTTCAGATAACTATACCAAAGGATACTGAAGAAAAGGCTAAGAATTTCTATTGTGGTATTTTAGGTTTACAAGAAATCGAAAAACCCGAATCCCTAAAAGGACGAGGAGGATTTTGGTTAAAAGTCGGTGATAAAGATGTACATATAGGAACAGAAGATGATTTTGATAGGTTGAAAACTAAAGCACATATTGCTTACGAAGTAGAAGACATCTCATATTGGAAAAATAGATTAACAAAAGAGAATATACAAATACTTGATGGTGTTCCAATTCCAAATTTTGAACGATTTGAATTTAGAGACCCATTTGGTAATAGGGTAGAAATGATTCGAAATTTGAACTTATAAGTTCTTTTTGATCGATTGGAGCTGTCTTTAAGGCAGCTTTTTCTTGTGTGCCAGGCATGGCATCTATCTAGGTGGTGAAAGTCCACTGTGGGGGTACACATCGACCAACCACTAAGGAAGCGCAAGGTACTTATCGTGAGGTAAGGGCTGGAGGAAGCGTGGAATA
>NZ_JBFTMS010000051.1:0-27954 GCF_056397085.1 Peribacillus sp. 05N428 | reverse complement strand
CTTTCACTGAATGGACCACAGGTGTCGCGATCTCCGAAATGGCGCTGACCGTATCATTTTTCAACACATCATCAGTCGCAACCGATTGAGCGAAATCATAAGACTTTGTTAAAATATTCACTAACTCAGTTAGTTTTGGTAACTGCTCGACTAAAGTGTTCAATGATTCCTGAACCTCAGGCTTTAATAATTGGTCCAGTACATCTAATTGTTTTTGGCGGGCATTAAGTTGTTCAGTTTGTGATTGGGTAATCGTTTCTGACATATCCAATTCTCCTTTGCAATAAGCATTTTGTTGATGTAATAAGAAAAACTTGTAAAATATTACACAATGTGAGACAAGAAAAAATACTAACAAAAATGTAATAAAAGCTAAACTATAGTATATCCCTTTAGTGGCTTGAAAACAGCTGATTTTTTAAAAAAGATTCATAAAATCATCTTTTCCTGCTTATTTGAAGTACAGATTTTAATGAAAGTTACCTGTTTTTACCTAAAGTGCACTTTAAGAGGGTGTCTGCCATCGACGCCTGTCATACATATTTCCATCTTGATTTGCCATCCTAAATGATGGAGGTGAATAAATGTGACTGATTCAGAATCTAAACTTACAGAAGAGAATAATGATAAGAAGCTTCATAAACTGGTTGGCAGTATGGAATATACTAAAGCGCAACTAATGGAAGGTATGAATGGAATTTCTGAAGTTTACCTCAAAAACAGCGAGGAAGGCACATCGGAAACACCTGATAAATAATATTGTTGTGTAAGCATACTTAAAATAACAGGAACAACTGGCTTAAGGAAAACATCCAAAGCGTGGAAGATAAATTCGCCAATGGCGAACTGGATAGTCGCGATGTCATTCGCCAGTATGGTGTCATCATCGATTATGCAACGAATAAAGCCCTGCCGGAATCAACAAAACAGTTCCGTGCATCCATGAAAACCCGTTCATTGGCTTATTGGAAATAACGTGAAACAGGTTCCGAATTCACTCGGAACCCCAGACTGCAGATCAAACTCGAAGAATAGTGAGTTTGGTCTGCATTTTTTAGTTGAAAAACGTTCCAGATGATTGGAATGGAAGGTTCTAGACTCCTGCGGCAAAGCGCGTCTAGAGGAAGGCCCCACGACCGCCTCTGGATAAGTGAGTGCCTGGAGCGGAAATCAATATCCCTATCGTGTCATTCTTAATGGAAGCCCATCAATTCCTTCACATGTTCACAATTAGCTTGTGAAGTGAGCATTTCCAAGAGCGTAAAGGCAACATCGAAAGCTGTGGATGGATTGTATGATGTAATGATATTGTCCGTGACGACAATCGGTTCGTTCACGACAATCGCCCCAAAATCTTTTAGCTGCCCCTGTCTCTTACTGGTTGGATGGTTGTATGTTGTGGCTTTTCTTCCATTCAATATCCCGCTTTTTCCTAGTGGGAGGGAGCCTACACAAATGGTGGCGATGATTTTGTTCTTATTATGAAAATGCTTGATTACATCAAGAAACCTCTGATCATAGGCATCTTCATAGAAACCGGCTTCTTCAAAGCCTCCTGGAATGGCCAAAGCATCGTAGTCATCAAGGTTCACTTGATCGAGGGTAAGTTCGGGCTGCACGATGAAATTCCAGGTGCATTTCAATCGTTCGTGAAGTCCCACCGTAACCAGGTCAGTGGTGCCATCACCCTCTAATTTATTCCACCCCAATACATCTGTAAACACACTTGCTTCAACCGCTTCGAATCCATTGGATAGCAGCATCAATACTTTTTTCATAACAGCATCCCCTTATTTATATTTGAATTAATTATATAAAAAGCAAATTCCCTAATACATACGATTAATTACGTATTCATCACATTTCTTTTTATTTTATAATGTATTTGAAAGGATTCTGTTAATAATAAAAAGTGGGGGCGATTGAGTTGGATCGAACGGATAAAAAAATACTTTCCTTGCTGGAGAATAATGGGCGCATGTCCATGAAAGAACTGGCACAAGAAGTGTCCTTAACGGCTCCAGCAACGAAAGAACGTGTGAATAAATTAGAGGAAAGCGGAGTGATAAAGGGATATAAAACGGAAATATCACTTGAAAAACTTGATAGGAGCATTACGGCATTCATATTATTCGAAACGGATAGATGCAAAGATTTTTATCAATTTGCTTGAGCCATCCGGATGTTCTGGAATGCCACCGGTTAGCCGGTCAATACAGTTATCTTATTAAAATAAGTACATATTCGATGGAAACGCTGGAAGACTTCGTCGATGAAGCCATTAAATACGGGAAATCTTCCACCCATCTGATCTTTTCTTCCGCATCGAAAAATGTTTTTTCAGGAGAGGAGATTTAACCGGCTTCAACACCTTCTATTTAATATATGAGCGATTAGCAGGAAATAACTCCACGCATATAGAAAGTAAATAGTAACAAAAATCACAGTTGGATGTTCAAAAAGGGAGTGGAGAAGAGTGAGTTTTGTTTATGATGAAGATAAAATAATGGAATTCCTTTTGCAGAATAAAAGTGAGTTTGAAGAATATCTTTTATCAGCAGCGGTCAATGTCAGGGATAAAATCGAAGAAATCCTTCTGATTGGAAATGTCGATCTTTTGAATAATGCACATAAGCTTGTCCGTTATATAGTGGAGCAGAATGAAACGGATTTGATTGCCTTTGCCGAACAAGAGGGAGTTACGTGGGCAACCCACTCCTTGACGCTTTCATTCAAGCTGGAATGGATTCAGGCCCTTCGCAGAACGCTTTGGACCTTTCTTTATAAGTTCGAACAAGAAAAGAAAGCGTTTATTGAGGATTCCAAGGTCTTTTTTGATTTAGAGAAAATAGTGAATGAAAAGGTTGATGAATTTCTTAAATCCTTTTTCGTCAGTTACTCCGATTACAAAGACAAATTGATTCTCGCTCAGCAAAACTTGGTGGAAAATCTATCCGTCCCGATCATTCCCGTCACTTCCACCACCTGTGTCCTTCCGTTAATTGGGACAATCGATTATTCACGAATACAGATAATCGAAGAAAAAGTATTGATGGAGATAGGTAAACTGCGGATACAGACCTTGATCTTGGATTTATCCGGTATCATCGAAATCGAAGTTGAAATGATCAATGATTTGATGAAAATCCTCGATGGAACGGCAATGATGGGGTGTAAAGCTGTGGTGACTGGATTACGCCCAGAGGTTGTTACGAAAATGATCCGTTCAGGGATTCAGCTCGATAATAAAGCAGAAACAAAGGGTACGCTGCAGCAGGCCTTGAAGGATTATCTTGCAATCACCTAAATCGTGAAGTGGGAGTCGCCATGTTTTGGTGACTTTTTTTTGTAGGTAATTTGGAATATAAAGGAAGATTATTTACGATTTTATCCTGTCAAAATAAGTAAATGGAATGGGGGAAGGATGCTCCGGACAGAACCGAATCTTGGTAAATTCGCACCCTTTCCGCCGACTGTCGCGAATTTCTTCAGGTGCAACCTTCCAAAGGTTTCACTTCAGCAAGGAATAGACATATGTATCATGAGGAATCCCGTTTTGGTAAATATAACTCCTTAATACTCCTTCCTGGATGAAACCCAGCTTAAGCAAGAGCTCACTTGATGGCTGATTTTCCAGAAAAACGACCGCGCCGATACGGGTTAAATCAAGGTCGGTGAAACCGTAGGCGATTGCTTCCTTAAGCGCTTCTGACGCAAATCCTTTGCGCCAATGTGCTGGATGGATTTCATAACCGATTTCCGCCCGCCTGTATTTGGGACTGTGGGCATGAAAACCGATGGTGCCAATCAATTCCTGTGTATCTTTTCTTTCAATTCCCCATCGAACGGCTCGTTTTTCATGATAGTTTTTCGCAAAGGCTGCTACAATATCCTTGGCCTGTTCGACATTCTCCAATGAATCCTGTCCATAAAAGCGGGTGACTTCATCTTTTGATAAGCATTGGAAAAGAGCTTCCGCATCACTTTCACGAATTTCCCGTAAGCGTAACCTTTCCGTGTTCAATTCAGGAAACATTTTTTTCCCTCCTCATAAATCAGTTTTCTATCTATTCGGTCCCCACAAAGGTTTTTCCTTTATTATGAAGTGCTTATTTTGCCGGTATTTTCGGTGGTAATCGGACAAGCTAACATTAGTTCAATTTAAAAAAACATTGGATGAAGGGGAGATAGATCATGGGAAAAAAACATCGCAACCGCATCGCTTCACCAAAAAAGAATAACCATATACCGAAAGCGGATATCATTGCAGAACATGAAGCACACGGTAAGGAATATTCTGCAAATAAACGAAAGAACGGTCCTGGTTCCAATACAGATTGAGTAAACGTAGTGACCGCTCCTGCCTTTAATGGGCAGGGCGGTCTTTTGTGTTTCTTGCCATCAAAGGGTCCATCCTATATCTTAAAGAATGAAGAAGCATTGAAGGGAGTTAGGATGATGAAAGCACTTGTCTTTGATGATTTCGGCGGTCCGGAAGTTCTGTCTGTAAAGGAAATTGCAGAACCTGAACGTTCAAAATCAGCCGTGATCGTTCGAATGAAAGCAATTGGATTGAATTTTGCTGATGTATATAGAAGGAAAGGGAATTATCATTTGGTGGGTGATCCCCCCTTCATTTTAGGGTATGAAGGGGCAGGGGTCATCGAATATGCCGGGGAAGATGTCCATCATGTGAAAGCAGGAGATCGTGTCGGGTTCGCTGATGTTCCCAATGCCAATGCGGAGCTGGTTTCAGTTCCAGCTGATAAGCTGTTGCCGCTGCCTGAGGGCATTTCCTTTGAAACGGCCGCTTCCGTTTTACTTCAAGGATTGACTGCCCAATATTTAACCCATGACAGCCATCCGGTTAAAGAAGGGGAAACCATTCTGGTCCATGCTGCTGCAGGCGGAGTCGGTCAATTACTGACACAGATGATCAGGATGAAGGGCGGTCAGGTCATTGGCTTGACCTCATCGAATGATAAAGCGGCTGTTGCCAAACAAATGGGTGCGGATCATGTTTTCCTTTACGGATCGGACTGGGTGGAGTCCATTAAGGATGTCACTGGCGGTAATGGCGTTGATGTCGTTTATGAATCAGTGGGCCAAACCTTAATGGATAGTTTTCGTGCGACCAAGACTGGAGGAACTGTCGTATTCTTTGGGATGGCAGGCGGTGATCCTGAGAAAATCGATCCCAGGATGTTAATGGATACATCCAAGGCATTAATAGGCGGAGACCTATGGAACGTCCTGACTACCCATGAAGAACGGACAAGAAGAACAGCAGAGCTGTTCCAATGGATTCTGTCAGGGGAAATCCACATCAAAGAACCGACTCTTTTTTCGTTGGAAAATGGGGCGGATGCACATCGACTTCTTGAAAGCCGGAAAAGTTCGGGGAAACTATTATTAATACCATAGCAAATCATGAGGGCTTTCCATTCTAAATGGGGGCCTGTTTCTTTTTGTCTGCCGAGATTCAACCCCTTATTCATACTGATGATTAAAACCTTTTTAAGTTCCTTTATATAAACCCATGCTTAGACCCTTGGAATAACTCCATAATAAATGCCCCTGCCCTTACAGGTGTTATGGCCTGCCGTCAAAACAACTTGCTGCCCAAGTCCCTTTATCCACAAGGGCCATATGCAACACACGAATTCAGAGGAGAAATCCACAGTGCGCCAATCACCAAACCACAATCGTCATTCTGCAATTCACAGTCGGCATTTGTTACAAGCAAAAAAAGAGAACGGATCCGTTCTCTTGGAAAACATATTAAAACCGTGTGATTTTAAGAGGAAATGGAGAGAACATCGAGACGCTCCTTTTGGATCGCGAAATAGGATTGGAGGGTTTCCTTTTTCTTTGTGAGAGGGAAGTTCCTGACGTCCGGTGCCACTGCATGATTGCCGAATTGGAGAAGCAAGGTCAACAGCCTGTCCAACTGGCCATATGTATCGTTTCTTATTCGGGCCATATATTCGGCCGCGACCTGTTTATCTTTGGTACTTTTCCTTTTTCCTTCCGCCCGGAATTCATCGGTCACTGTCTTTACACGGGAAATGAGCCATGTTTCGCACCAGTCGTTCAGCACATGGCGGATGAAGTCCGCTTGATGGTATTTACGGAGAATGGGCTCGATATGTTCATCCATTTCCAAATCATTCACTTCCCGGCGGAGAGCTTTCTCGGAGATGTTTCTATGAAAATGGTCGCGTTCAAGCAGGCTTTTGATGGATTCTGCCTGGTGGGCATACTTGACCATTTGTTCCAATGCTTCATTGTACATGATTTTGCTTAAATAAGCAGAGGCTTGTTTTGGGGCATGAAGCAACTGCTTATTGGCGGGTAGAGCCTGGCCAAATTTCTTAAGGGAATGAGAATAGATGAAACGGGCTAACTTCTGCAGTTCCTTTTGGATATCATGGGAGATGTTCGTCGCTTCTTGCAGAAATGAACGGAAAATATATTTGCCGACCCGTTCCAATTCCCTGCATACAGAATCATTGATATGCCCAAGGTAGCCAGAGTTAAAAATCGTTCTCCGCAACAATGTCCGTTCCGCCCTATTTTCCTTATACTCCTCCAAGACGCCTTCGGTAAAGGTGAATACCAGAACTTCTTTTTTTGAAAAAGCCCTGCTCGCAAAAGAAATCTTTACGATCTGGCCTAAAGCGTCATGGATTGCAGCGACTGCATCCAATAAGCGCTTCCTTGTGAATGGTGAGCTGGAATCAGGAACGATTTCATGATAATCGAACAGTACTTCTTCAGACTTCAAAACGGACATTCGAAAGGCACCCATAAGCAGCAGCCGTTTTCCATGAATCGTTAAGGCTTTGAAAGCAGCGCTATAAAAGAAACGGTACTTTTTGCAATAACGGTCCGTGTTCCTGTTATAGCCAAGATTACTTGCAGGACCAAGGTTAAACTTGTACAAAACATCATCACCTTGATGAACAGGCACAAACACTTTTTTTAGTGATCCTTTTGGTGCGGTGAATTTATGGATGATCTGCCTTAAGTACTTTTCTGTCGTTCCGACTCCCCGGGTCATCATATGAGGCGGGCTCTGAATGACCCCATCCCAATCACTGTGGAGCAAGGCGTACAAACACGTATCGAATTCAGTGGAGGATACATTTCTTAATAGGTATTGGTATGTTTCTTCATAAATCATAAGGATTCGCCCCCTTTGCCATCGATTCTTTTCTAGAGTCTATATAAACATTGAATCGGAAAAAGTAGCATCGTTGGAGCAAATAGTTTTTGACGTAATTTCGCTAGATTCAAAAAATAGTAAATTAGTTGCACAAAAGTGGTAAAATGGGTAAATAGGAACATACATGACAAGGAGAGATTTTTCAAACCATGATACTTTCACTACTCGGTTTCATCTTAAAAGGAATTTTAATGAAAATACCATTTGCCATATTGGGACTTTCCTTGATTCCGCAGAGATGGACAAACGCCATGACCAAAAAAGATATACCTTTTTTCATAGAACAAGGACTGAGACTTTTAGTTTCTGCTTCCGTATTGTTTTTCGTTATCGATATTATGTTGCTGGATCTTACTGCCGAAGCATTCTTTTCGAGTTTTGCCATTATTCTCGGGCTCATTCTCATCATCGATTCAAGCATGTATATGTACAGTGCCAGTGAATCTTCAAGCACCCGACGGAATCGGAGGGGAAATGAAGCGGCAAAGCAGCCAAAAACACCTTGGAACGTACATTTCAACAGTTTGATGGGTGTCGTGTTGATTGCCGCATGGGTCATCATGCTGTTTTACCCGCTCACTTTTGCCGCAGAGCTGCATGGATTGGCGAAGGTCGATAAGAAAAAAGAGCTGGAAGAAGTTCAAGATATAAAAACCATGCCGCTCGTTACAGTGAAAATGGCTGATGCAAAAGGCGATGCGGCAATTAATAAAATAGAAAATGCATCATATTTCACTGAAGGCGAATACCGTCTGACCAATATCAATGATGAATTGGCTTATACATCACCCATTGAAATGGACGGTTTTTTAAAAGCCGGGAAAGCGGGATACACGCCAGGTTATAATCTGATTTCCGCCGTATCGACGGATAAAGGGGCAAGTACTGTCAAAGGGAAGATGCTGTATGCTCCATCACAGTACCTTGATCATGATTTGGAAAGGACCATCCGCAAGGCATATCCGAATAAAATCATCCATGATTCATATTTGGAACCGAATGAAGATGGAAAGCCCTTCTTCGTAGCTTCAGTCGGACATTATTTGAAATACCGCAGCGGTCCCGTGGTGGACGGGGTGGTATTGGTGAATCCGGAAACGGGGGACACGAAATACTATCCAAAAGGAAAAGAACCTAAATGGGTAGATCGGACATTCACATTGGAAACAGCCCTGGAATATTGGACTTACTGGGGAAAATATATTCACGGGTGGAAAAACCAGTCCCTGATTGGGCCGAAGAAAGATGTCCTGATTCCTAATGAGGATAATATGCAGGTTACGTTTAACGAAAAAGGCGAATTGATTTATGTAGTGGACTTTACCCGGGCTAAATCAAAAGGCAATTCCAAAACCCTTGTAGGTTATGGTGTTTTCAATGCCAAAACCGGTGAAATGACGTACTACAAAGGCGTCACGTCCGTTTTGACCGGAAAGGAAGCAAAATCCAACGCGAATGCGAGTGAGTTTTTGTCCAAATATCCAGGCTGGAAAGCCACTAATGGAATTTTCTATACGATCTACGGTGCTCCCACATATGTGATTCCGGTTACGAAGGGCAGCAAGTTCCAAGGTGTGGCGATCGTTTACGCCAATAGTGATAATCCCCAAGTGGTCTTTGGGAAAACGAAAGACGAAGCTTTCCGCAATTATAAAAAGCTGATTGCCTCATTAGGGAAAGTAAGCGGTGTAACGCCTCAAAAAGGATTTGAGATGAAAGAAATAAAGGGGAAGGTAATGAGGATCAATGATGCCAATCTCTCGAATGGATACGTATTCCATTTAATCGTCGAAGGCAATGCCAAGAGATTCTCGGTGGACCCAGGTGTCAATGCGCTATCTGATGTTGTGTTGACGAATGTAGGAGACCGGGTTGTGCTGAAGGTGATGGATATGGAAGAAGACATCGTTCCAGTCGATGAATTCACTAATCTGGATTTGCCAAAGAAATGATAATGGACCGTGGACATATACACTTTCCATCTCCAATATAAGCATGAAAAAAAGCATTGTTATCCACAATGCTTTTTTCATGTTTTCGAATGATTGTCATGATAAGTCCGATAAATTGAATGAATGGATGGATTCCATATAATATCCCTTTTGAATGACGGCTTTTATGGCAAAGTGCCCATTTAACCGTTTCCGTACGCGGTACAGAAGTGAAGCGATTTCCTCTGCCGTCACAATTTGCTCGGGATCTCCGACTCGCTCTGGCCAGACTTGCTGGACAATTTCTTCCTTTGAAATAAGGTTGTCCAAATTTTCATATAGCAGCTTAAAGCAATTGAATTCCTTGGTCGGCATTTTAATGGGTGCTTCTTCATCGATGATCACGGTCTGAAGGTGCTCATTGATAGCGACGGTTTGCAGGAATTCGGGGTTCACCGGCGTGAAATCCATTGTTAAATCGTTGTCGATGGAGATTATGAATTCAATCAATCCATTGACCAAAGCAATCGAATCCCCCGGTTCAATGTGACAGGGATTGCCCGGTACGAGCGGCATCTGGTTCACGGAGGTGCCGTGTTTACTTGCCAAATCCTCAATGAGGAGCTGCCCTTCCTCCATATAAATCCGGCAATGTTCCCTGGAAACAAAGTCATTGTAAAGCCTGAAATCAGCTTTGGAGTGCTGGCTTGCCCGGCCGATCAGCAGGCTTTTCCCTTCATATACATAGGCGAATTCCTCGGTTTGGCCTTTGTGCATGGTCCTCAATACAACCTTGAAAGTTTTATAGATCATTCACTTCATACCCCTTAAAAAATCTGAAAATTTAAATTATTTTCATGAATTTATCATTTTGGCTACATGGCTGTTTAGTGGGTTCAATTTTATAATTATAAATTATCAGTCGCTTACTTACTAACGAAAAATGAAAAAAATCCAAATTAGACACACAGCCATTATAACAAAGAGGAACGAAGGATGAAGAAGAAACTCAATTTTTGCTGATGTTCGCTTTGACTGTGGGAGAAGTGGTTCCTCAAAGCCGGCCAGGCAGCACTTGAAGAAGTTTGCGATGAAAATGTACCTTACGCTTGTGGAAAAGGAGTTGACCAAAGGTGAGTATGTGGAGAGATAGGATAAATGCCTTCAGCATCCTGCTGATGATCATCAGTATGATCGTATATATTATTTTTCCCCAGCCCTTTACCCTCATTCTGTACTGTATATTTGGCATTGCCTTTATCAGCCTGACTTTACTGAATTAAGACTACCTTTGAATGGGTGGAGGATGGAACCAATAAGAAAAGAAGAAAAAAGCCTGCCGAATCAGTGGCAGGCTTTTTTGATGCAAAAAATTATAACTATTGGCATATGTAATTGTTATTTTTATTATAAAAAATAGTTTTTATAATAAAATATACCTATATCGGCCGTAATTGTAGTAATATTGATTGAGGCCACTAAAGTGAGTATTCATATCATGATTGGAAAAATGAGATAGGAGATTTTAATTATGAAAAAATTAATAGTGCTAATAGGATCCTTGCTGTTTGGACTAATCTTAATGAATGTTTATACGGATTCAGGAAAAATGAAACCTGATGGACTTGAAATTAATACATCCTATATTAAAAACTCGAAAGAATCAGTGGCTGATATGAGTGTCTCTGGCTATATTCATAAAAAGAAAACGCTAGAAATGAAAACTGCTTTAAAAGAAAAAAATACAATTTCCATAGATCAAACTGGCAGTGAATCAGAATATATAATAATAGATTCAACGGGGGAAAAGGTTTTCTCTGAAAAAATAAAAGGAGATACAATTCGTTCATTTGAATCAATATCCGGAGAAGGAATCATAAAAATAGAACTAAATAGCGGGAACCATGATGCAATGATTCGTATAAATGAAGATGAACTTAAAAATCAATAGAGCAGAACCTTAAATCTTGAACCAATTCCGTACGGGACCGTAAACCGTATCACCATCGCAAAAGCGGAACGATGATCGACAAAGGTATTCTTAGGAAAAGAAGCAGGAACCCATTAAGGGTACCTGCTTTCTTTCATTCTAAGGACCGCAATCGTTTTATGAAATCCAGGGGCGTCATGGATTTAACACGACTTTAAAAGAGCCATTTTTATGCAAAAAAGGTATAATTAATTGTTAGAAGCAGACATTAAAAAATGGACTGCAACTTAGTTTTATCGCGTGTTTTGAACTGAATCTTGAGCGAAATAACTTTTATAAAAAAGTCAAAATAAGAAAAGGAGAAACCATGACTAATGAAACAGGATGGAATTTAGACAATAGCTATGCACGTCTACCGGAAAAGTTTTTCACGAGCACGAACCCGACTCCTGTACGTTCACCGGAGTTGATCATTCTCAATGAGAGTTTGGCGGATTCTCTTGGTTTGGATGTGAAGTCGCTGAATAGCGAAGATGGTGTGGCGGTGTTTGCCGGAAACGAGATCCCGCAAGGTGCTTCGCCTCTTGCCCAAGCATATGCTGGGCATCAATTCGGTCATTTTAACATGTTAGGGGACGGCCGGGCGATATTGCTTGGCGAGCAGGTGTTGCCAGAAGGCGGGAGGGTCGATATCCAGCTGAAGGGTCCAGGAAGAACGCCATATTCCCGCGGGGGCGATGGCCGGGCTGCACTTGGACCGATGCTGCGCGAATACATCATCAGCGAGGCGATGCACGGGCTCGGCATTCCTACCACCCGAAGTCTGGCAGTGGTGACGACCGGTGAAACGGTAATCCGTGAAACCGGGCTGCCTGGTGCCATCATGACCCGTGTGGCTTCGAGTCATCTTCGTGTCGGAACTTTTCAATTCGCTGCAAAATGGGGCACGATCGAGGAGCTTCGGACACTTGCCGACTATGCCATTGAGCGTCATTTTCCAGACATTGAAGCAGATGAAAGCCGTTATCTTTCGCTGCTGCAGGAAGTGGTCAAGCGTCAGGCTGAGCTCATTGCCCAATGGCAGCTGGTCGGCTTCATTCATGGAGTGATGAACACCGACAACATGACGATCAGCGGGGAAACCATCGATTATGGTCCTTGCGCCTTCATGGATGCCTATGATCCTGCAACCGTATTCAGTTCAATTGATAGGCAAGGCCGCTATGCCTATGGTAACCAGCCGGTAATTGGGGGGTGGAATCTTGCGCGATTCGCTGAATCCCTATTGCCGCTGTTGCATGATGACGAGGATCAGGCCGTTACACTGGCCCAAGATAAGATTTCCGTTTTTAATGATCTGTATCACTCCAATTGGTTAACGGGAATGAGGGCGAAACTGGGGATATTCAACGAAGAGACTCAGGATGAAGCCCTTATTAATGGCATCCTCAGTATGATGAAGAAGCATGGTGCCGACTATACCAATACATTCCGGGCTCTGACCTTTGATAAAAAGGAGGATACGGTCCTTTTCGGGACACCGGAATTCGCCCAGTGGCAGGAGCTTTGGCAGGCTAGGCTAGGGAGGCAGAAGGAATCGAAGGAGTCTTCGAATCAGTTGATGCAGAACAGCAATCCTGCAGTGATTCCGCGGAACCACCGGGTGGAAGAGGCGTTGGAGGCGGCAGTGGAACAAGAGGACTACAGCGTGATGGAACGGCTGTTGGATGTTCTTGCAAATCCTTATGCACACTGCGAAAAACAAGCAGAATACGCCGCACTGCCTGAGTCAACAAAACCTTACCGGACTTTTTGCGGTACCTGATCATAAAACATGCATGGAGATAATGTAAGAGCTCCCGCGATTGAAGTCGATTCTTCGTCAACTTCAATTGCGGGAGCCCTTTTTGTGTTCATCAGTAAAAAAGTTTTGTTTGAAGAATGTCCAAGGCACGGTCAATCTCCGCTAAATCTTCCTTTGATGCATGTTGCAGCCGGCTTAGGAAACGGGATTCCACGATTGTAAAAGCCTCGTTCATCATCATTTCCCCTTCTTTGGAGAGGCGGATGTATTGTTTCCGTCTATCTTCCGAATCACTTATTTTTTCAATTAAATTCTTTTCGCTTAATTTTTTCAGTTCACGGCTCGTGTTAGGCATGGAGATATGATGACAGTCACTGATTTCACTTGGTGTGACAGGCTGACTGACGGTTATATATTCAAGAATTTTATATTGTACCGGCGTGATGGAATCGGATTTGGCGTTTTGGGTCAATTCATGTGTCACTTGATGTACGGAAGTTGTAAATGTGACCATTTTTTCAAAAAGAGCTTTTTTGTCCATAACTTTCACCTCTTACTGAGAAGATATCAAAAATATTATCAAAATACAATTATCATTTGACAATAAAAAAGATGGTGTTATATGATTGTTATCAAATGATAAGTAAATAGGGGGTACGTCATGAACATGCTGGTCATCTACACATATCCAAATCATAAAAGCCTAAGCCATGCTTTTTTAGAAAAAATCGTCAAGGGAAGTAAGGAGAACCCGAACATAAAGGGGCTGCAGGTCTTGGATTTATATGAAGAAGGCTTCAATCCGCTCTTGGAGTTCAATGAGCATAAACGAAGGCGTGATATGCATCGTGATCCTCAGTTTGAAAAATATAGAAATCAAATTACTTGGGCCGACAAAATTGTCTTTGTCTATCCGATCTGGTGGGGGAGGCCACCGGCCATGCTGATGGGATACATCGATCAATTATTTTCTGCGAATTTTGCCTACAGGGACAAAAAGGGCTTGTTCCCGGAAGGCCTTCTGAAAGGAAAGTCGGTCGTATGTGTGTCCACGATGAAGGGACCTGCAAAGTATCCGCTTATGTGGTTGAATGATGCGCATAAAATATTGATGAAAAGAGCACTATTCAATTTTGTCGGGATCAAGAAAGTGAAGTTTTTCGAATTCGGGAATATGGAAAGCCCAAAGGGGAAACAAACCCAAAAGCTAGAAAAGGTTTATCGGTATTTCAGGAAGGTGGCTAGCTAAGTTTTTACGGGATTAAAGAAGAACCCCATTCATGCATAATGAATGGGGTTGGCCGTATTCATGGTTTTGTTTTCACGATCCTCCATTTGTTCTTGATGAGGGTAAGGATCGTACAAATCACCAGGATTGTCAATGAAGCCAATCCGCTGAACCATATGCTTTGGAATTCGCTTACATGAGGCTGGATGATGTATGAAGCCACAATCGCCAGGACCGCGCTTATCGGTATGTAATCAGCGACTTTTCCTTTACTGAATACGATAACCAGGATCGGAGCCAGCAATGCCGAGTATATATTGCCTGAATAAAATAAGAGCTCCAATAGGTTTGGAGAATAGAAGAGTGTAGCTACGAAAACCAATCCTCCAATACAGATCGAAAGCAGGCAGGCCATCCTTATTTTTTGCTGGTCGCTTTTTTTTGTTTGTAATGGTTCAAGTATATTGGCTACGATCAGGCTTAAAACAGAGCGGCCATCAGTCATGCTTTTGCACTTGGAGATGTTTCAATAGGAGAATCGAATGAACTGGCCAGTGAATTATCAAACCTGGGGATAGCGATCATGTCTACAGTTCCGATCAACCGGGTCATGCCCCCGATTGATTCACTGCATGAGAAAGGTGTCCATGTTGCTCTCGGGTGCGATGGCTTTTACGACTCCTGGTCCCCATTCGGTACTGGGGATATGCTGGAAAAGGCAGGCCGATTGGCTGAGAGGTACAACTGGAAGGACGAGTATGCATTGTCCCAATCGCTCCAATTCATTACGGGCGGAGTCAAGACATTGGACCATGAAGGAAATCGTTTATGGCCGAAAGTGGGAAATGACGCAACTATGGTTTTTGTGGATGCATCATGTGCTGCTGAAGCAGTTGCCAGGAGATCGACGCGTGCTGCGGTCATGGTCGATGGAAATCTGGTTTACGGCGGACTCGATCGCGAATCTGCCTTGAAGTCGAATTGAAGATCTGGATCAAGAAGGGATGAAGATCATGAATAGAACCTATTGGTTAAAGAATGTTCGTTTGGAATGTGGTTACCGGAAAGAGAATGAAAGAGTTACAGGAACGATCACCGGGTTATTTCATCTGTTGATGGAGGATGGCAGGATCACGAAGATTGTCAAAGATGGGGAAGCCATACGTGATGATTTACCAGTGGAAGATGCAAAAGGCTTACTGGCGCTGCCATCCTTCATTGAAAAGCATGTCCATCTTGATAAGACACTGATGGGGGATGTTTGGAGAGCGTGCACTCCTTCTTCAAGTGTCATTGAACGCTTTGAAAATGAGAAGAGGGTTCTGCCTTCCATTGCAACAAGCACATGTAAACGTGCAGAATCTTTACTGGAAATCCTTTTAGCTTCTGGCTCTGCACATATACGGACTCATGTTGATATCTATCCGGAAGCGGGCTTGCAAAACTTAGAGCAAGTTCAGCAGGCGCTTGCTGGCTATACCAATCGGCTCAGTTCAGAAATCGTCGCATTTGCGCAGCACGGTTTGTTGCGGTCCGGTTCTGTCAAGCTTGTCAGGGAGGCATTGCGAAACGGAGCAGGAATCGTCGGGGCGGTGGATCCAGCGACAGTCGATAACAATATTGAAGCATCGCTCGTACAATTGATGGATTTAGCGGTGGAAGCGAATGCTGATGTGGACTTGCATTTACATGATCCCGGCCATCTGGGCACGTTCACCATGAAACGTTTGGCAGCTCTGACCAAGCAAGCGGGCTGGGAAGGAAGGGTGGCATTAAGCCATGCGTTCGGCATCGGGGACGTATCCAGGGAAGAAGCCTATGAACTGGCTGACATTCTTAGGGAGGCGGGGATTTCCATCGTCACCAGTGTCCCGATCAACAGGCAGATGCCCCCTGTTGATTTATTACATGAAAGAGGGGTTGAAGTATCAGTAGGAAATGATAATATCTTTGATGTATGGTCACCTCTTGGGAATGGTGACATCTTGGAGAGGGCAGGAAGGCTCGCAGAACGTTTCAAATGGATTGATGAAGTCTCGCTTTCCCGGACACTCGGATATATAACTGGCGGAAAAACCCCATTGGATGATAAGGGTAACCAGGTATGGCCGAAAGTTGGGGATGCCGCAAGTCTGGTGTTAATTGACGCAAGCTGTTCTGCAGAGGCAGTTGCCAGGCGTTCGGAGCGTAAAGCGGTCATTTACAAGGGGAACTTGGTTTCCGGTTCACTATATAAACAAAAGCAGTCCATTGAACGGTAGGACTGAACCAAAAAAGGATTTCTGGATATTTCCGGATTTCCTTTTTCGTTTTTGGCGGCTTCCGTGTACTTTTATTTACATATGTTATATGCTGTGGAAGTGATTTTTTGGGCTATATGGGTTGCCCTCGCATGTCTTTATATCATAAAATGTCCCGCTTTTGCTTGCCGGCCTTGCAACCTTAATCAAGCCAACAAATTAGCGGGGAGCCGCAGTCTTTGTTACTATTAATGGGAACGTTATCATTACTCATGCGCCAGCAAAGGTCCAGCGAGATAAATGATGTGTCCAGCAATGCAGCAGCGGACCATCCGGGACCGCGTTTATTAACATGGTGATGTCCTATCGCATTTTTCAAGGGAAGGACAAGTGAAATTCACCATAAGTTTGAAAAGTATCATGTTCAAAGGAGATGGAATCTATGAAAAGTTGGAGTTCTTCTGTGACTCTATTTTCTTCTTTTCAATGGTTGTTTTTTATTTTTGCAAATACGGTAGTTGTGCCCATATCGATTGGCGCAGCTTTTGATCTTCCTCCCAATGTTACGGAAATGACCATGAGAAGCTCGCTCATTTTCACCGGGATCGCTTGCGTGTTTCAGGGGTGGAAGGGGCATAAGTATCCGCTTATGGAAGGGCACTCCGGTCTATTGTGGGGCGTGATGCTGAATTTAGGGTTATCTGCACCATCCATAGGGCTCGGTTATGCTGAGATAGGAGGGGGAATTGCTACTGGCCTCATTGCCGCGGGTGTCGTGACCCTCATTATTTCGGCCTTCAACCTGATTTCTCATGTCCAGAAGATTTTCACTCCCATGGTCATGACGGTTTATTTATTCCTTCTGACGTTCCAGCTCATTTTTGTCTTTTTTAAGGGGATGCTGGGGATTACGGAGAATGGCGAAATTAACATCCCGGTCAGTTTCCTATCTGTGGGAATTGTACTTCTAGTCAGTATATTAAAAATAAAAGGACCAAGGACGATAAGCAATTTCTCGATATTGATCGGGATTATAGTGGGATGGATTTTTTACGAGCTGCTATTTCCGGAGGCCGGGGGAGAAATGGGATCGACGGGTGCCGCTTTTTCATTTTTCCCATTAGGTGCTCCAAACCTTCAATTCGGGATCATAGCAATTTCCTTTTTTGCAGGATTGCTTAATTTGTGCAACACGTTCGCTTCCATTCAGGCTGCATCGGAATTAATCGGTGATGAAGCTGAACACAAGCAGTATCGAAATTCTTTATTCATGACTGGCGGATTTACCATTTTCGCTCCGCTGCTTGGCCTTGTTCCGTATACACCTTTTACTTCATCGATTGGATTTTTGCAGAGCACTCAAATCTATGAGCGGAAGCCCTTCTTGCTTGGAGGCATGTTATTGACCATAATCGGGCTCATTCCCCCTTTCATCTCGTTCCTGGCCACGATGCCGATAACAGTCGGAAATGCAGTATTGTTCGTTGCCTACCTTCAGCTGTTCGGTACGGCTTTCAACAGCGTCAAAGGTCAGCATTTCACTTCAGACACGATATTCAGGCTTGCCGTACCAGTATTGATTGGCGTGAGTTTGATGAATGTCCTGCCTACTGCATTTTCGAACCTGCCCGCGCTTTTACAGCCCTTTTTGACGAATGGGCTCATAATGGGAGTATTGATATCAATCGTGCTGGAAAAATCGGTCAACTGGACTCGTTATGAACAACTGCATAACTAATGGGACTTTGATTGAAAGAGTTATACATAAAGGGAAACGACAATGCTGATTTAAGAGGCGATCATGAAAACCGGAAGGGTATTACCCTTCCGGTTTTCTGTTTTTTCATGGGTCTTTTAATGGGAAATGGGCGTTGTAATCAGTAGCAATACCCAATCCCCTTACATATTTTGTTGGAGGGAGTATTTGATGTGCTGTTCATTCCCTGACCATTTCGTTTCGAATACCTGTTTTAAGATTTGCCTAATTAATTAATACACGGAGGTTATATAAGATGTATGAATTTCAAAATCAATTGCAAAATCTGAATGTCGATGATTTCCAGGTGACACAGCCAGTTCCTTGGGAGCAAAACCAGTACAATTTGGATGATTCGTCTCGGCAATTCATTGGTGTGGGCGGTTGCTTTGGTTGTTTTGGCTGTTTCTTGTGCTTTGGCTGCTTTGGTTGCGGCGGTCGCTGTGGTCGTTGTGGTCGTTGTGGTGGATGCGGACGCTGCGGCGGATGCGGCGGTCGTTGCGGACGTTGCGGACATTAAGGTTTCAGGTCTTCTAAAGAAAAGTCCCTGCGGTGCAGCAGGGACTTTTCTTTACTGTATTAGACATAAGAGACAAATTGTCGTACATAGGATTGAAGTGAAGTGCTGTGCTAAAAGCAGTACTTAGAATGCATCGGGTTAGGAGGAGCGGAATGGTGAATTTAACCCCTTCTATGCGTTTGAAAGTGAAAAGGGATACGTTTTTTCTTCCGGAACCAAACAGAGGTGTGTATTTCAGGAATAACGTAAGTTCGTTCCGTATGGAGGGCACCTCGATCGTTCAGTGGATTGAAAAGTTATTACCGATGTTCAACGGCAACCATACATTAAGCGAGTTGACCGATGGATTGCCTGGCCCATACCGGAACCGGGTGATGGAAATTGCTGAGGTTTTGTACGGGAATGGGTTTGTTCGGGATGTAAGTCAGGATAGCCCCCATCAATTAAGGGAACAAGTTCTTGAAAGGTATGCTTCGCAAATCGAATTCCTGGAAAGCTGCGGCGATTCCGGGGCTCACCGTTTTGAAACTTATCGAAAGAAAAAGGCGTTGGCTATCGGCTCTGGCCCCTTGTTCCTTTCATTGGTGTCCTCCCTGATCGAATCCGGATTGCCTGCTTTCCATATCTTCATCACGGACACGGTACCGACCAATAGAAAAAGATTGAAGGAGATCGTGGCACATGCGCGTAAGACGGACGACGAGGTTGCGATAGAGGAGGTCATGCTTGAAAAGGGAGAAGGGATTGAATGGCAGGAGGTCGTGCGGCCTTTTGACTCGATCTTATATGTGTCACAGGAAGGAGATATAGAGGAATTAAGAGAACTTCATTCGGTTTGCAGGCAAGGGGGAAAAATCCTGTTTCCTGCGTTGATCATCAATCAAGTAGGCATGGCTGGACCGCTCGTCCATCCGGATTCCAAGGGGTGCTGGGAGTCAGCGTGGCATCGTTTACACCAAGCTGAGCTGGAAAAGAATCAGGAACCATCTTCCTTTTCCGCCACAGCCGGAGCGATGTTAGCCAATATAATGGTATTCGAATGGTTTAAAGAGGCTGCAGGCGTTGCGACAGCAGAACAAGCCAATCAATTTTATCTGCTGAATATGGATACATTGGA
The DNA here is from genome assembly GCF_056397085.1 of Peribacillus sp. 05N428. Classification (NCBI taxonomy): domain Bacteria; kingdom Bacillati; phylum Bacillota; class Bacilli; order Caryophanales; family Bacillaceae; genus Peribacillus; species Peribacillus sp. 05N428. Next base: position 8,200 of record NZ_JBFTMS010000051.1, on the reverse strand, counting down.
GGGAAAATGGCATCCGTTCATTCCCCACCCTGGCGTGACGGGTAAAGGGACTGCTGCATGGATTGAAGATTTTGAACGGCGGCTTGAACTGAAAGCGGACCCGGGTGATCCTGGGAAGGTGTTTATGTACTTCAGCCGTTTGACATCCTCGGAAACCGGAATCTTTCATAGATGGGATGAGGGGGATTTAAAACAGCTGCCGTTGGCTCAATGCCGCGTTCAGGTCGTGGATCCGCTGTCGGCCGGTCCGGCCGGACTCCTGCCCGAAATCATCCGTTCAGATCTGACGCATGAGGAAGCGAGGCGGGAAACCGGTCTTGCAGGAGTCGAAGCATATGCATCCCGAACACTCAGCCAGCTCGTTGCGACTCTTCCGAAACTTCAGGGAGCAGACGAAATAAAGGAATCGATCGGTGTCGGAGCAGGGGAAACATTTGCTGAATGTGTTTGCCGTGGATTGCAAAGCAGTTTGGATACAGAGTTTTTAAATAAGCGATTCAACCAGGAGAAACTTGTGACGGTGCAGTTGTCTCAAGTGGAAGATGAGCGCTGCAGGTATTATTTACAAGCGCTGACCCGGCTGCAAGGAGATCCGATCATCGCTTTGGGTGAGGAAGTGTCCGGTTTCCCGGTAGTTTGGGCAGGAACGAGCGATGGCTGGTCAGGGGCTGTCGGTTTGAATGTAACGATCGCATTACGGAACGCGTTGCAAAAGGCTGTCATGAAGGTCCAAAACCAGACCGTTTGCCTTACAGCTCCCGGTTTAGTGGCATCGCCTGTTCTTGAGGAAGAAAAGGTGAATCTTGTGATTCCTTCATGCGGGGTGAAAGGGAATTCCGAACTAGTACAGTCAGCCATTCAAGTCTTGAAGAAGAACAGTAAGCGAATCTGTGTTTTCGAATTAAATCTGGAACCTCTCTTGAAGGAAGGAATGGCAGGAGTGTTCGGGGTGTTTTTGCGAGAGGGGGAATCAGGGTGAAAACTGACGTATTGGTTGTCGGGGAAGGAGTGTTGGCCGACCATGTTCATGGGGACCTGTCCGGCCAATATCAGGTGAATCGCCAAACCGATTTCGAGGCAGGGATCCCGCAAACGACGGCGATGGTCCTTCTGCTGCAAGATGCTTGGAATCCCGCTGTCCATATAAAGGCAGAAGAGGTGATAAGGCAAGCGGGCATTCCATGGCTGCGGGGGTTCGTATCATTTGGAGAGGGAGTGGTAGGGCCGTTGGTGCGCCCTGGTGTTCCTGGCTGTTCACAGTGTGCGGACCAAAGGCATCTCATGGCCGGGCGTGATCGAAAAGAAATGTGGGGAATCCGCCAGCAGCTGGAGGAAAAGGGGGGGATGGAGCGTGATCCGGCGGCATCCCGAACTGGGCTTTTACAGATGGCCCACTTGATTGGTGCAGAGGTGAGGAAGGTGATGAAAGGAGAGCGCGCCCGTTCGGAGGGGCATGTATCTTTAATCAGCCTGAAAACGCTGAATGGTTCGTGGCACTCCTTTTTACCGGATCCATTGTGTCCGGTTTGCTCAACATTACCTGATGACTCGAAGGAGCGTGCTAGGATTTCGTTGCAGCCAAGTCCGAAAATCAGTCCCGACAGTTACCGGACACGTTCAATGGATGAGCTGAATGAAGTGCTGGCCAAGGATTACTTGGACCACCGCACAGGATTCCTGAATAATAAAATGATAGACCTTGTGCCGCCATTTGCCGATGTAAGTGTTAATTTGCCTTTGTTCATAGGTGATGAGGGGGCGGCTGGAAGGACTCTCTCATATGCGGTCAGTGAGATGACGGCCATATTGGAGGGATTGGAAAGGTATTGCGGAATGGAGCCCCGCGGTAAACGGACAGTCATACATGACAGCTACAACAACCTGAAAGATTCTGCGCTCGATCCCACCAGGATCGGGGTGCACTCGAAGGAAAATTATGCACAGCATGATTTCCCGTTTCAACCATTTAATCCTGACCGCTCGATAGATTGGGTATGGGGCCACTCATTCTTGCAAGAGAGGCCGATCTTGGTCCCGGAGTTGCTTTCCTATTACAGCTTGGGCTGCGGTCATGGATTTGTCTATGAAACTTCCAATGGCTGTGCTTTAGGGGGAAGTTTGGAGGAGGCCATTTTCTACGGCATCATGGAAGTGGTCGAACGTGATTCGTTCCTGCTGACCTGGTATGCGCAACTGCCGCTTACACGCCTTGACCCTTATTCTGCAAATGACAAAGAACTTGAGCTGATGATTGACAGGGCGAGGGCTGCAGCGGGATATGATATCCATTTGTTTAATGCGACAATGGAACATGGTATACCGAGCGTATGGGCGCTGGCGAAAAACAGGAAACAAAAAGGATTGAATATCATTTGTGCGGCAGGGGCCCATCTCGACCCGGTCCGGGCTGTGAAAAGCGCGGTCTTCGAGCTGGCCGGCATGATGCTGACACTTGACGATAAATTGGAAGAGAACCGGGATGAGGTTGAGAAAATGCTGCAGGATTCCTCACTGGTACGGAAAATGGATGATCATGGCATGCTGTACGGTTTACCGCAAGCTGAAGAGCGACTGCAGTTTCTGCTGGATGATGACCGCCCGATGCGAACTTTCGCTGAAGAATACGGGGAAAAGGCGAACCATCCGGACTTGACGGAAGATTTGCAGGAAATCCTTCAGGCGTTTCGCCGGTTGCAACTCGAGGTGATTGTGGTGGATCAGACGACACCGGAAATTGCACGGAATGGATTACATTGCGTGAAAGTCCTGATCCCGGGGATGCTGCCGATGACATTCGGCCATCATCTTACCCGCATAACGGGCCTTGAGAGAATACTGAGGGTTCCGATGGAACTTGGATATGCTGAACGGCCGCTTGATTTCGAACAGCTCAATCCGCATCCGCATCCTTTTCCATAAGCGGTGACGTAGGAGGTTGGAGGATGAGTCTAGAGGCATTTTTGCACAATTTACATTTTGATATTGAAAAGGCAAGTCCGCCAAATTGGGAAGTGGATTGGGATGATGCACCGTTAACGTATAAGCTTTACCGTGACTTGCCTGTTTTTCCACTATCACTGGAGGTGCCGCTGACGCTCGAGGGGGAGAGTGGGCGTTCAAAGCAGGACCTCGAAGGAATCGGTCATTTCCTCTGGTATGCCTATGGCCTGACCCAGGTCAGTCAGGTACCGAGATCCTCGGAATCTGAGGACCTCATGCAGTCATTCCGGCGTTTTCCGCCATCAGGGGGAGCTTTGTATCCAAGCGAATTATACGTATATTTGAAGATCGAGGGATTACCTGCTGGCGTATACCATTATGATGCGGCACACCACCGGCTGGTTTTGCTGCGGGAAGGGAATTTCGATTCATATGTAACAAAGGCTCTTGGTGGAACCATTGATATGTCCTCTTGCTTTGGCACGGTTTTCGTATCGACGATGTTTTGGAAAAACTTCTATAAATATAATAACTTTTCATACCGTCTGCAAGGTCTTGATGCAGGCGTGCTTCTTGGACAGTTGCTCGAAGTGGCGAAACGCTTCGGAATCGCTGCCGGGGTGTGCTTCCAATTCCTTGATCGGGCCATCAATCATCTGCTCGGGCTTTCGGAGGAGGAAGAGAGCACGTATGCGGCGATCCCCTTATCGGCAGGGCCTTCTTGGAGATTTAGGGAAGAAAGGAGTATGGACCGACCTGTCACTTCGACGGAATTATTGCTGGAATTGAAGGGAATTCAGCCTGAACACTATGTTCGGTCGCAAAGGATTCTGGAATTTCCGATGCTGACCAAAATGAATGAAGCATCCATGATCGAATCCACCCAATCATTCCGGCGGATCCATACAAAGAATGGGGCGGAATCAGAAGGGAAAATTGTAGCCCTTCCTATCGTGAAGCGGTTGTCCTATGACTTGGCAACAGTTTGCCGGAAGCGATTTTCACCTGAAATGGACTTTGTACTCGGGAAAGTCAGTCAATCGCAACTGGCCGCTCTCCTGCAGGAGGCAACCGCTTCGTTCTCCTATCGAAATGACTTGGATGGAACAAACGGGAACAACGGAAATCGCGTTTCCCTCTATGCTTGTTTATATAATGTGGAAGACATACAAGATGGTGCCTACCATTATGACAGCACGACACATTCATTACGGCAGATACAACCAGGAGATCATCGGCTCCTATTGCAATACGGAATGTCCCTCGATATCATGAATTTTCAGCAAGTGCCGATCTGTATACATGTAGTTGGTGAGCGGGACCATTCCAAAACGCAACTTGGATATAGAGGATACCGCATCCAGCAAATGGAGGCGGGGATGCTCGTTCAGAAATTACTGCTGGCATCGTCAGCCCTCGGAATGAATGGGCACCCGCTGCTCGGCTTTGATGTGAATATGTGTGATGAACTTTATAAGATAGACGGTCCGCAAAGGAAAACGAGCCTGATTCAAATCCCGATCGGACACTATCTGAGTCGCCCTTGGCTGAAGGGGAGTCTGCATAGTTGAAGAAGATGAAACGAAAGTCTCCATTTGATTTAAGGAATGGAGGCTTTCGTTTTTATATTGTAGTATGGCAGAGTGCAATAATCTCCGCTGAAGATTATACTGAATGAATAAGTAGATAAAGTTATTAATGCAGTACGCTTTTAACTAAACATTTTAAAGGATGTAGCTTATGGAATGGAAAACGGACAGAAAATCCAAGAAGCCTTTATATAAACAAATAGCCGCTTACATCGAGAGTGGCATTGCTGATGGAACATTCCTAGTGGATAAGCCGTTACCGTCTGAACGCTTCCTGGCAAGTGAACTGGGAGTTAACAGAAGTACAGTTGTAGCGGCATATGATGAATTGGAAGCAAATGGGCTGGTTGAAAGAAAAAAAGGAAGCGGAACGATGATCAGCAAGGATATCTGGGGAATTACCCGAAAACGTATCCCTAGCTGGAATAGATATATCGAAGCGGGTTCTTTTTTGCCCAATATGCCAGTAACCCAAAAAATACGTAAAGAGACGGAAGGGCATAACCTTATTAACTTAGCTAGCGGGGAGCTTTCAGAAGACTTATTTCCAGTCCAGTCCTTACGTGAAATCATTTCCAATAGGTCCTTCATTGGTAGCTTAGGTTATGATCACCCTCAAGGCAATGCGGTTTTAAGGGAAACGATAGCCAATCATGTTAAACAGTATAGGAGAATTGACACGGATCCTTCTTCTATACTCATTACTTCTGGTGCACAGCAAGCCCTGCATCTGGTGGTCCAATGCTTGTTAAAGCCAGGGGATGCCGTTGTATTGGAAGATCCATCATATAGTTACAACCTTCCCATCTTTCAATCCGCGGGACTAAGAACCTTTCCTTTGCCGGTTGATAAAGATGGCATCAACCCAGAGGATTTACTGGAACTCCATAAAAAACATCGGATCAGGATGATTTTTTTGAACCCTATATTTCAAAACCCTACAGGAACTGTCCTGCATATCAACCGCCGTAAAAGGATTCTTGAGCTTTCATCCGAATATGGAATACCGGTCATAGAAGACGATCCTTATAGTTTAACTTCCTTTGCCGGGGAAGAAATTTCCACTCTTAAATCGATGGACAACAACGGAAATGTTTTATACATAAGCTCTTTGTCAAAAATTGTTGCTTCCGGTTTAAGAATTGGGTGGATCATTGGACCGAAATCAGTCATAGATAGACTATCGGATGCTAAGCAGCAGGTTGACTTCGGTCATGGCTCATTCACTCAATGGATAGCGAATGATTTTTTGGATTCAGAGTATTTTCCTGCCCATCTTGCCAGCTTAAGGAGGCAACTGGAAAAAAGAAGGGATGCAATGGTTTCGAGTCTTCAACAATTCCTGCCAAAAAAAGTTGATTATTATTCGCCAAATGGCGGAATTCATTTGTGGTGTAAGCTGAAAGTGCCATTGAACGAAATAAAGTTACTGGAGGAATCCATCAAAAGAGGAGTCATATATGTTCCGGGTTCAACGTTAGGTACAAATAAGGAATACGTACGCTTTACATTTGGAAGGGAAAAGGAGGATTCCATTCACGAAGGCATCAAAAGGTTTGCAGAGGCGGTAAAAAGTTTATAATCATATGATTCCAGACTGTAGACAAACTTGATGAAAACTCAGTTTGCCTGCAGCTTTTTTTTATTAAAAAGTGTTGATTTCAGAAATCCGCTCCCTTTCCGCCGACTGTCTGCCAAGCCTCCTCGACGCAAGCGTCTGTGGGGTCTCGGCAAGCCAGTAATTCGGCAGGAGTGTCGCAAATTTCTTCTATCCATTAAATGTTACAGGAAAAAAACATGAAGGATAAACTAGTCTTAAAGAGGGTTTGGAATAAGACGAGCCAGCAGTTTCTTCTTTTAAAACACAAAGTTGATTGGAACGGAAGGTACGAGACTCCTGCGGGAAAAGCGTGGCATGGGAGACCCCGCAGGCGCGCCGAGGAGGCTCCCGCCCGCCCGCGGAAAGCGAGTGCCTGGAGTGGAAATCAACGTTCCCATTTTACAAACCCACAAAAAAGCTGTCGGCAAACAATTATTATCTAGTTTGTGAACAAAAGGGTTCTAAATAAAACAAAGTTGATTGGAACGTAAGGTAGGAAACTACTACGGGGAAAGCACATCGAAGGGAGACCCCTCAGGCAAGAGCCGAGGGCGGACCGCCCGCGGAAAGCGAGTGCTGAAGTGGAAATCAACATCTAAAAATTGTAACCATATCCGAGCAGTTGAAGGTCTTTTTTGTGGATACAAGTTAGGTATGAGTTCCTGCAATCCGCGGTATCTTAGGGATTTATTCAGTGGTGCTTTGCGCTTTTCTATGGATATTAACGAGAGAATTCAACAAGTGGATGGTGGAAATTTTACTTGATTGGATGGTCCTAAAAATGGTTGTTCTTTTATTATAGAGGGGAAGGGTTTTACTAATATATGTACTCAGTAAACACAAAGAGCGATCTACCTGTCATTTTGACATGCAAATTAGGTGCGATCTTCATGTAGTTACACTGCGAAATGCGATGAGAATCGGAAGGATTTTAAATGGTTCAAGGAAATAGATAATAATATTGGGAGGCGTTGATTCATGACGGTAAGTGTAATAGCAGTAGTGGCCATTAGTATAGTTGCCCTGGTTGGCACCCTTTCGTTAACGGGGAAAAGTGATAGTGATTATTCTGCAGCAACGAGAGGGAATTTGTTGAACCTTAGTTATATTTATATCGGTCTCGCCCTAGTATTAACTGTGGGCATCATCTACTTCGTAATAAAATCAGCCTAAGATACCGTGAATGATTATTATAATAGTCTATGAAAATAAATGGAAATATTGCCTTGATTCATAAGACATATTCTATTTGTATAAAAATGTGAATTCGTTCACAAATATGGCAAAAATATGAACAAAAAGAATCTGATCGATACCTTGAAACAATCACCTTTGTAAGCTGAGTGAACAATCCTTTCGACATAATTATGGATGAAAAATATATAGATGAATCATTAAATAAAAGTATAGCGGAGATGATCAAATATGACATGGCCTGTATTGATTTTGACCATTATCTTAAGTTTGCTTAAATTATTAGTTACCTGTCTTCCAACCGATGCCGTGAATTGGATTATGAGTAAATTTAAAATACATTCTGAAATTAGTGATGCGGATGCAATCGTGACCTTTGATGGAAAGCGTTTGGAAGGTGAAGATAAAATTCAAGTGCTTCATTATTTTAACGAAGCTAAGTTTTTGAAAAAAAATCATATCTTTCCCGGGAACGAGAAATTGTTTTTACATCCAGAGAACAGTGGGACCCCCATTATAATTGATGTAAAAAGAGGAAAAAACGATGTTAGGTTATATGTGTACATGTATAATGACCATGTGGACGTAGTCAAACAGTACAAGAATAAAGTAGTCGCGTATAGTCTTCTTTCCGAGAGCCTTCAAGAACGTTCCGTGCCAGTAATAAGGAATTTAGTTTAAAAGGAATAAAAGTGAACTGCACCCCAATTTGAACTGCCCCGTAAATGTTAGACACCAAACTAACATTTACGGGGTGTTTTTTATGGCTAATTTTTCTGCCGAACAGAAAATATTCATTGTACGACTTTACCTTGAAGGAAAGCACAGCTATATGGATCTTCAGAAAATATTTGAAGTTTCAGAAAATATTTGAAGT
>NZ_JBFTMS010000050.1:0-28933 GCF_056397085.1 Peribacillus sp. 05N428 | reverse complement strand
GATGCTCGCTTTCCGCGGGGCGGGCGGTGAGCCTCCTCGGCGTAAACGCCTGTGGGGTCTCACCTGTCCCGCTGCTCCCGCAGGAGTCTCGCACTTCCGCTCCAATCAACCTTAAATAGTTTCGTTTAAAAACAACAATCTTTACGAAAAGAGCCTTTATGAAAAACAAAAAGACCCCTCATCCAATAAAGGACGAAAGGTCTAGCTTCCGTGGTACCACCTTTGTTCAACTTTTCCATAATAAATAAACAGAAAAGCTGCACTTGATTCCTCTAACGCGGGAATTACGTCAGGTTTTCCTGAAGGCTCATAAGGTAGGTTCAATAATGAGGGGGCGATGAAGCCTTTCAGCACATTCCGAGCTTCACTCTCTTTACGCCATCAATAATTTACTTGGCCTTAATCAAAGCCATGCCGTCTTTAATTACTTGTGATTATGAAGGATATATCAGTACTCTGTCAATGATAATATATGCATGGACGATAAAAAATAGACATGAATTATGTGAAAATAATGACAGTAATTAAAAATACATGTAAAATGGTAATTATACATGATAACTATACTTAGAATCCTGGTTAGCGTATAAAAAGATTTATATAAATATAATTTTCTAAGGTGGAAAAGATTATGGCGAATTGGAATGGAGATATTGCGAAAATTGCTTTGCCCACGCCGTTTGCAGTGGGTGATGTGAATGTTTATGTCGTTAAAGGGGATGCTTTAACATTAATCGATACCGGCGTGAAAACAAAACGTTCAAAGGAAGCCTTGACTAACGGTCTTGGGGATTTGGGTCTGAAACTGACTGATATCGAACAAATCATTTTAACCCATCATCATCCCGATCATGCTGGTGCACTCGATTTCTTTGAAAAGGATATCCCGGTTTATGGACACAAAAATAATCAGCGCTGGCTTACTATCAGTGATGAGTTTCTTGAAACCCATAATCGTTTTTTCCTTGATTATGCCAAAAAGTTCGGAGTGGCAGAAGAACTGAAAAATAAACTGATCCATAACCGCGACGAAATCCGTTTCCTTAGTGAACGGAAACTGCATGGATATTTGGCTGAGGGGGATGAGCTCCCTGGTCTTCCAGGCTGGAAAGTGATCGAGACTCCAGGGCATGCGCAAAGCCATTTATCTTTTTATCGGGAAAGTGACGGGATCATGATCGCAGGCGATCACTTGCTTGCCAAGATTTCGCCTAACCCATTAATGGAACCACCTTTACTCCCTGGAGGCATGAGGCCTCGTCCGTTACTGCAATATAATGCATCACTTCAAAAATTATTGGATTTCCCCATATCCACTGTTTACTCAGGACATGGATCTGAAGTGGCAGGAGATGCAGTTGCAGACTTGATTCAATATAGATTCGAGCGGCAGCATAACCGTGCCATGCAGGTGAAAAGCATGCTTCAAGATAAGCCTTTATCTGTCTTTGAAGTGTGTCAGCAGCTGTTTCCGAAAGTATACCTTCAGGAAGTGGGCCTGACACTTTCGGAAACGGTCGGTCAGCTGGACTATTTAGAAGACTTGGGTGAAGTCCAAACAGAAATCCAATCAGGGGTCATTCTGTATTCAATCGCTTAATGTTCGCAAGGAGGCCGCTTTTTTTGAATAAGTTACAAGGTAAAGTTATTGTTATTACCGGTGCTTCCGGAGGGATTGGCAAGGAAGTTGCCATTCAAAGTGCAAAACAGGGAGGCCGTCTCGTCCTCTTGGCCAGAAGCATGGATAAATTACTGCTGCTGAAGAATGAACTGATCACCCAATATGGGATTGATGCATATGCCTATAAGCTTGACGTTGCAGACACTGATCAGGTGACAAATGTTTTTAATGACATCCATGAGCAAATAGGTGAAGTGGATGTGTTGGTCAACAATGCTGGTTTCGGCACGTTTAAAGAAGCGCAGGATACGGAATTAAATGAAACGAAAGCAATGTTTGCTGTCAACGTCATTGGATTAATGGCCTGCACAAAGCTGGTTCTGCCGTATATGAAGCAGAGAAAATCGGGGCATATCATCAATATCGCTTCACAGGCCGGTAAAATCGCCACTCCTAAATCAACATTGTACTCTTCTACCAAGTTCGCAGTTCTTGGCTATTCAAACGCACTTCGGCTCGAACTGATGGAAGATCATGTTTTTGTGACCACCGTCAATCCTGGCCCTATAGAAACGAATTTCTTTAACATTGCGGATGAATCAGGTACATACTTAAAGAACGTTGAAAAATTCATGCTTAAGCCTGGAGATGTCGCTGCTAAAATCGTTGCGGCGATGCTGACCAACAAGAGGGAAATCAATCTCCCTGGCTGGATGAATTTAGCTGGGAAATGGTATAACATGTTTCCGAAGGTCACCGAAACATTAGGAAAAAAAGCATTTTTCAAAAAGTAGGCTAGTCTTTCGATACCAGACGAAAAATGGTCCAATAATAGGTAAAGGGGAATGTCGATGACATTCCCCTTTGATTTAACCGAAGTTATCATTTGAATGGGTAACTATTTCATGGGGAGTCCGTCTATTTCTATTAGGAGGGATTTTCATGAAGATGATGGTAAACCTTTATATATATTTATTCGTCGCCCTTATTCTGGGCAGCTGTCAATCCCCCGATTGGAACATGGATGAATCCATTGATAAAGGGGAAGAAGGTTTCATTACGGATCTTGACGATAAGAGGATTTTAATTAAAGGGACGTACTATAAGGTGACCAATGATACATATATTCAAGATCAACATGGTAATGACCTCGATTATTCCGAACTGGAAATAGGGATGAAAGTGAAACCATGGCACCGGGGCGGGGTGAAGAAATCATTTCCTGGGAAAGCGGAAGCGGAATTGATTCTTGTTTTGACGGATGAAAATAGCTTGGCCGAACAAAGGGCGGTCATTGCTGCTCTCGATCATGTCAGCAAAGCGGAAAGTCAGCGATTCATGGTTCTCGAAGTCGCCCATTTACCTTCAGAGCATGTTTATAATATCGAAATGATGAATCGTTCCAACTTGGATTCTTCATTCATTGTGACAGTTGAGGATGTAACGGATGAAATATTATATATAAAATAAAACAACCGGACTGAATCACTTTGAATTCCGTCCGGCTGTTTGTCCTGGATTTTATAAAGTTTTCGCACCTAAATATTTTGGTTTCCAATAAGAATTATCCATATCCGTAATGGTTATTCCTTTGGAAGACGTAGCACTAATGAATTGACCATTTCCGATATAGATCCCAACATGGGATACTCCTGTTCTTCCAGAAGAAGTATCAAAGAATACAAGATCACCCTTAGCTGGTGAAGATACTTTTAAACCCGTATTGGAATAGAGCAAGGATGTTGTACGCGGTAAGGTAATTCCTTGAGATTTCTGGAATACGTAATAGACGAAGCCTGAGCAGTCAAATCCAGTTGGTGTTGTTCCGCCCCATTTGTAGGGTTTGCCTATTAAGGTTTTTGCATAGCTGATCAAGCTAGTATTATTGACATTATAAACACCAAGCGCATTAAATGTGTTACGGCCGGCAATTCCGTCGGCAGTCAACCCTTTGGCTTTTTGGAATTTTTTTACTGCAGATACAGAATAGGTGCCGTAATATGTAGTCAGTGAACCTGAATATGTGAAATAACCTTTGGTTTTTAATAGTTGTTGTAGTTGTTTGACATCACTATGTGTCATTCCGGGTCTGAGGGTTTGGTCTCCAATATTGGCAAAGGCTTGCAGTGGGGTTAGCATCATGGCAGATGCAACAGCAGCTGAAGCGATCCATTTCTTCATAATTTTCATTTCCTCTCTATCTATCTCTCTATTATTTCTTAACAATATTATCCTACAATACCATTATGACAAATAGACATAATTTTGGTTACATTTTCATTACAAAAAATGAGCATTAAGACTGGATTCCAAGTAGACGAAAGCCTGTTGAAAAGGGTGGGGGGATTTTAAAAGACTAAGCATATGGACCTACTTAAAATTATTCAAGCTACCAATTAATCTTTTTCAAAAAAACAATCTGGATGCTAAGTTTAAATTTGGTATTTTATCCATTTTTAGTATCTATTATATTTTTCAAGGAAATTACAATAAAAAGTAGAAATTTGTATGAAAACTTCCATTGAATAAGAACGTATATTCGGTTAAAGTTATGAATATAATAAAGCGAACGTATATTCTTGTTAGGGTGAAGAAATGATGGATTATGGGACGATGCCGAAACAATCAATTATGTGTATCGATATGAAAAGTTTTTATGCAAGCTGTTCAGCGGTCATGCTTGGTCTGGACCCGCTTGATTGTTATCTGGCGGTGGTTGGTGATTTGAAGAGGACAGGGAGCATTGTGCTCGCGGCTTCTCCAAAGATGAAGAAGGAATTTGGCATCAAGACAGGTTCGCGGATGTTTGAGATCCCGAATGACCCGAGGATTGTCGTCGTTGAACCTAAAATGGCGACTTATTTAAGGGTTTCGACGGAAATCACCCGCTTGTTCAACCGTTATGTGCCAAAAGAAGCGATTCACGTATATAGTGTGGACGAAAGTTTTGTGAAAGTCGATGGTGCCGCTTCTTTATGGGGAGATGCCCGCATGATAGCTGAAAAGATAAAAGATGAAATTGAACGGGAATTACAGCTCCCCTGTGCCATTGGAATTGGACCGAACATGCTCATGGCAAAACTTTGCCTTGATTTGGAAGCCAAACATCAGGGGATTGCAGAATGGAAGTATGAGGATGTGCCAAGCAAACTTTGGCCGATTTCCCCGCTTCGTGAAATGTGGGGGATCGGCAGGCGCGTAGAAAAAACCCTTCATGGAATGGGTATATTTACGGTTGGGCAGCTTGCCAATTATGATCTTGAATTACTTGAAGCGAAGTTTGGAATTATGGGCAATCAGCTTTACCACCATGCCTGGGGAATAGATTTATCCGATATGGGGGCAGCGATCATCGAAGGGCAGGTCAGCTTCGGCAAAAGTCAAATCCTGCTGCGGGATTATAAGGATGAGCATGAGGTAAAGCAGGTCATGCTGGAAATTTGCGAAGAAGTTGGAAGAAGGGCACGCACCCATCGTAAGGCAGGAAGAACGGTGAGCCTAGGCATTGGTTACAGCAAGGATGAGTTTGGCGGAGGTTTCCATCGTTCGCGTTCGATTAATGAACCGACCAACATCACGATGGAGTTATATAAAGTTTGCCTGGAGCTTTTCCATGAGAACTATAAGCAAAAAACGGTTCGAAGCATAGAGGTCAGACTCTCGAATATTGTGGATGATAATGAGATGCAGCTGACTTTATTTGATGCTTCGCGCTGGAAGAAGCGGGAATTGAGTTACACGGTTGATCGAATCCGCCACAAATATGGAGCCAAATCGTTATTGCGTGCCGTTTCGTATACAGAAGCAGGTACAGCCGTATACCGAAGCAAGCTGCTTGGTGGGCATAAGGCGTAAGGCTGACTTTGAAAGGAGGGAAAAGAATGATTCGTGATCGCGGCCGTATCAAATGGACATCGATGATGTTGCCGGAACATGTGAAGATGCTCCGGGATTGGGTGGTGGAGGATGGCTATGAAACGAAGCGCATCCTGGATGAGCAGCAACTGGAAGAAATGAATGCGGTAATGGGGGAAGCGATGGAGGAAAGAAAGGATGTCACGATTGCTCATTATGAAGGAAACCGGTATCAGCTGTTAATCGGCAGGATCCATTATTATAATGAGCTCACCCAAAAGCTCCATATCGTTGACCGGTTTGAGCAGGCTCACTATATCAGGCTTTCCGATATAGCGGATGTAAGGATAATGGAATGATGAGCGGAAGGGCTGTTCCCCAAGGGACAGCCTTTCATTTTCGAAACGGCATCGTGATGAAAGGACTGACGTGATATAAGAGAATCGGCATTTGTTAGAACGGTCCATGAGGAAAGTGATTTCCGTGAGGGCAGATCTTGCATAAGGAAGCAGGCAGTTTCGTTAACAGAAACGTTTTTATCGTTTATAATGGGGGAATGCAAAGACATCGGGAGGCAGCAATCATGTATATTGAATGGACGGAAACAGCGGCTGAGAAAATAGCCGGTAAGGTACAGGGACAAGAAGGATATTTACAGTTGAAATATGATACTGATGGCTGCGGCTGCGTGGTAAGTGGTGTGACGGCGCTATGGTGGGTCAACGAACCTGAAGAAGGTACCGAAAAAGTGGAAACAAACGGAATTCCGCTATATGTGGAGAAATCAAAAATGATTTTTCTTGATGAAGTCATGAAAATAGACTTTGTTGCGGAAGCGAACAGCTTTCAATTAAAAAGTCCGAATCAAATCTTAAATCCGAGGATGAGCTTTTTTAATAAAATCTAACTAAAAGCAAAAGAGGGGATCGTGGATACCCTCTCTTTTCTTCTCAGACAAGTTTTAGAAACTGATCGATTTGATCTTCATATTCTTTTGGATTTTCATTATAAGATTGAGCGTGGGCCCCTTTTTTAGCGATGTACAGCTGTTTTGGGCCCTCTTTTGCTGCATATAATTCCGCTGTCATGGAAGCGGGAATGAAACTGTCATTTTCACTATGGATGAAGAGCACGGGTTTTCGGATATTTTTCATATAATCGATTGGGGACACTTCATTGGTCCAATATCCGTCACGGAGTTTGATGAACGTACGCCCGAGCGGAAATACGGTCCAAGAAGGAAATGGGACTTCATGCTTGAGCTGGTGTTTGATCTGATCCTCGAAGTTTGAAAATGGACAGTCGGCAATGTAAAAATCAGCACCATCTTCAAGCATTCCGGCATATAAAAGCAGGGTTACGGCCCCCATGGATTCTCCATGAATGCCAATATGAAGGTCGGGCCCTTTGCGTCTTTTCAATTCATCGATTACGGCCTTCAGGTCGAATTTTTCATAATGTCCATAACTGCTCGTCTTGCCACCGGAATCCCCATGCCGGCGGTGGTCATAAATGATCGCATTGAAGCCCCGCTTAAGAAAAATGTTCATGTACTTAATCGAATTGACTTTGTTCTCCGTCACACCATGAGAAATGACCACCCACTTTTTGGTGTCATGCGGTTCGATAAACAAGCATTTCAAGGAATATCCGGATGGTGACGATACCCAAATTTCCGATTTAGGCAGATTATCAAAATCCTCAGTGATCAGGCGTTTAGCCATGATTTCACGATTCTGGATAAAATCATCTTCCTTCTTTTTCATGTACATGATCCGATTGGAAAAATAAAGGCCGACGCCGATGATATACGCTAGGATTCCAGCCAGTGTAAACCACCATTTCTTCATGAAAGGACCTCCTCGATTGATTTTCTTTATTTTACCATGAGGGAAATGGGAAAACACTGTCTGAAAACCATGATGAGGAAAACGGCAGTCGTGATATAATCATTTCATAAATGGCCAGGAGGTTTTAAGGATGAAAAAGAAACAGGCGCGAAAACAAAATCAAAGCAAAAACCAAGATAAAGATTCATCTTCATTGAAACTCGGTGATATGATCAATCAAGATATCATGTCCCAGCTTCGTCAAAAGCAAAAAGAACTTAATGAGGCTGAACAAGAGAAAAGGGAAGCGGAAGAAGAAAAAAAACGTGAAGAAAGAAAGCGGCGGGAGAAGAATAAATCATTCGAAGAACTATTGGGTGAAAGCAATTTGAACTGGAAGAACTATAAATAAAAACAGGGAGCAGTTAAAATTTTAAAAGGGCTGGCTCCCTTTTTCTGTTCAGGAAGATTTATTCCTTGCTGATATTCCTTTATTTTATAAAGTATAACGATTATATTAAAGATAAGTTCGATATGCTTTCATATCGGATGGACTACTATTAGCTGGTGATAGGATGCAAAATAAAATAGAAAAAGTACTGGAAGACCAATTATGTTTCCTGCTTTATGCAAGTTCGCGGGAAATGACGAAGAAATATAAACCGCTGCTTGATAAACTTGAAGTGACATATCCTCAATATCTTGTTCTGCTTCTATTATGGGAACAGGATACACTTACAGTAAAAAAACTTGGGGAGCTCCTTGCCCTCGACTCAGGAACGCTTACCCCCATGTTGAAACGAATGGAGCAGAATGGCTTGATTGTCCGTGAACGTTCCACTGAAGATGAACGGTCTGTCATGATTAAGTTGACGGAAAAGGGACTTGGTTTACAGGAAGATGCCTGTTTCATTCCCGATCGCATTTCGGCAATGTCGGGTGGAGATAAGAAGGTGGTTGAGGATTTAAAAGCTTCGCTGCTCCAACTATTGAAAACATTACAGGAATTTTAGCGAAGAAAAGACGCTTGGGAACCCCAAGCGTCTTTTTATTGATTGGATTTAGTCTACATCTATTTCAAAGGCGACATCCACATTGCCATTGATTGCTTTTGAATAAGGACACATTTGATGCGCTTTATGAACAAGGGTTTCGAAAGTTTCCTTGTCGACCCCGGATCCCTTCACAGCCAAAGTTACAGCCAAGCTGTACTGATGCATCTCACCCATCAATAGACTGACGCTTGCGGTAACTTTTGAATCGAAAGAAACGCGTTCGATTTTACCAACTGATTGCAAAGCGCTATCAAAACATGCAGCATATCCAGCTGCAAAAAGCTGTTCCGGATTAGATGCTTCAGGCATCTGTTTAGCCCTTGGTGTTCCAGGCATCGCAATATCAACTGTGAAATTGCCGTCAGCAGAAATTGCCGTTCCTTCTCTTCCGCCATCGACTGTTACAGAGGTTGTAAATAATGTTTTTGTCATCATTTTTTCTCCCTTATCTTTTTATTTTAATTGTGCACAACTGAATTGTACAATATTAATTTTGGGATGTCCAATGAAAAGTTTAAAACCGTTAAATTAGAATGATTGGAAACTTGAAGTTGGTAAAGAAGGCGAAAAAAAGATGGAACGGAAAAAGGCTGACTATCCCGTTGGTTAAACGGAGATAGAGCAGCCTAAAGGTTTGTCCTGACATTTCTTTTTTAATTCCGGTGACTTTCATATTTGTTCACTTTGGTCAACCGCTTCAGGATATCCAACTCGGTGGTGGACAGTGAAGGGCTGTTGGCAGCTTGGCAATTATCACGAAGCTGCTGTACTGAGCTTGCGCCTGGAACAACGGTAGCTACGCTTTGATGGGACAATACATATTGAAGTGCCGTTTCATTCAACTTCCTATCGGAAAGTTTGTCCTTTATTTGCGGAAGCAAATCTTTAAGTTCGTGATAGCTATAGTCAAGGTATCCATCCTCATTTGCCTTTTCAAGCATTTTTTCACTGAGCAGCCCTTTGGCAAGGGGGCCACGGGCGATCATGCTGATTTGTTTGTTGGCCAAAAGGGACAGCCACTCTTCTGGGCGGCGGTCGAGCAGATTAAACTGCATCATCACGGAATCAAGCTCAGACTTTTCAGTGAATTCCTTGATGACATTCGGACGAATCGAGGAAATTCCATAATATCGGATATAGCCTTCTTTTTTCAAATCTTCAAATGCTTCTACCGTTTCTTCGATATTGTCTGAAATGGTGCCGCCATGTAACTGATAAAGATCAATATAATCAGTCCCCAATCGCTTTAAGCTATCTTTTACTGCCGTTTTAATATGAGCGCCGGATGGGTCCCAGCTCCAGGAATCTTTATTTTCATTCCAGCGGTTTCCGACCTTGGTGGCTATGTATACCTTATCGCGGACCGATTTTAAATTCTTTCCGACGATTTCTTCATTCATACCGAAATCATATAAATCGGCCGTATCAAAATAATTGATTCCTTCATCTAAAGCGGCCTGTATGATTTCGGATGCCTGATTTTCAACAGTCCCCAATGACATGCATCCAAGCCCGATTTCAGAAACTAGCAAGTCAGAATTTCCTAGTCTGCGTTTTTTCATGTTATCCACTCCCTTTACATTCATTGTAAAGGAGAAATCCATTTCACTCAAAGAATTCACTTGATCCGTTTTAAAGGAGTGGGTGGCACCTGATCGTGAATGTCGGCAATCCAATCATTGACATAGACATATTGATTTTGTAATTGCTTTAGTTTTTGAAGGATTTCCCAGCTCTTTCCGGATAAAGTAACGCTTTTTTCCAATACGTAAACTTTCATTAAATCGCCCTCCATCTCTATTATGGTAAAATGTATGAGGAATCATGCTGCAATTAGAACAGAGGAGTGGTCACGATGAAAAAATTTGAAGAAAAAACGCTGTCTTCGAAAAAAATCTTCACAGGAAAAGTAATCAGCCTGCAAGTGGATGATGTAGAGCTTCCTGATGGGAAAACGGGTAAACGTGAAATAATCAAGCATCCGGGAGCGGTTGCCGTCATAGCTCTCACGTCAGAAAATAAAATCATCATGGTTGAACAGTACCGTAAAGCGCTGGAGAGAAGCTTGGTGGAAATTCCTGCAGGGAAGCTTGAAAAAGGCGAAGAACCGGTTCTGTCGGCTAAACGGGAGCTGGAAGAGGAGACAGGTTATGAATGTGAAAAAATGGAGCACATCATATCCTTCTATACATCCCCAGGTTTCGCCGATGAATTGGTCCACCTGTATGTGGCCCACAATTTGAAAAAGAAAGAAAATGCGGCACCGCTGGATGAAGATGAATTTGTCGAAATGCTTGAACTCACGCTGGAGGAAGCTCAAACTTACATGGATGAAGGGAAGATCCAGGATGCCAAAACGGCATATGCAGTTCAGTATCTGCAGTTGAAAAAGGCGATGACATCATAAATGAAAGAGTTTTACGCTGACCTGCATATCCATATAGGCAGAACGAGAAGCGGAAGGGCCGTGAAAATAACAGGTGCTAAAACGTTAACCTTCAGCAATGTGCTGCAAGTGGCAAGTGAAAGGAAGGGCCTTGATCTAATCGGGATAATCGATTGTCATTCTCCTGAAATTATCGAAGAGATCGAAGCGGGGATTCTTGATGGCGAAATCACGGAAAAGACTGAAGGCGGACTTCAATATAAGAATACAACCATCATTCCGGGCTCGGAGATTGAAATTTATGATCATAATTGTAATGGACCGATCCATGTCCTCGCCTATTTTCCCACTTTAAAAGCGATGAAGGAATTCTCCTCATGGATGAGCGGACATGTTAAAAATATCACCTTAAGCTCCCAAAGGATTTATTGTGATGGAAGAACGCTGCAAAAAACCGTGAAGTCACTGGGCGGCCTGTTTATCCCGGCACATGTTTTCACCCCATTTAAAAGCTTATATGGAAAAGGGGTGCGATCCAGTCTGACTGAAGTATTCGATCTGGAGCTAATTGATGCCATCGAGCTTGGTTTAAGTTCAGATACAGAAATGGTCAAGGATATCGAGGAGTTGGACTCCTATGTATTCGTAACAAATTCCGATGCGCATTCGCTTGGGAAAATCGCTCGTGAATATCAAAAAGTCCTGCTTGAAGAACCAAGTTTCAATGAGCTGGCAAAAGCCCTTAAAGAAACAGGGAATCGTAAGGTGACCGTTAATTATGGATTGAACCCCTTATTGGGAAAGTATCACCAAACCGTATGTTCAGGGTGTTTACATCAGGTATTGAGGGATAGTGAACAATGTCCTGAGTGTGGTAATAAATCCATTATTAAAGGGGTATCGGCCAGGATTGAAGAACTCTCCGTTTCCGGGATGGACAGAAGAGACGGAAAGGAAAGGCCGCCGTATATCCATCAAGTGCCACTCGACTTCATCCCGGGACTCGGACCTAAATCCATGGAAAAACTGCTGGTGGCATTTGGAACAGAGATGAATATCCTTCATGAAGTTACGCTTGAACAGCTAATGGAAATCGTTCCTGAAAAATTGGCGGTCTACATCGATTCTGCCAGAAAAGGGACGCTTTCTTTTGAAGTGGGGGGCGGAGGAAAGTACGGAAAGGTCAAAAAGGAATTATCCTGAAAAAAGTCCTGACAGATGAGATCTGTCAGGACTTTTTTAATTTGTTGTTTTTGCATAAATGGAGGTGTCCCGCACTTCCATGCCATCTGCACTAAGGCAGTCATTACGCAAAATTCCTTCAAGGGTGAATCCCAGCTTCTCGGGAATCCGTTTGCTGGCAATATTATTAGGATCACAGCGGATTTCGACCCGTTTTGCACCGTAATGGTAAAAGGCGAATTTAGTTAACTTTTCCACTGTCTCCGTTATGTAGCCCAGTTTACTGAATCTCGTATCAATCCAATAGCCAATTTCGAATTTAGGAATATCCCAGTTGATTCGGTGCAGACCAGTGGAACCGATGAATTGATCGTCTTCTTTCCTATAAATATGGAGTCTTATATCCTCTTTTAAAATAAAGTCCGCAAAGGCCTTAAGGACGTTCTGTTCAGAAGTTTCCAATGAAACATCTTGATGGGCAAACGGCAGCCACTTTTTCAATTCAGGTTTAGAATGGACAATGGCTTCGTAAAGGTCCGGGCCATCGCCAGGCTGACAAGGTCTTAGATATAATCGAGGTGTTTCAATTTTTTCGGGAAAATCCATTAATATAGCTTTCATATCCTGCCTCCATCTCATTGATGTGGAAAATTATAACATAAATTGGGTTCAATGTGTTCGGCTGAAGGGGAAAGTTTTCTTAGCATAAATGAAAGAGTGAAAACATAGATTCTAGTAAGCGGAGTTGGGAGGATGAAAGATGAAAAAAAAATCTGTCGTACAAAATGCCGTAATGAAACATATTAACGAACATTCCTCATTATATGTCTTTATCACTGTGCTTTTTTTGATGGGTGTCATTTTTGGGGCAATATTGGTGAATAGTTTGAGCTTTACCCAAAAGGAAGACTTGTTCTATTATTTATCGCAATTTTTCGGACAAGTATCCAAAGGTGAATTTGCATCTTCGCATGATATGTTCAGCCAAAGTATTATGCATAATATAAAATATATCGGGGTCATCTGGATTCTCGGAATATCGGTCATCGGTTTGCCTGTCATCCTGGTTTTGTTATTTATAAAAGGGATGGTCGTTGGATTCACGGTCGGCTTTTTAGTCAATCAAATGGGATGGAGCGGGTTCTTATTATCGTTTGTCGCTATTCTGCCCCAAAATATATTCATCGTCCCGATATTCATCGTAATAACCGTCCTTGCCGTTTCACTATCCATGAAAATGATCAGCCGGATTTTCCTTAAGCAGGTTCGTGAACCGCTGAAGCCGATAATTTCACGGTATATTTTCTCATTGGTTTTGTCGGGGTTATTCTTGATTACGGCTGCTGTATTTGAAGCGTACCTATCCCCTTCTTTAATGAAAAATGTCGTAAGTTTATTGGGTCATTAATGGAAATATACCGTTCCCGCAAATTTTTTTATCATTAACAAGAAATCTATTTTGACAGTTTTCCCTCTTTTGATATAATGGATAAGATAGCGGCGCGGGAGGGAATATTAGGTATGGAAATAGAAAACAGAATTGATAGGATAAAAAAGCAGTTACACTCGTCCAGCTACAAATTAACGCCTCAGCGAGAAGCGACCGTCCGCGTTTTACTTGAGCATGAAGAGGATCATTTAAGCGCAGAAGACGTTTACCTCCTTGTCAAAGAAAAGTCGCCGGAAATTGGATTGGCAACAGTTTACCGTACGCTAGAGTTGCTGACTGAATTGAAAATAGTAGATAAAATTAACTTTGGAGACGGGGTTTCCCGTTATGATTTAAGACAAGAAGGAGCTGCGCATTTCCATCATCATCTTGTTTGTGTGGAATGTGGTGCGGTAGATGAGATCCAGGAAGACTTACTTGAAGACGTAGAAGACATTGTGGAACGCGACTGGAACTTCAAGATAAAAGACCATAGATTAACCTTTCATGGCATTTGTCATCGATGTCATGACAAAGAAGAAAATTAAGGTGAATGAAGTCGGACCTTTTCCATTTAATGGAGAAGGTTTTCTGCATTTTAATAGCTGGTTTTCTCAAGTAAGAGCTGTTTTTGTTTTCTCCTTTCCGAAACACGTATAAAACTTGTCCTGTTGGGCATAGATTGATACAAAGGGTCGAATGGGAGGGGAAAGGATGAAAACATCATTATCGCTTATTTTGCACACGGCTAAAGTGATGATTCTCTTTGTTAGCTTCACTGTTCTTTTTTATATAGGAATGGTATGGTTAAATCAGGAATATCAAAGTTATCATCGTTATGATGAACCGAAAGGCATGGCTGTAAAAGTATCGAAGGCTGTTGATACGGGTGATGATGCATGGCTTGAACGCCTAATGTTGTTTTATTTAAACGGGGAGTAATGAATATGGAGAATCAAATTAGGGATTTCATTCATTTTTTAACCATTGAAAAAGGACTTGCCAAGAATACGCTCGTCTCGTATGAGCGTGACTTAAGATCATATTGGAGCTTTCTGAAAGATGTTGAAACCATTGAAGATTGGAATGATTCGCGGCGGGTGAATATCCTGCATTTTCTCGTGCAGTTAAAGGATCAAGGTAAGTCATCGAAGACGGTGGCGCGTCATATAGCTTCCATTCGGTCTTTTCATCAATTTCTTCTAAGGGAAAGAGTAACAAATCAGGATCCGTCCATACATATAGAAACGCCAAAACCGGAACGAAGCCTTCCAAAGGTATTAAGCATGGAAGAGGTTGAAGCACTATTGGAAGCCCCGAAGAAAATGGATGAATTCGGATTACGCGATAAGGCAATGCTCGAACTGATGTATGCGACGGGTATGCGTGTCAGTGAGTTGATATCCATGGATGTGAGTGATGTCCATGCATCGATGGGTTTTGTCCGTTGTGTAGGGAAAGGAAATAAAGAGAGGATCATTCCGATTGGACAAACTGCATTGGGTGCGATTGAACAATATTTGGAAAGTTCCCGAGGGAAAATGGCCAGCCCCAAGCACAGGACAGATTCACTTTTTTTGAATCATCATGGAAACAGGCTGACAAGGCAGGGATTTTGGAAGATTCTAAAAAAACTTGTAAAATCGGCACAAATTGAAAAAGAAATTACACCGCATACACTGAGACATTCTTTCGCGACACATCTATTGATGAATGGGGCTGATTTACGTGCCGTCCAAGAAATGCTTGGTCATGCGGATATTTCGACAACTCAAATTTATACACATATTACGAACGTACGGATCAAGGATGTCTATTCAAAATTCCATCCGCGAGCTTAAAGGATTAATAGAATGATAGAAAGGTTGTGAATTTAACTGCGAGGCAGTTGAAGGAGCAGCCTTTTTTCTGTGTCGGCAAGACGGCTATAAGGGATGCTGATGATTCTAACGCACATCTTATGGCACTTTGTTTCATTCCGAAATATATTATTTGTCTCCATCATGGTAATCGTTTACAATGTAGAGAGGTCAGACTTCTGACGTTCTTGCGATTTCATTTAAATGAAGAGTAACTGAGCAGAATAAGGGTATTATAGAGAGTATAAAAAGTGATTTACTATTTTAGGAGGAATGACTCATGAAAGGGAATTCAGCATTTAAACGAATATTTGTAATAGTTATGGATTCAGTTGGGATTGGCGAAGCACCTGATGCAGATTTATTCGGCGATAAAGGTGCGGATACACTCGGCCATATCGCAGAAAAAATGAATGGATTGAACATGCCGACTCTCGCAAAATTGGGTTTAGGCAATATCCGTGAAATCAAGGGAATTGAAAAAGCTCAGCAACCTCTCGCATACTATACGAAAATGAAGGAAGCCTCTACAGGGAAAGATACGATGACTGGACATTGGGAAATCATGGGGTTGAATATATCGACTCCATTCCGTGTATTTCCAGATGGTTTCCCGGAATTATTAGTCAATGAACTCGAGGCGAAAATGGGTCGGGGAATTATTGGGAATGTCCCGGCAAGCGGTACGGAAATCATTGAGAGGCTTGGCGAGGAACATATGAAAACGGGTGCGCTGATTGTATATACATCAGCTGATTCCGTATTACAGATTGCTGCACATGAAGATATCGTCCCGATAGATGAATTATACAAGATTTGTGAAATTGCCCGTGAAGTGACAATGGCTGATGAGTTCAAGGTTGGACGCGTTATTGCCAGACCGTTCACTGGTGAACCAGGCAACTTCAAAAGAACGCCTAACCGTCATGATTATGCATTGAAACCGTTTGACCGGACAGTAATGGATGAATTGAAAGATTCTGGATATGATGTCCTTGCAATCGGGAAGATCTCGGATATCTTTGATGGGGAAGGTGTAACTGAATCATTAAGGACCGTATCCAATATGGATGGAATGGATAAATTAATCCAAACGGTAGAACAGGATTTCAAAGGGTTAAGTTTCCTTAATCTAGTCGACTTCGATGCTTTATACGGTCACCGCCGCGACCCAGAGGGATACGGAAAGGCATTGGAAGAATTCGATGCTCGGATGCCTGAAGTCCTTGATAAACTGAAAGAGGATGATTTATTGATCATCACTGCCGATCACGGGAATGATCCGGTCCATGAAGGAACTGATCACACACGTGAATATGTACCATTGTTAGTCTATTCCAAAAGATTTACAGAAGGTGCCGAACTCCCGATAAGAGATACATTTGCTGATATTGGGGCGACGGTCGCTGCTAATTTTGATGTGAAAATGCCTGCCTTCGGAAAAAATATATTGGGCGATCTAAATTTAGGGGAGAATAAATAGATGTTTAATAAAATAGAGACTGCTGCGTCATTCATAAAAAGTAAAATTGAAGGCTCTCCGGAGATAGGACTGATTCTTGGTTCCGGACTTGGAGTATTGGCGGATGAAATTGAAAATCCGATAACGATTCCTTACCACGAAATCCCGGAATTCCCGGTATCGACTGTTGAAGGACACGCTGGACAGCTTGTCATTGGACAATTAAGTGGCAAAAAAGTTGTCGCGATGCAAGGACGTTTCCACTTTTATGAGGGTTACTCCATGGAAAAGGTCACTTTCCCTGTCCGTGTAATGAAACTTCTTGGTGTTGAACAGTTAATCGTAACGAATGCTGCCGGAAGCGTTAATGAAAGCTATCAACCAGGTGACTTGATGCTCATTACGGATCATATTAATTTAATGGGGGCAAACCCATTGATTGGTCCTAATGAAGAGCGTTTCGGCCCTAGATTCCCTGATATGTCGGAAGCTTATAATAAAGACCTTCGGACGCAAGCAAAAAAAATAGCAGCTTCACTAGGATTGGATATTAAAGAAGGTGTCTATATCGGTAATACAGGACCGACCTATGAGACACCGGCAGAAGTGAAAATGGCAAGGATCCTTGGCGGGGATGCAGTCGGTATGTCGACAGTCCCGGAAGTTATCGTAGCAAGGCATAGCGGAATGAAGGTGCTCGGAATCTCATGCCTTACCAATATGGCCGCGGGCATTCTGGATCAGCCTTTGTCACATGAAGAGGTTATTGAAACGACTGAAAAAGTGAAAAGCAGTTTTCTTGAATTTGTTAAGCAAATCGTTAAAGACATATAAAACGAACCAAAAAAATACAAGTACACCTAAAGAAAATCGGTGTCTTTAAAAAGTGGGGATTCTAATATGAGAATGGTAGATTTAATCGAGAAAAAGCGTGATGGAAAGGCTCTTACTACAGAAGAAATACAGTTCATCATCAATGGGTTTACCGATGGATCGATTCCGGATTACCAAATGAGCGCTTGGTCAATGGCTGTTTATTTTAAAGGCATGAATGAGCAGGAACGTGCTGATCTAACCATGGCAATGGTCGAATCGGGAGATCAAATTGATTTATCGATGATTGAAGGAATTAAAGTCGATAAACATTCAACAGGCGGTGTGGGCGATACCACAACTCTAGTGCTTGGACCATTGGTTGCTGCTGTTGGTGTTCCAGTGGCAAAGATGTCAGGACGCGGTCTTGGCCATACAGGCGGGACGATCGATAAGTTGGAGTCTGTAAAAGGATTTCATGTCGAAATAGAAAATGACGAGTTCATCCGACTTGTCAATAAAAATAAGATAGCTGTCATTGGACAAAGCGGTAACCTGACTCCGGCCGACAAAAAGTTATATGCATTGCGCGATGTTACGGGTACCGTTAACAGTATCGGTTTGATTGCTGGCTCGATCATGAGTAAGAAAATCGCCGCTGGTGCTGATGCAATCGTACTTGATGTTAAAACGGGAGCGGGCGCTTTCATGAAAACTCTCGAAGATTCCGAAGAATTGGCGCATGCAATGGTTAGCATCGGAAACAATGTGGGACGAAACACGATGGCTGTCATTTCCGATATGAGCCAACCGTTGGGTTACGCTATCGGAAATGCTTTAGAAGTGAAGGAAGCAATCGATACGCTTAAAGGAGAGGGACCGGAAGATTTAACGGAACTTTCTTTAACACTGGGAAGCCATATGGTATACCTTGCCAAAAAGGCAAGCTCGCTGGAAGAAGCAAGAACCTTGCTGGAAAATGCGATCAAGGATGGTTCTGCACTTAACTCATTCAAGATTTTCCTGGAAGCACAGGGAGGCGATGGTTCGGTTGTAGATCAGCCGGAAAAACTACCGCAGGCTGCTCATACTTTCGAGCTGGAAGCGAAAGAGGACGGATATGTATCGGAAATCATCGCAGATGAAGTAGGAACGGCAGCCATGCTGTTAGGCGCCGGGCGGGCGACAAAAGAATCAGAGATTGATTTGGCAGTCGGACTGGTACTTCGTAAAAAAATCGGGGAAACCGTGGCAAAAGGTGAATCACTTGTGACGATTTACAGCAATTTCGAAGATGTTTCAAAGGTAAAAGAAAAATTGTATGAAAGCATTGCGATTTCCAAAGAGAAAATAGAAAAACCTACATTGATCTATAAAGAGATCATGGAATAAACATTTTCCAAAAAAGGCCGCGCTTTTGAGCGGCCTTTTTACGTTTATCCCATTGAATTCTTAAAAGAGGATGCCCATGCGCATCCTCTTTTAATTTGGTTCACTTTGTTACCCTATATCCAGTATATGTTCAAAATTCATCTTTATTTGTATAAAAATGGGTTTAGTGGAAAAAATAAAAAATATAAAGATTGGAGGGTATGGAGATGAAGCGGATTCTTTCTGTATTTTTAACCGTTTTGGTAGCATTGGGTTTTAACATCCCGCATACAAAAGCAGCTGAAGAAAAAGGAGTCGAATTGGCGGCAAATGCTAAATCCGCTATTTTGATTGAACGGGATACAGGTACTGTTCTCTATGATAAAAATGCAGACGATCGCCTTTCACCGGCAAGCATGACGAAAATCATGACGATGCTGCTGATCATGGAAGCGATCGATAAAGGCGAACTCAGCATGAAGGAGAAAATCAGGACTAGTGAGTATGCAGCGTCTATGGGCGGTTCCCAGATCTTCCTCGAGCCAGGTGAAGAAATGACCACGGAACAAATGCTTAAAGGCATCTCGATTGGTTCGGCGAATGATGCATCGGTGGCGATGGCTGAACGTCTAGCTGGATCGGAAGAAGAGTTTGTCAGGGAAATGAACAAAAAAGCGAAAGACCTCGGGTTGAAAAATACAAAGTTCCAAAACGCAACGGGACTTCCTGTTAAAGATCATTACAGTTCGGCACATGATATGTCGATCATGGCGAAGGAATTATTGAAATACGATACGATTACAAGGTTCACGGGTACATATGAAGATTATCTCCGTGAAAATACCGAAAAGAAATTTTGGCTTGTCAACACAAATAGGTTAGTGAAATTTTATCCTGGGGTCGATGGACTGAAAACAGGATTCACAAATGAAGCGAAATATTGTTTGACAGCGACTGCTAAAAAAGGGAATATGCGTGTCATTGCCGTCGTTTTCGGAGCCGTTTCTCCAAAGGAACGAAACGCTCAGGTCACCAAGATGTTAGATTATGCATTTTCACAATACATCACATACCCTATTTATAAACGCGGTGAGGTGTTAGGTGAAGCCAAGGTAAGTAAAGGACAAAAGAAAACCGTGGTGGGCGTCACAAGTGAACCTATTTCAGTTTTGACAGCCAAAAACGGAACGGCAAAGGACTTTACAAAAAAAATCACGCTTGATAAAGATTTGGATGCCCCGATTAAAAAAGGTGATGAAATTGGTACGCTTGAATTGAAGAAAAACGGTAAGGTATATGTCGAATCTCCGATTGTTGCGAAGGAAACTGTTGATAATGCCAGCTGGTGGCAATTGTATAAACGGGCTTTCGGCATGTTTACCCAGGCGAAATAGAATAAATTGTCGCATTGCCTGTTAATCGTACTAATTTAGGCGAAACTCCACTAGTTTTGCTAGTAAGGAGGAATCGGCAGGTGAAAAAGAGAATTTGACTCTTTATAAGACAGTGAAGGAGGCTGTATATAATGAGTCTTACGATTAATATGGAGGCGAAAAATCGCGTATTGTGCATTCGTCTCAAAGGTGATTTAGATCATCATACAGCAGAAAAATTGAAAAATCAGGCAGAGGCAGCCATTCAAAAGCATAATATCAAGCATATCATCCTTAACATGGAAGAATTGGATTTTATGGACAGTTCAGGGCTCGGAGTTATTTTGGGCCGTTATAAGCAGGTAAACAAAAAGCAAGGTGAAATGGTGGTCTGTGCAATTTCTCCAGCAGTAAAGCGGTTATTTGAGATGTCAGGGTTGTTTAAAATTGTTAAAATGGAACTATCCGAAAAAAACGCTTTGCAAAGACTGGGGGTTGCCTAATATGAAAAATAAAATGGAAACGAAATTTTCTGCACTTAGCCAAAATGAATCTTTTGCCAGGGTAACTGTTGCGGCATTCATTGCCCAATTGGACCCGACGATGGATGAATTGACAGAGATCAAGACTGTCGTGTCAGAAGCCGTTACGAATTCGATCATCCATGGGTATGAGAGTGACCCGGAAGGTTGGGTCTACATTTCAGTGGTCATCGAAGGCGATACTGTGGAATTGACCATCCGGGATGAAGGACTGGGCATTGAAGACGTCGAGGAGGCTAAACAGCCGTTATTTACGACAAAACCCGAACTTGAACGTTCCGGTATGGGATTCACCATCATGGAAAACTTCATGGATGAAATCAATATAATTTCCCATAAGGGCGAAGGCACGATCATTCGATTAAAAAAGCACTTAACTACAAGCAGAGCTTTGTGCAATTAAGGGAGACTTGCATATGGATGTGGAGGTTAAAAACGAGAAGAGCAAGAAAGGCCAGCCCCATTTAAAAGATGAGGAATTGCGGAATTTAATCCAACGCAGCCAGAGCGGTGACCAAGATGCAAGGAATCTGATTGTCAATAGCAATCTGAGGCTTGTATGGTCAGTAGTGCAAAGATTCCTCAATCGAGGTTACGAACCGGATGACCTTTATCAAATAGGCTGTATAGGTCTGTTGAAGTCCGTGGATAAATTTGACTTATCGTTTGAAGTGAAATTCTCAACGTATGCTGTGCCTATGATCATTGGTGAAATCCAACGTTTTATCCGTGATGACGGAACGGTTAAAGTAAGCCGGTCATTAAAGGAAATGGCGAATAAAATTCGCAGGGCCAAAGAGGAACTTTCAAAAACGTATGGCCGCGTTCCGACTGTCAATGAATTGGCGGAACATCTAGAGCTGTCGCCAGAGGAAATCATCATGGCCCAAGAAGCTAGCAGGAGCCCTTCATCGATCCATGAAACGGTTTACGAAAATGATGGAGATCCGATTACTCTTCTTGACCAGATTGCCGACCATAATGAAACATCCTGGTTCGATCAAATCGCTTTGAAAGAAGCCATACATGAATTGAATGAACGTGAAAGGCTGATTGTTTTCCTGAGGTATTATAAAGATCAGACGCAATCGGAAGTGGCGGCAAGGCTTGGTATTTCCCAAGTTCAGGTATCAAGGCTGGAAAAGAAGATTCTTCAGCAAATGAAAAACCACATGAATCAGTGATTCATGTGGTTTTTTTTTATTGAGCTGAAAATAAATACTGATTTTAGGAAAAAGTAAAAGTGATTTAAGATGAAACTAGGGATGGGGTCGAATTTTTAGTTGAATTTAGGAATAAAAACGAATATTATAGTAAAGGTCGCGTTTCTCATTCGTTTTTTTATCTTTCTTTCAATGAATAATGAACAGGAAAAACGTCGATGCAGTACAATATTAGGACACCTTGTCTTTTCGTGCAAACGGTTGTCGGTGATTCCTTTAGATCTGGAGGTCTAAAATATGTTTATGGAAAAGTTTTTCTCCCTGAAAGAAAATGGGACGGATGTCCGTACAGAAGTCATGGCGGGTGTTACGACATTTTTAACTATGGTTTATATCCTCATTGTGAATCCGGCTTTATTGTCTTCAATCGGAATTCCATTTGAACAAGTTTTCATGGCAAC
Source organism: Peribacillus sp. 05N428 (assembly GCF_056397085.1). NCBI lineage: Bacteria > Bacillati > Bacillota > Bacilli > Caryophanales > Bacillaceae > Peribacillus > Peribacillus sp. 05N428. The sequence continues at coordinate 6,532 of NZ_JBFTMS010000050.1, read as the reverse complement.
GGTCATATCAGCGGTGATTGGTACCCTAATCATGGGGCTTGTTGCAAAATACCCGATTGCGATAGCACCAGGGATGGGCTTGAATGCTTATTTTGCAAGCGTGGTGGGAGCACAGGGCCTTTCATACCAGACCGTATTCGGTACGGTTTTCATTGCTGGTTTGCTATTTCTATTAATTAGCGTGACTAGCTTGCGTAAAATGATAATTGATGCGATTCCCAACTCATTAAAATACGGCATCACATCCGGAATTGGTTTATTCATTGCGTTTATCGGATTGAAAAATGCTGGAATCGTAGTGCCAAATGAATCAACGATGGTGACGCTTGGCGATTTGCATCAGCCTGGAACCGTTTTAGCGTTAGCAGGCTTATTCATTACCTTGATTTTTATGGCCCGTAATATAAAAGGGGCCATTTTCATTGGTATGATCGTTACGGCAATCATTGGCTACTTTATCGGTTTGCTCAACTTCGATGGGGTCTTATCTGTACCTCCAACACCGGTATTTTTCGATATCGATATTGCTGGGGTCTTCACGAATTCTTTATATTCGATTGTTTTCGCCTTTTTACTTGTGACGATCTTCGATACGACAGGTACCTTGATTGGCGTGACAGAACAGGCAGGACTAACGAAGGATGGGAAAATCCCTCGTGCCAAGAAAGCCTTTTTAGGTGATGCGATTGCGACTACAGTAGGCTCGATGTTTGGTACAAGCCCATCGACTGCCTATGTGGAATCGAGCACGGGAGTGGCCGCAGGCGGGCGTACGGGATTAACCGCAACTGTCGTGGCAATCTTGTTTGCTGCATCGATTTTCTTTTCTCCATTGATATCGGCAATTTCTTCCGTTCAAGCAATCACAGCTCCCGTTTTGATCATCGTGGGATGTTTCATGATGGAAGGGCTGGCTAAAGTCAATTGGAAAATTTTTGATGAGGCATTTCCGGCATTTGCGATCATTTTAACGATGCCGCTTACTTCAAGTATATCTACAGGGATTGCCATTGGGTTCATCACATATCCCCTAATGAAGGTATTCAGCGGAAAAGGAAAATCGGTACATCCGCTCATTTATATTTTTGGATTGATATTTTTGGTTCAGCTGATTTTCTTCCCCACTCATTAATAGATGAATGTAAACCAAAAAGACATGCTGTCATTGCAGCGTGTCTTTTTTTTGATTTCAAATTAGTAATATTTGGACATGGTTCACTTCCTGCATTTTCAAACTGCTTCCAATCCATACTACTAGCATAAGGAAATAAAAGGTCGGGATGTGATGATAATGGCAGTTGTATATATCAGGATGAGGAACCGTGTACAAGCAAAGGGAAATCAAACGGTGAGGATAAAAGATATTGCAAGGATAATCGGGCCTGAAGAAGTGATTACCAAAATTGAAGAAATCATATTATTAACGGTCAAGAAGGAAGATAAGAATATTATTGTCATTGATTTAGCTCAAGTTATCATGGCCATCCGCAAGGTGGATCCGACTATTGAAGTGGAAACATTCGGCCCTTCCCAAACGATCATCGAAATCATCCTCTCGAAAAAGAAAATGTCATACCTGACATTCGCCTTAGTTTGGTTTTTGTTATTTGTCGGCGGCGGGATGACGATCATGAATTTTCATGTGGATGTCAGCATGGGGGAAGTGCATCAAAAAATCTTTACTATAATAACGGGAAAAGTGGAAGATAAGCCGTTATTGATCCAAATCCCATATAGCTTCGGCCTTGGTATGGGCATGATTCTATTTTTTAATCATTTCTTTAAAAAACGCTTCAATGAGGAACCTAGTCCGCTCGAGGTTGAAATGTTCAACTATCAGCAGGATTTGGACCGTTATGTAATCATGAATGAAAATAAGGAAAACGTGCGCCACCTTGATGACCGGTAAAATCATCTTCGGAATCTTTGTCGGTTTAGCCGGGGGTTTTGCGACAGGTGCCGGTTTTGTAGCGTTTTTAACTGTACTTGGGGTGATTCCAAGACTGACTCAGCTGACAAAAACAATGAAAATGATACATTACTACGAAGGAGCCATCATTGCCGGAGTTGTCGCAGGAACATGGTTAGGATTACAGGAAACGGAACTTTCCCTTCCGCATTTTCTTTTAATTCCGATCGGTTTGGCTGACGGGATATTTAATGGGATGCTTGCGGCTGCCTTAACTGAAGTCCTGAATGTATTTCCAGTTCTTTCAAAACGAATCGGAATTCAAGAGAAGATCATTTATCTGTTAATGGCACTCGTATTGGGGAAAATAGCCGGATCATTATTCCAATGGATTTATTTTGTCGACTTATAAGTGTAAGAGGTAACTATTCCTGATGATGAAAGGTAGGCCCAAGATGGTGACCAAACGAAAAGTGATATTGATTACGGATGGAGATGAGTATGCCAAACGGGCTGTCGAGCATGTAGCCAAGGAAATAGGGGGAAGATGTATCTCCATGTCCCAAGGTAATCCATCACGATATACGGGCTTGGAGTTAGTTGAATTAATAAAAAAGGCGAAGTATGATCCTGTATTGGTCATGTTTGATGATAGCGGTTATATAGGAGAAGGATCAGGCGAACAGGCAATGAAGGTAGTTGCCGGACACCCTGATATTGATGTCCTTGGCGTGATAGCGGTCGCTTCAAAGACTAGAAGGGAAGAATGGACCAAGGTGGATATCTGTATTGACCGTGACGGTAACTTGACACCGAACGGGGTTGATAAATACGGCGCCGAGGAATTTGAACTGGGCAAGATAACAGGAGATACGGTGTATTGCATCGATCAATTACATGTTCCCATAGTAGTTGGGATAGGGGATATCGGAAAAATGTCCCATCAGGACGATTTTAAAAGAGGAGCACCGATAACGAAGCTAGCGGTGGAAATCATATTGGAAAGGAGTGGTCATGATGACTTCAGAAAAACCTCAAAACATGATGCCGATTCCGAGTAGGGTAGCGGAAGTTGACGCATACATGGAAGAGAAAGTAGGTCTAGGCGTCAGCTTTGACTTAGGGGTAAGAAAGATAAAGGTCTTAAGAAAAGATGTACATATTTACTATATAAACGGGCTGACGGATACGGAGTACATCATTGATATCCTCGATTCTCTTATTCATAACAAAAATGCCGATATCGTGTCTACTAAAGTTTTTGATGTAGTCAAAGACTTGCTCGTACACCAATCCGTTCAGGAAATAAAGACGATGGATGAGCTTGTTGATCAGGTATTATCCGGTTTAATCGTCGTTGTTGTTGATGGTAAGCCAATAGGGCTGGTCGTGGATGTCAGGAGTTATCCCGGGAGACAGCCAGTAGAACCCGATACGGAAAAAGTCGTCCGTGGATCAAGGGATGGTTTTGTCGAGAATATCATCATTAACACAGCGATAACCAGACGAAGAATCCGGGATGAGAGATTACGTTTCGAAATGCTGCATGTAGGGGAACGATCGAAATCGGATATATCCATCGGCTACATTAAAGATATTGCCGATCCCGATTTAATAGAAATCGTTCGTAAGGAATTGAATAATATTGAGGTTGATGGCATAACGATGTCTGATAAAACGATCGAAGAATTTATCGTAAAGCAAAGGTATAACCCATACCCGCTTGTCAGATATACGGAACGGGCTGATGTGGCTGCAACGCATTTACTTGAGGGCCATGTCCTTATTTATGTGGATACTTCACCGAGTGTCATCATTACCCCGTCCACCCTTTTTCATCACATGCAACACGCTGAGGAGTATCGGCAGGCACCTGCCGTTGGGACCTTGGTGCGCTGGGTCCGGTTTCTCGGGATTTTCGTTTCGTTATTCTTGCTGCCGATTTGGTTATTGTTTTGTTTAGATCCTTCCCTCCTGCCGGAAAAGTTCGAGTATATCGGGCCGAATGAAAAAACGCATATACCCATTGTGTTCCAAATCTTCATTTCCGATATAGGGATAGAATTTTTAAGGATGGCAGCCGTTCATACCCCGACCCCGCTTTCCACGGCAATGGGCTTGGTTGCGGCGGTTTTGATAGGGCAAATAGCGATAGATGTCGGCCTATTTGTTCCTGAAGTGGTTCTCTACGCTTCCGTAGCGACAATCGGTACATTTGTCACTCCGAGTTTAGAATTGGGGGTTGCAAATAAAATTACCCGATTAGTACTGATAGTGTTGGTCGCTTTATTTAAAGTTCCTGGCTTAGTCATAGGCATCACACTCTATTTGATCATGCTCACTAGTATAAAAACGTTAAATACACCTTATTTATGGCCGCTTCTCCCGTTTCAGCCGAAGGCCTTGTCACATATAATATTTAGAAGACCTTATCCAGGTTCTATAGAACGTCCGAGCATTGTACATCCCCAGGATCTATATAGGCAGCCGAGAAAATCTAAAGGTTGATGTTGTCGAAAAGTTGTGGTAATTTATTTTTATTCGGATAAAGCGATAAAGTTAGGCTTAACAAAGAGATAATGCTACTATGACTCTTTGGAGTTTAAACCAATCTGTCTTTCCCTTCGAACTACTAAGCAGTCATAGAGAACAATATTTACATGGGATAATTGATTCGGATGAGGCTTGTTCATATAGAGGACCTTTTAGAACGGGTTTTCTTTATTTGAGGCTGCCTCATTTCTTATTAATCTTTAGTTTTAAGTCAGGAAGGTGAGGCTATCATGCATTTGTACGGAACCGGGGGTGTCAATGAACGTGGACATCTGGAGATTGGCGGAGTGGACACGATCGAATTGATCGAACAATTTGGTACACCATTATATGTTTATGATGTAGAGCTAATTCGCGAACGGGCGAGGGGGTTCAAGAGAACTTTTGAGGAATTGGGGATTTCAGCACAAGTTGCTTACGCAAGTAAGGCCTTTTCTTCGATTGCCATGATCCAGTTGGCTGAGCAAGAGGGACTTTCTCTCGATGTTGTCTCAGCGGGGGAATTATATACGGCAATTAAGGCAAATTTCCCAACAGAACGGATTCACTTCCATGGAAATAACAAAAGTGAAGAAGAGCTACATATGGCTTTGGATCATGACATTGGCTGTATAGTAGTCGATAATTTTTCAGAGTTGACACTGTTGGAAGAAATTTGTACAAACCGTGAACAAAAGGTGAAAATCCTTCTTCGTGTAACACCGGGTATCGAAGCCCATACGCATGATTATATTTTGACAGGGCAAGAAGATTCGAAATTTGGTTTTGATCTTATTAACGGCCAGGCAGAAGCTGCCCTTCGACAAGCGCTTCATAGTGAGTTTCTGGAAGTTCTTGGATTGCACTGCCATATCGGTTCCCAAATCTTTCAAACGACCGGTTTCCTTCTGGCAGCCCAAAAAATTATCGGCAAGCTGAGTGATTGGCACGGTTCGGTAGGGTTTCAACCACAGGTATTGAATCTCGGAGGGGGATTCGGGATTCGGTATACACAAGAGGACGACCCGCTACCGGCGTCTCAATATGTTGAGGAGATCGTGAGGGAAGTGCAGAACCTGATTGCTGATTCTGATTTAGTGATGCCTGAAATCTGGATCGAACCTGGCCGTTCATTGGTCGGAGACGCAGGTGTGACACTGTACAAGGTGGGTTCTGAAAAGGAAGTTCCTAATGTCCGTAAATATATTGCCGTAGATGGGGGCATGAGTGATAATATACGTCCCGCTCTTTACGAAGCTAAATATGATGCCATTCTTGCAAACCGGCCGCTTGACCCTGTGGAAGAGACAGTGTCCATTGCCGGCAAATGCTGTGAAAGCGGAGATATGTTGATTTGGGATTTACCATTGCCAAAAGCCGGCCGCGGTGATGTCTTGGCGGTATTTTGTACAGGGGCATATGGATATTCCATGTCGAATAATTACAATCGCATTCCGAGACCGGCTGTCGTCTTTGCCGAAAATGGAGAAGCCCGGTTGGTCATCAAACGCGAAACTTACGAAGATCTTATTCATTTGGACTTGGCCCTTCATGAAGCGGCAGTCGTCAATAAAGAATAGAAAAAAAGGATGGCATTAGCCATCCTTTCAGTTTGTAAATAAAGGGCCTTTGGAAAACGTAACTTTGCTCAAATGATATTCCCGAACCAAATAACCAATAGAAATACCTTCAAGACCTCAGGAATTGTTTCTATCTAAATTTTATATCAAAGTTGATTAGAACGGAAGGGACGAGACTCCTGCGGGAAAAGCGCGTCAAAGGGAGACCCCGCAGGCGCAATAGCGCCGCCGAGGAGGCTCCCGGACCGCCCGCGGAAAGCGAGTGCCTGTAGTGGAACTCAACGGTCAAATTGTACTGTTTAAAAAAACTGTAGGTAAACTTGAACTGCCCCGTAAATGTTAGACACCAAACTAACATTTATGGGGTGTTTTTTATGGCTAATTTTTCTGCCGAACAGAAAATATTCATTGTACGACTTTACCTTGAAGGAAAGCACAGCTATATGGATCTTCAGAAAATATTTGAAGTTTCGTATCAAATGATTCAAGGATGGGTTCGTTTATACCAAAT
>NZ_JBFTMS010000049.1:0-29751 GCF_056397085.1 Peribacillus sp. 05N428 | reverse complement strand
TAAATACAATTCTTCACAAACTGATTTTGCTTAACAAAACTGACCAGCAGCAGAACATCGAAAAGGCGATCTCTAATTGAAGGACTTCACTCAATATATATAGAAACCGACTAAATTAATATCTATTTGAATTATTTATATGGAATGAGGGGAAAGACCCCGACCTATAAGGTTTGCAGAAACAGGCTTTTTCCCTAATTCCCTTGCCCAAATTGATAATTGCCCTATATGGTGAATTTCGTGAGCAATAGTATGTCGCATTATTTCCCCCCAAGTATCCGTCACAATTCTTCCATCTTGCAAGTTATCATAAAATAATTGATTTTCCATACTAGCATCCCAGTTGTTCACAAAGTTTTCCACTTCTAAATGAAATTCAGCGTCCAATTTTCGAACTTTGTTCAAGCTTTTATAACTGTCGAAACTCTCCTGAAAGTCAGTTTTACCTTGCAAGAGACGTATCCAGCTCCATTCGACATCAACAATATGGAAAAGTGTATGCAATATACTTCCCATTCCACCCGTTCGATTCCGCAGAATTTCTTCTTCACTTAACTCTTCACACCAACGATACCAGTCTTCTCTTACCATCCAGTTATATCTAAAAAAAGTTTGCAAAAATGCCCCTCCCCATTTAGAAAATAATGTAACTGTTAAAATACTATTAGTGCAATGCCAAATATCGTTAAATATTACTATTTATACAAACATAGGTTGAATTCCTTTTTCAACAATCCTGTCCTGATAGTTCCATAAGAAAAAGCTGCCTTAAGGCAGCTCCGATTTTCAGCTAACGCCCCTATTAGTTCTATAAGAAATACGGTATGTAAAAAAAAAGAAGAGAATAAAGAGATAACAATATTCATATACCCCCAAAATCCTTTTCTGTCTTTTTGAATTTCGACAAATCCTGTCACCAACATAAATGCCCCAAGGGAAAACATATAATAGGGCATTAACTCCAAGGTTTGAGCTATTAGACTATAACCTGATAGGACAATAACCACTATCGCTAAAATAATTCTAACCATTTTCAAAAATTATATTTCCCCCTAAAAAAATACTTTCTTTACAAGTCTCTCCGCATTGCACCACTTAGATATGCATAAATTTTTGTGGTTTCACTTTTTCATGGCCCATTAAACTTTGACCCCCTTCTAGAGGCGCTCATGGACCTATTATGCTATGCTATTTATAGACTTACAAAGGGGGAATTATGTACATGTCATTTTTTGATAAAATGAAAGCAAGCATCGGAATCGGTGCGGCGAAAGTGGATACAAAATTAGAAAAAGATTCATACAAACAAGGAGAAACGGTAAAAGGGAACGTGTTTGTCCTTGGCGGAAACACCCAACAGGAAATCAATGGGCTGTACATCCATGTGATGACACAGGTTTTGAGGGAACAGGATGACCGTAAGTATTTAGATGATGTTACCCTTTACAAAATAAAGGTTTCGGATGCATTCGTCATTGAAAAAGGCGAAGAAAAGGTGATTCCGTTTTCCTTGCAACTTCCGTACGAAACGCCAATCACGGTAGGGGACGTGTCTGTGTGGATGAAGACGGAAATGGATGTGACGTTCGCATTGGACCCTAAAGATAACGATTATATAAACGTATTTGAAAATGAAACAGTCAGTAGCTTCCTAAAAGCAATCGAATCATTAGGGTTTTACTTGAACAAAGTGAAAAATGTACCCTTCAAACGGAGCAAAACGGGTGTCTTTCAGGAATTCGAATACAAGCCAAAGGGCGGTCCATTCCAAAGAAGCCTTGATGAGGTTGAAATCGGATTCGTCGCGGACGCACAATCCGTAGATTTATTCATCGAAGTGGATAGAAAAGCAAGAGGACTTTCTGGGTTTTTGGAAAGTGCAGCAGGAATGGATGAATCCAAGATCCGAGTGCAATACAAACATTTCCAAAAAGAAAGTGTAGAAACAGCCAAGCAAGAACTAATGGATATACTATCCCGTTATTCTCGATAAATTGGATTTGCTTATCTGCCTTATATAAACCCCATACATCAGTTAAGATCATACCTGTTTCTCTCCAATGTATACCATATTAATAGACAGTATAGACAAAAGAAGAACTATTATAATAGATCAGTAGATTTTTCATTAAACAATAACACCTGTTAGTTAAAGAAGAAAAACTGCCTTAAGACAGCTCCGATCTTCAGCTTACGCACCCGTTAAAGGAGTTGCCCTAACAACTCCTTTAAGAACAAAATTTATTTATTAATCACTAATAATCCTGTTTTTATTTTTAAAGTAAATAAACAAATTAAATATGCTTAACCCTAAAATTATAAGAAACAAATATGAGGAAATAACATCTCCTCCTAAATTTAATTCATCAGCTATGTATCCTATAATAAGATTAATACCAGAAACAATTATTGAAATTATTGAAGTAATACTAACTGTGAATCCATTAACGAGGTTGCTCCGTTTCTTTTGAACCAATAAAATAATGGTAATAACAATTAAACTAATTATAAAAGTTATAAAAACTAATCTTAGGAAATCGTATATTTCCAACCCTTCCATAGTCATCCCCCTTACTATCCTTTTCCTATTAATTTACCACAAAAAACGATTATCCTTATGCAACTAAACTGCCCGGTAGTTCTATAAGAAAAGTGAAACTTCTTCAAGAATCGCTCCCTTTAATTGAAGAATACTTTACTAATATTACTTAGTATTGCTGTTAACTAATTGCAAAAATATCAGGTGAAAACTCAATGGTATTGTTGCTTTAAATAAAGTTTGATCAAATTGATACTAATAACCTTGATAAACGAAGAAAAAGCGTATTTTGAAAAAAGATTGATCAAAATACGCTTTTAATATAATTAATGAATCATTATTTTATTAAAAAAACTTGCCGTAACTTGGTTAATAAAAATTAGCATTACAGCTGCAATCGATTTTATAGATTGGGCTTTATACAAACCCCATTTATTCACAGAGACTGACATGATTGATAAAACTGGAATTTTGATAAATTTATTTTAATAATGATAATATCATCGCTACAGAATTATCTACAAATGAACGCTCTGGACGGGATTTCATCAACACGGTAAGTCCGATTAATGAAACGACTAGTGTCTGTGCTAAAACTTTAGCATTAAGGCTGCTTTCGAGCTCACCTGAGCGAATACCTCGGACAATCGTTTCTTGAAATATGATCGAAAGATACATCTGATGCTCCCTTGTAAGGATTTCAAATTTTTCATCGTGAGGGGCAAGTTCCACCATTGTATTAATGCAAAAACATCCCTTGTTCGGACTTTCTTTATATTCCTCTTCCACCAAATCTTCAAAAAATGTGTGAAATGCTTCCTTTACAGATAGATTGTTTTGAAGTTTTGTTCGAATATGGGAAGCATGTAGCTTTGTATATTTGCGTAATGCAGCCTCAAACAATTTCTCTTTGTCTCCAAAAGCTGAGTATAAGCTTGGTCGTTGTATCCCCATTTTGGCAGTCAAATCGCTTAGCGAAGTAGCCTTGTACCCCTTCTCCCAAAAAAGCAACATAGCATCATCCAACGCTTTTTCCTCATCAAATTCACGTTGTCGAACCATAATAAATCCCTCATTTCAAAAAAACAAAATTTCTTCACTAGATAATTAATCTTGTTCTTGATTCTTTTTTATTTGCTCAATGATTCCGAATCTGTCCACTTGAATCCAGTATTCCACTATTTTTCGATCCTCTAATCGGTATACGGCACTACCTATTTCAATAACCTCTTTATTTGTAGGCAGATAACCCTCATACTCTCCAATATGCATTCCCGTCTGCTTCCATCTGACATGAACTTTTTGATTTTGAGAAATTAATTCTTGGATTTCTATTTTAAAATTCCCCCATGAATCCATCATTTCTCTTATATGATCAGCATAATTCTCAGGTGACCTTTTAATTGTCACCATGCTTTCTGAATTCACTTGATGTGCTCTTACCTCTTTCGCCATAAAAAACTTAGCTTGTTCGGGATTGCAACCTGATCTGACAACTTCAAAGAAGCTTTTTATAATCTGTTCGTTTGTCTGCAGGAATTTTGGAGATGGTGAATCGCCCCCAGATATTTCAGTTAATTCGTTATTCCCCGGTATTTGATTCATGGATAATTAACCCTCCTTTTAATTACCAATCGGTATATTATGATTTTATTTAATTAAAGTCCTATTGTCAAATTGTGATGATTCTTTCAAGGACATCATTCAAATAACTGCATAACTTACTTGACATCAAAACGTTTTGTTGATTATCCTTATTAGGAATCATTTTATACCGAACGATATATTATACTGTTGAGTACAAAAAAAGAGGGGTGTAAGTAATGGTAAAGGTGAAGGTTAAAGAAAAAACAACAATTAAAGTTAAAGATCATGATACGAAAACAGATCAATTACAAAAAGTATCCGGATCAACCATGACTCGCTATATGGCACTATTGTTTGCAACAGCCTGTGGGATGGCTGTCGCCAACATATACTATGCACAACCGTTGCTAAACTCACTGGCGACCGAGTTCGGTATCGCCCATTCATCCATCGGCATTGTCATTACCATTACTCAGCTTTGTTACGCGCTAGGACTGATACTGCTAGTACCGCTCGGTGATCTACTGAATCGACGTCGGCTAATCATCGGTCAGTTGCTTTTATCCGTGTTGTCTCTGATTGTGGTTGGCATCGCCCCCATCATCACAGTGCTTTTCACGGGATTAGCTGCGGTCGGACTGCTTGCTGTGGTGACTCAGGTGCTCGTAGCGTTCGCATCGACTTTGGCTGCCCCAGCCGAACGTGGACGTATAGTCGGCTTGGTGCAAAGTGGAGTCGTGATCGGCATTCTGCTCGCACGAACATTCGCTGGTGTACTAACCGATCTCGCCGGTTGGCGTTCGGTCTATCTAGTTTCTGCCGCCATGATGCTCATCATGACTGGCGTGTTGTTCCGAGTACTCCCGCGTGATGAAAGCGAAAGAGAGTCACTATCCTATCCGCATCTGCTTCGTTCGGTGCTCACATTGTTCATGCAAGAACGAATCCTACGAGTCCGAGGAGTACTGGCTATGCTGATTTTTACCGCGTTTAGTACATTGTGGACTTCGCTGGTTCTACCTCTCAGTGCTCCACCATACTCTCTTTCACATAGCGCTATTGGAGCGTTTGGTCTCGCTGGAGTTGCCGGAGCATTAGCTGCTGCTCGTGCTGGGGGTCTGGCTGATCGAGGTTTAGGACAGCGAACAACCTGCATAGCCCTAGTTTTATTGCTAGCATCATGGTTCCTAATCAGCTTTACCGAACACTCACTGATCGCATTAGTCATTGGCGTTATCTTTCTTGACCTGGCTGTGCAAGCAGTACATGTCACCAATCAGAGTATGATTTTCACAGTGCGTCCTGAGGCGAGAAGCCGACTTACTGCTGCTTACATGATTTTTTATTCCATCGGCAGTGCCATGGGTTCAGTTGTTTCAACCAATATATACGCAAACTATGGATGGATTGGTGTATGTCTATTTGGTACCTCTGTCAGCGCTTTGGCCCTTTTGTATTGGGGAATAACCTACCGTCTGACGGAGCAGATTAGAGAGAAATAATACCGATTTTTATCTTGGTTTGAAATTTTTCAAGACCTAAAATCATACAAAGTTACAAAAAGGGGTGATACATATTAGTCATGTATAATAAGTATCACCCTTTTACTTCTTGTTCAACAAACACACGCTTATATACAGAGTTTTTTCAAAGCAGTGCAGCTTTATTTCAAATATACAGTATTCAATTAAATGGCCCAATTGTTGAATAACAGCACTCCTCAACCATCCTGCCCCTTTAGTTCCATAAGAAAAAGCTGCCTTAAAGACAGCTCCGATCTTCAGCTAACGCACCCGTTTGTAGAAGAAGGTACTGTGCATTAATATTCTGAACTGACTATTCTATTTCCACATTTGTTGCATTTAATTGATACAGTGTTTTCGCCCTTTTCACCGAATTGGTTACCATTAACAACTGCTATATCCCCAGATTCTTTTGAAAAAAAATCTGATAATTCTCCAAGACATCCGCACTCTGAACATGTATAGTAAAACTAATTTTCTCCCTCTTTGCGTCTAAAATCCCTGTTATGATTCCCTTTAAAATTGGTATAACATACGATTTCATCACTTTACCCCTACGTCGCTTTTTGCTTCAAATACGCATTTTTCGTTTTTTTTCTTCAACTAAACTGCCCCATAGTTCCATAAGAAAAAGCTGCCTTAAAGACAGCTCCGACCTTTAGCTAACGCACCCGTTTGTTAAACAAGGATCATCCTATTTATTACCACAATTTTTTCGAACTGCGACACAATAACTTTCTTAAACTGTAAATTCACTTTTTTATAAAGGCTGTTAAGAAGGAGTGTCATTGACAAATTTATTGCATAAAAAAAGCTGTCTAGATGACAGATCTAACTTACTGCTATTGCATCTGTTACTTCTATAATACGTTTGATGGAGTGTCAGGAAATCCCCCTAACAATCACATAGGAATGTACCCTTTTGTTAGATATACAAATATCATAACAGGAATAAAACTAAAGACCATAATTAAATTGCTTAAGGCTATTAATCTGTTGTTTGATAAAGAACCTATTACCACTCCAATTGGGTTAAGAACAAATGTTAGCATCCCATAAGATACTTCAATTTTAAAGACCAAATAAGGAATCCAAGAAACAATTCCACAGAGTAAAAAGGTAACAGATAGCCAAAAGTATATCTTTGTTTTTGGATTGACTCGACTCAATTGTTCCAACGCCTTTCAAAACAACAATATCCTAATCTTAACACAGTTTCCAAATAAAGTTACCAAACTAACCTGCCCCGTTAGTTCCATTAGAAAAGGAGCTGCTGATCAGCTCCTGATATTAAAAAAGTTAAAATTATTCAGCGCGAAAGTAAGTTAATTCAAATGCGTAGTACTATTTGAAAATCTTATAAGTTTGTATGGATGATCGGTATACTCAAGAAGATGTATACCTGTATTATTAGAATTGAACCACACATCATTAATTTCGGGTGGTAATTGAAGAAAGCTTTCAATTATTTTAGTAATCACCCCCCCATGGGATATTATAGCAATTCTTTTATAATTTGCACTGTTCTCTCTAATATAGGAAAGGACATTTTGAGCTCGTAATCTAAAATTAAATTCACTCTCCATATCTTGCATCTCTCGTAAATCATCTAAGAATGTTACTGGGCATTGGATAGTATTTGATAAAGTTTCAGCAGTTTCACTAGCACGAAGCAAGGTACTTGACCATATGAATTCTGGTGGAAACTCTTCTGATACACGCCGACACATTTTTTCTACTTGTTCAACTCCCTTAATAGTTAGTGGTAAATCTGTAGTTCCTTCATAATTTTCTTCTAGAAAATCGTCTTCTGACTCACCATGTCGAATTAATAGTATCTGCAAGATAACACCTCAACTTTGTTTTATTTATCCATATTAATAATTCAATTCAACTTTAATAAAACCTTTAAAAGCATAAAAACTGAGGTATCATAACTCTAAATCCTATTAAGGTTTATTAAGAACCTTGTTCAACTAACCTGCCCCGTTAGTTCCATTAGAAAAAAGCTGCCTTAAAGACAGCTCCGATCTTCAGCTAACGCACCCGTTAGTTTTAGTACATTTCTTCACAAATATAAGAACAAGAGCTGCCAATGCAACTCCCTTATTGAGTATAGCACCTGTTAGTTGAAGAAATCATATCCTTGCTTAGCTTCTCAAATAAACAACACTGTTTCTTCGTTCTACTTGAAAATTTAAATCATCATTACTATTAAGCATATAAACTGCATCTTTATAATTCTCAGATTCAAAAGATATACCATATCCATTATTCTCAGGATAACCATATAAATAGCAGACTACTTTTCCATCGTTCAAGAATACAATTTGATTCATTCCTTCATTTACAGTTCCGTTAATAGTATCCCATTTATAACCTACCGTTTCATATATATGATCTAACGGGGTATATGGTTCAAAGGAATATACTACATCCCAGTCAAACGGTGTTACTTCTAATAAATTTATTGTTTCAACGGAATGTCCAATTGATAACACTTCTTCTTTTAACAACTCTTCGTTTACATCCCATAAATCTTTCTTTAATAGATTTATAAAGATAGCTATACAAATAATACCCAAAGCTATAATTAATACTGTCTTTTTAGATTTCATAACTATACTCCACCTTGAACAACAACCTTCCTAACAAATATTCTATTTCATTACAACAATTATTTCTAAAAATGGAATGTATTCTTAATGAACTATCCTGCCCCGATAGTTCCATAAGAAAAAGCCGCCTTAAAGACAGCTCCAATCTTCAGCTAACGCACCCATTACCTGAAGGATAACATTGTATAAAACTACCTCATTGCACTTCCCAACATAACCATGCCAATAAACCCATATACAACGGTAACTCCCAAACCATACAAAATTAAGTTATCTTTTTTAAATAGTCTGATCAGTTCAAAGAAAGAAATGACAATCCGTAAAACCAACAATAATCCAAATATACATAAAAATGACATCCCGAAAGCCATTGGAATCTCTGTCACTAACCTCATGCCATCTGACTTATCATTTGAGATTACTCCAATTCCCATTCCAATATAAATCCACAAAAATGACCTCAATATCAATGTAAAGAATAAAATGTAGTAACGGTGAACATTAGGTGCTAAAGAAGAATCCACAGACGTCATCCATTTTATAAAATACTTGATACATAACCTACACGAAATAATAGGATGTAACCACGCAAATATAAAATCTGTTTCATCGTCCTTAACATAAGAATTCTTTCCAAATGTCATATTAATTATATTTGATTCATTTTTCTTGTTTTTTTTCCTTTTCATCTTCAACAACCAATCTAATAGTCATAGTATAAATCGATATTCTTCAATCGAAATTATAACATAAACGAGAGTAAAACCTTTTCTGTGTTAAAGAGTCATTTAGGTATAAAACAACATTGCATCAACTGCGTTCACCTTCCTCAGGAATACGAAATACCCAGTTCCAAATTTTTACATTACATTGTTGTGGAGTTTATATAGAAAAGGTGATGCAACAACCATTATGAAATATATTTTCCATTCCTTACTTTAATGAATTGATTTAGTGCAAAATCCAATGCGTTAAATCTTTATAGTCCTCAACAATAATTAAATAAAACGAGAGCACACTTGCATAATATGACTCTTCATTTATAAGCTCTTATAGGCCACCATCTAAACCGTCAATTTTCACCCCTCTACTCCAATCACGATCGATTTTTAATTCATTATTTGTAGTGGATATGGTTAATTCTCCTTCTTTTTCATAAATTTTAGATGAATTCTCGTCATAAACTTTAAATGTTGTTGTATATAAGTAATCTATTTTGCCATCACCATTTTTTCTTTGTTCTTCAAGTTTCACATCTTGTACTTCTATACTTTTATTAATTTGTTTGGATACCAATTCTGGTATTTGAAATTTCCGGTTAGCGATTTCAGCATTATATTGTTCTTCTGTTAAATATAATTTAATCTTTTCTGCGATTTCATCAAAAGTTGGGGGATTGGACGGATCTTTAATAGTATATAGTTCTTTACTATAATTATTAAATAGTATTTCTGCCTCTTCTACTTTGACCACATTTTCCTCTTTTAGGGGTTTTTTTCTTCACTGTTTTCTTTGATCACATCTTTGTTACAAGCAACTGCACTAATAAACAATACAACCAAAAACAATAAACTAAGAAATTTCTTTATGATAGCCACCTCATTATCTTCAAATGAATCTACACTCTACATATTCTATACAAATTATGAATTACCCTTGTTCAACTAATCTGCCCCGTTAGTGCCTCAAGAAAAAGCTGCCTTAAAGACAGCTCCGATCTTCAGCTAAAGCACCCTTTAGTTTAAGTGTAACCCTTCACAATATTGTTGTTGGAAAAAATGATCTCCATCTTGAGGGGTCGCAAGATATTTAATAATAATCAATTCCTTTTGTGCACAGGTTGCAAAAGAACCTGTTTGAGGACGGAACAGGCAGCCGTAGCCTACCGCTATGGCTTTTTTATTTTCTTTCAAGTTTTTTTGGTTGTACTTTCTGTCTTTCCCATCACCCATTACAAACAAAGTACGTACATAATAATTCTGTTTGGCTTGCCCGTACTGCCACTCAAACGTAGTCCCCTCTATCATCGTCATAGTTTTTTATATACTCGGTGAAGTCTTTCCTTGGATGTTTAGCTACATAATCCGGCTCCTGAAAAATAAACATATACTGAATGATATTTGTGACCAGATTAGAAAGGAGAAATAGCTTTGACAAAATATCGGATCATGTCCTTTGATGGAGGCGGCACTTTAGGTGCTTTAAGTTTACAACTTTTGAACAGACTGGCTCGGCAAAACCCAAAATTAATTAGTCGAACCAATGTTTTTTCGGGAAATTCAATCGGTTCATTCACTGCCCTTTCGTTAGCAAGTGGAAGATCGCCGAAGGAGACACTCCAGTTTTTCAAGGATAAAATCCTGCCTGCTTTCAGCGTTTCCCGACCAGGTGGACCTGTTTTTAACCAACAATTGCCATATTCTGGTTTCATTAAAGCGGTACAAACATTTTTCCCATCAGATCTTCTCCTCAAAGACTTAAAAAGACGAATTGTTGTACCTGCATTTCATTTATTCTCACCGGAGCTGAATCGTTGGACTCCTGTGTTATTCCACAACTTTCCTGGCTCTCCCTATTTAAATGAGAAAGCGAGTGATGTAATACTACGGAGCAGTGGTGCTCCCGCGACGCAAC
Source organism: Peribacillus sp. 05N428 (assembly GCF_056397085.1). Lineage (NCBI taxonomy): Bacteria > Bacillati > Bacillota > Bacilli > Caryophanales > Bacillaceae > Peribacillus > Peribacillus sp. 05N428. Next base: position 18,850 of record NZ_JBFTMS010000049.1, on the reverse strand, counting down.
GAGCCTATCAAAACTACGTGGATGGGTATACAGTAGCAACCAACCCCAGTACAGCCAGTATCGCATTTGCGGTGGGGAAAGCCAAACAGCCGTTGGATCAAATTGCGGTATTATCCATTGGAACAGGTGAAGAGCCGACTCGATTAAGAAGAGATACGAAGGGGTGGGGGATGGTAAGTGCAGATAACATACGTCCCGAAAATATGAAGAACCTTCCCCCAAATTGGGGAGTTCTTTTGGACCGAGCTCCCAATGAACCCTTACTGCCATTTCTTCAGATTGTCGCTAGTGGATCCGGTTACTATGAATCCATGGTCAGTTCTCAGCTTCTAGGAAATCGTTTTTTTCGGTTAAATCCACGGATCCCTAATTTCTCCAAAACGGACCCTTCTGTGGTTCCAGCTCTCATTTCAATTGCTAACAAAACAAATTTAAATCCTGCAGTTCAATTTATAGAGAAAAACTGGAATTAATAAAGTTATCCTATAAATCTGATTGAATTTTTGTTTTTATTTCAAGCATTCGGATTTTTTACAATAAAATCAGCCAGAACCTGGCTGTTTTTATTTATTCAGTTCTTCTTCAACTAAACTCTCTACTAATGTAAGGAAAATATGCCAATGTACATTTCTTTAATTGAACAACCTGCCCCGTTAGTGCCATATGAAAAAGGCTACCTCAGCAACCTTCCTTATTGAAGTAAAGCACCCGTTAGTTTAAGTAGAAATCTTCACAATATTAATTTACATAAATATCATCCATTTTCCTTTAAATTAGAAGTTTTTTGTGTAAATGGGTTTAGTAATTAAATAATAGGGTATTTATGATTTGGCATATTTAAAAGAAGGAGATTAAATTATGGATTTGTCACTTGATATATATAAATTAATGAAATTCATCGAAGAAAATAACGAGGATTTTGAAGATTCATTATTAAACGAAGCATCTAATGTGAAAGACAAAATTAAAGAAATATTAATGGTAGGTAATATTGACCTGATAAATAATGCCCGTAAGCTGGTTCGATACATTATTGAGGGTGAAGAACAAGAGCTTCAATCATTTGCTAAACAAGAAGGTATAGCTTGGGCGACACACGAAATACCATTAACTTTCAAATTAGAGTGGATGCAAGCCATTCGAAGAACTTTGTGGAAGTTCCTACAAGGATATAACGAGGTAACGAATCACGTTATAAATGAAGATTTTTTTTCGGTAGAAAAACAAATAAATAATCAAGTAGACAGGTTTTTAAATGTTTTTTTTATCACATATTCTCAATACAAAGATTCATTGATAATGGCTCAAAGAGAATTGGTCGAAAATCTTTCTGTGCCAATAATCCCAATAACACCCACTATATGTATTTTGCCTTTAATTGGTGCGGTTGATCTTTACCGAACGAATATTCTAGAGGAAAAAGTTTTAATAGAGATTGGAAAATTACGTATTCAAACATTGATTATGGACTTATCTGGAATTATGGAAATGGAGACTGAGGTAATTGATCATTTAATGAGGATTATTGACGGCACTTCATTAATGGGATGTACCACTGTGATTACCGGGTTAAGAGCTGAAGTGGCTAGCAATATGATACGCTTAGGAATGAGATTGAATGAAAAAGCACAAACATTAGGAACTTTACAACAAGCGTTGAATAAATACTTAATATGTTGAATACGGAGAATCTTAGAGGAGGGTCGCTTTGCCGACTCTTTTTCCTTATTCAATATATTCTGACCAACTGTCTAAATATTTTTCCTGCCTAGCAGTTACATCTTTGTATAAAAAATATAGTTAGGCATTTAATTCAACACCAATCAATTCATTTTCTTCTTCAACTAACCTGTCCTATAGTTCCATAAGAAAAAGCTGCCTTAAAGACAGCTCCGCTCTTCAGCTAAACCACCCATTAGATTAAGTACAGTCCTTCATATACTAACTTGTGAATAAGAAAACGAGGTGTCCCTGCTGCCTTCGTTGTTCAATTCAAGCCTTATAAGTTTAAATGTGACTATTCACAAATATCCATGTTTATTCATGCCCTACTTACTTATAACGATCGATAATTTATAGTTTGCATACTTGTTTAACTCTAATAAAAATTGATTTAACGCTTCATTACTTGGAAACCTGCACTCCAAAAGATAACAGCTATCTCCACTGATTTTATAATTATTGATGACATACCCCTCCTTTGTTCGGATAAAAGAGAGATAAGGTTGATGATGTGTACCTTCTATATAGATATTGATAAAGGCATACGTAAAGCACCCTAATTTCGCTTGATTCACTTTAATGCTATAACCCTCAATAACCCCATTGTCCTCTAATTTCTCCACTCTAGCTGCGGCTGCTGGTCCTGTTAAGTGAACTCTCTCCCCTAATTCTTTCATCGTAATCCGGCTATTGCTACATAACTCCTCTATAATTCGCTTATCTGTTTGATCCATCTGAACGTCAACTCCTTTCAAAAATAAAGTCAAACGACTAAAACACTTTAATTTATCTGTGTATTTGAATCCTGCTCATATTATACACTTAACACTGTTAGGGAACACATGAAAAGAAAGGGAGTTGTAAAGATGAAAATTACACAAATTCGAAATGCAACGATAGTTGTAGAATATGCAAATAAAAAGTTTTTAATTGATCCGATGTTAGCAGAGAAAGGTACGTACCCGTCCTTCCCTGGTACGATTAGGCAAGATCAAAACAATCCTTCAGTGAGTTTACCAACCTCTGCTGACGATATTATTAGTGGAGTTGATGCAGTCATTGTGACTCATTTACATTTAGACCATTTTGACGAAGCAGCGCAAGGACTATTACCAAAAGATATTAAAATGTTCGTTCAAAATGAAGAAGATGCAAAGGAAGTCCAAAATACCGGGTTCCACAATGTAGAGGTATTAACAAAGGACACTGTCTTTGAAGGCATCCAATTAGTTAAAACAAGAGGCGAGCATGGAAGAGGAAAAGAACTATTAAAGCGTATGGGGGAAGTATGTGGCGTTTTCTTTAAACATCCAAGTGAAAAAACATTGTACGTAGCTGGTGATACAGTCTGGTATGAAGGTGTACAGGATGAATTGGAAACCCATAAACCAGATATTATTGTTGTCAATGGCGGAGATAATCAATTGATAGAATATGGTTCTCTCATTATGGGAAAAGAAGACATCTATGAAGTACACAAGGCGGCTCCTAATGCTAAGATTATTTCTGTTCATATGGAAGCTGTTAACCATTGGACACTATCTAGAGAAGAATTAAAAAACTTTAGTAATGAAAAAGGATTCTCAAGTAATATGTTAGTACCAGAAGATGGTGAATCCTACAAATTTTAATATGAACACCGACAAATAGTTTCACGTTCCTATTTAAAAATAAGAAATAAAAGAAGCTCATAATTATCGAAATTTAATTATGAGCTTCTTCTAATTACAATATGAAATGTTCCAAGGATGACATCCAAACATGAAAAGCTACAAGGATATTTCGTTAGGAGGTAAAGTTCATGACAATGTCAGCAAAAGATACGAATGCCTCAACACACCAGCCTATATGGCTGCAAGAATATATTGATTCACCAGAAAGACAAATACACCTTTATAAAAAAACATTAAGAATTTTGATTCTTTCACAAATCTTTGGGGGAGCAGGACTTGGAGCCGGTATAACAGTAGGAGCGCTTCTTGCACAAGACATGCTAGGGACTGAAAATGCGGCAGGAATTCCAACTGCCCTATTTACTTTAGGTTCTGCAGGAGCTGCCCTGCTTATAGGCCGGTCTTCGCAACGTTTTGGCCGCAGAGCAGGACTTGCAGGTGGTTTCCTTGCAGGTGGGTTAGGTGCTATTGGTGTTATAATTGCAGCCTTAACCAACAGCATCCCACTTTTATTTATTTCTCTTTTTATTTATGGAGCTGGTACAGCGTCTAATCTACAAGCGCGATATGCAGGTACAGACCTTGCAACAGATAAACAAAGGGCAACTGCTGCAAGCATGGCCATGGTTTCCACTACCTTGGGTGCTGTTGTTGGTCCTAACTTGGTCAATAGAATGGGGGAATTTGCGGATTCAATTGGTGTTCCAACCTTGGCTGGCCCCTTTATCTTGTCAGCAGCTGCTTTTATTATTGCCGGATTATTTATCTTAATTTTACTTCGTCCAGACCCTTTGGTTGTGTCCACAGCTATTGCGAATGCAAAGAAAAAAGACGATAGCGTACAGACAGGGACAAATTTAAAGAATGCTACCATAAACAAAAAGGGTGTTGTTGTTGGGGCTGTAATTATGATTTTGACTCAATTTGTCATGGCAGCCATTATGACAATGACACCAATTCATATGGGACATCATGGTCATGGTTTGGGAGAAGTAGGATTAGTTATAGGTTTCCATATAGCAGCTATGTACCTTCCTTCACCATTGACAGGTATATTGGTAGATAAGCTTGGCCGCATTACTATGGCTGTTGCTTCTGGTGCTACACTCCTAGCCTCTGGATTGGTGGCAGCTTTTACACCGGTAGGATCAATGCCACTGCTTACCCTGGCGTTAGTACTGCTAGGTTTAGGCTGGAACTTTGGTTTAATAAGCGGGACTGCTCTCATTATAGATTCAACACACCCATCTGTGCGTGCAAAAACACAAGGATCAGTCGATGTACTATTTGCACTGTCAGGAGCAGCTGGTGGGGGGGTATCAGGAATGGTAGTCGCTCATTCTAGTTTTGCAGCATTATCACTTTCTGGAGCCATTCTGTCACTAGTGCTTATTCCTGTAGTTGTTTGGTCTCGGAAAAGTCCAAGCAAAGAGCTATGATAGTTAGACTAATGTAGATATATCCCTATATAGTGAAATAAAAATATTAACAAGGCAGCTTTCAGCAAGAAACGGAAAGCTGCCTTTATTCATATAGGAAGGTAACTTATAAAAAACAAGCTTCTAAAGAAGCCAGGAGCTGTATAAGAAAATGAGGTTTTATGGAATCTCTTGTTCAACTAACCCGCCCCGCTAGTTCCATAAGAAAAAGAGCTGCCACAGCAACCCTTTTATTAATGTAAAGCACCCGTTAACCTATTATTTTAATATTTATTGCTTGTCATCAGTTTCTTCCGTATTGCCCATTGTTTTTTGATTTTTACTAATATGATTAGCTATATATAAAAGTAAACCAAAACTCCCGCCAACAAGTACCCCGAAACCTGAACCAACAGCTAACCATTCCAAGGCATAAAAAACTATTACTCCGAGAAGAACATATGAAAAAACTGTATCAATCTTAAGCAAATCCAACCTTCTCCTTTACTGCAATATAAATTTTATTTCAAATCAGTTAGCTGCATAAGCACAGCTTAAGCATGAAGGAAAGCTCCTGTTAGAATAATTTCAAAAAGAATTCTACTGTATTAAATGACCTGAAAGTAATGTATCCAAGCAAAGATACATGGAATGGAGAGAAAATAAATATTCATTAAACACCCTAAAATCATTACGTACTTTATGACTCTCTTCTTAATAAGAATTGACAAAAATAGTCCAATAAACGGTAATAGAATAACTGCTATTTGTATCGTTATATTTTCAAAAGTGTGCATCCCCCAAGGACTAACATTCATCATACCCTTACTATGGATGAACAAAAAAGTTCCTGATAAGATCCAAATTAAACTAGTAATAAATATATATGTTACATTTCGCATCTTTATCTCCCTTTAAATTCGAATACCATATCTTCTAGTAAGACTTTAACACACAATTACATTAATTTGGTTATTTTACCTGAATTAACCTAACCTCAGCTCCACAAAAAAAAAGGCCGCCGCAGCAACCTTCCTTATTGAAGCACAATGTGATCAATTCATTTTTCCATTGCCATATTGACGGATTCGATGGCATGTATGACAGCTGTATCGAATAATGGCACTTCGGAATCCTCTGGTTTTACTAGTAATCCAATTTCTGTGCAGCCTAGTATTATTCCTTCCGCTCCATCATCCACTAACTCCTTGATGACTTTTTTGTAATAATGCCTTGATGATTGTTGAATTTCACCTAAACATAATTCTTCATAAATCACTTTATTGATTACTTTTCTATCCTCTTCGCTTGGTATCAGGACCTTGATACCATTAGTCTCAATTCGTGTTTTATAAAAGTCTTGCTCCATCGTATATTTAGTGCCAAGTAAACCAACCGTACTGATTTTGGTCTTTTGAATTTGTTTTGCCGTTGAATCAGCAATGTGCAAAATCGGTAAACTGACTTTTTCTTCAATATATCCAAACACTTTATGCATCGTATTTGTACAAATTAGTATCATTTCGGCACCTGCCTTTTCCAAAGACAGAGCTGCATCGCCTAATAATTTGCCGGAACTTTCCCAATCCCCTTCAGCTTGGCAGCGTTCGATTTCCTCAAAGTCCACGCTATATAAAATGCACTTGGCTGAATGCAATCCTCCTAATTTGGCTTTTACCTCTTCATTGATGATTCGATAATATTCCAACGATGACTCCCAGCTCATGCCGCCAATAAGGCCAATAGTTTTCATGAACATTCCCCTTTTCATTTGAAAATAGCTTACTATCAGTCGAAAAACTCCATATGTGCTTTTTCTTGTTTGTAGTAATCTATTCTATTTTGTAAAGTCCCTGTATGAAACTCAAACTTATGACCATCTGGATCAGTGAAATAAATGGACTTCTTATCCTTTTCATCTCTTGGACGTCCTGACAGAATGTTTACATTCAATCCGATCAGTTTCTCATACATGTTCATGAAGTCGGCTTCTTCTATGGAAAAGGCGATATGTGTGTATGATTGGCTTATTTCATTACGGGGAATATCTTTTTCTTCATTCAGGGCAATCCACATTCCATTCAAATCAAAATAGGCTGTGGTTCTGCCCTTAACTAATAATTTCGCATCAAAAACCTTTTGATAAAATTCTATGGAACTGTCTAAATCAGAAACTGAAAATAAAAAGTGATTCAAACCTTTTATAGACACATTACCACCTCATATTAAGATTTCCTTTTATTCGCCATTAGACGCTTATAGAGAGGATACCCGAACATGTAATACCCGGAAAACGACAGCAGGATTAAGGATAAACCCGTCATTGTGAGGATACTGTATCTATACCAATCACCAAAGAAGGTTCCATCATGTAATGTAATGAGGAAAGTCGAGTAATCTGGATTTGTGGATAACACTTTTCCCGTACTCACATCCATTTGAACACCTTGACCGTTATTAAAGCGAACCTGGTACACATTTGCACTTGGTCTATATTCGATTCTAAAGATATCTTCAACCGAATCCGCACCTGGTAGATCCTGAGACACAGCAATGGACACGACCTTCTCCATGGGTATCGCATGATCTGGACTTGCCTCTTTCCCCATACGTAACTCATCAGCCACTCCGAGTGGTATCATATAAACAAGCACGAGGCCAGTTACTGCGATGAACATGAAAAAGATGGATAAAATCAATCCAGTCCATTTATGTATTTTTCTGCTTAATTGATACAACTTTACAGATTTCGACAAAATCCCATCACGTCCCTTGACTATTTTTCAAAAAAAGTTTTTCTTCATGACCACCCTATCTTCGTTTACAACATAATCATTTTTCAGATAAAATGCTTCTGCAAGCCCCTCATTGGCCGTTAATAGATATAGACTTTTAATCTCTCTCTTCTGCAGTTCAGCTTCCAAGGCTCGAAGCATTTTTGAGCCATGCCCTTTGCCTTGCATTTGATTATTCACACAAAGTTCTGCCAAATAATACGTTAAACCTTGATCAGACACTTTACTATTTCCAGCAATGAAACCAACTGGTTTATGATCAATATGAAATAAAAACCCAAGAAATTTAGGTGTATGCAATAAGTCGGAAAGTCTCTCTTTAGCCGTTTCATAGGTCCATCTTTCATTCCATGGTTCACGATTAAAAACGTTCATGTAGAGTTCGATGCATAGCTCCAAATTCTCCGATGTCAGTGGTACCATTTCTGTCATATTCATGCTTCCTTTCTATATTCATTAAAATTTTGTATATTAATCCAAATTATATCTTATCCTTGTTGAACTATCCTGTCCCTATAGGACCATAAAAGAAGAGCTGCCTAAGAAGAAATGAAGGGGGCATACAATGAGCAGATTAGATAATTATGAGGTTCTTCAGAGAAATATTACAAAGAACGGGTATTGTACGTGCTATTCCAGGCCGCATTGGCAATGAATAAAACCCGCTTTAGCTGACAGTCCTGCCTTAGTGGATTCTATAAAAAAAGATCGACCGATTTTTACTGGTCGACCTTAGTTCATTGATAACTGTTTCATGAATAAAACTCTATCTTGATTATGTCCGTCATAGTCAGAGTGCACTGAAACACCATCAATGAATGTATCTCCCTCTTCCATTTCAAATCCCATCTTGGTATGATAGGCGATTGAAGATTTATTGACCGGAGACGTTACACAACGGACAACATTGCGGCCATTTTGATTAACGACATCGAAAAATTGATTATATAACTGTCTGCCGATATCATTTCTTCTGTATTCAGGATGCACTCCGACAAAGTGAATATATGCCTCATCAGGCTGAGATTGAGATAAAATCCCTATCAGGAAACCGACTATTTTCCCTTCCTTTTCGGCTATGAAACTTGTATTTGTAAAATGATCAAAGAATAATTTCGGTAGCATATCAGACATTTGCCTTCCGCCCCACCACTCATTGATCAGCGGCGATATGACATAGTAATCTGCCCCTTTCACTGAACGAATTTCCATCCTTATCCCCCTTTAATCATTAAGTCCATTCAATAATATACATACCCCGTTAGCTCATTAACTTTTCATACGATAAAATTACAATTCCACAAATTACTGAAACTCCTAAAAATGATAAAACATAAAAATGAGGGGGCGTAACACTCACACACTCTACCTGGTTTTGGAGGTTTTCTACTTTTCCCCATGCATTCTCAATACCTGGTTTATAGTTTTTCGTTTTTATATAACCGACTAGCATCATAACGACTACATAGATTATATGAATGGAAATTGAACCTATAATTGCTTGAAGAACCACTTTCATAATGCCCCTCCTTTTTTACTCATTTTACCATATTATTGCATCAAAAAAGGAGCTGCTGATCAGCTCCTGGTAATGAAGCAAGCACCTGTTAGTTCATAAAGAATCGCCCTTTAGTGAAGATTGATTAACCTCCGATTCATGGCTTAACTTCCTCAAAATCTTGAATTTGTATAGGATCGATATGACTGTCAATGTGTCAATGCAGTATAAATCGAATAATCTACTTCACCTGAGATATTTCCCAACCCATTTTCACACAACTCCATAGCCATTAAATTCTCAACAGAAGGTGGAGGATTTTTTTTGGACGCATAGATTCCGAATTCAGTTGATGTTCTAAATCCAAAGCGTTGATAGTATCGATCATCTCCTTCAACAATCATTCCCTTGAACCCCATTTTAGCAGCTAATTTAATACCTTCCTGCAACATATACGTACCAACACCCTGACGCTGTTTATTAATTGCCACCGAAACTGGTGATAACATCAACATTTCATTTTCATACCTATTACTAATTGGAAGTTTTGAAAGGATAAAGTGACCTATAATTACCCCTTCTTCCTCAACAACTAAATCAAGCTGTGGAATATAATAGGGTTTTTCCCGGATCTCTCTTACCAAAGCTTTTTCAGCTAATCCATTTGAATAAGCGGTATTTTTGAATACCTCATATACAAAGTCTTCAATGAAACTATATTCTTCTTTTTCTACTGGTCTTAACTCCATTAATACACCTCCATCATCACTGTTCTACAGATTCTGCAATCATTCCAGAATTCCTTTTTCATCATCTGGCCCAATTGTTGAATAAAGGCCAAACAGCACTCTTCAACTAATCTGCCCCTTTGCTGCATAAAAAAAGAGTTGCCAAAGTAACTCCCTTAAAGCACCTGTTCAAATTATAAAGTCAGTATACTATATTACAAATTTTATTCTATTAAACAATAATGTGTGTAACTTTTAATTTTATAGTAGATAAAGTATCATTGATTTTACAAACAAAGACTAAATATTCTTACATTTCATCCTATTCCCTGCAATCCTTAACAGGCATAGGCAATGAAAAATTCCCCATAAAATAAATAGGAGTGACTAAAGTGAAAGCACAAATCATTCAATCTTTTGGTGATCCATCCGTATTTCAGCTTGAAGAGGTTTCAAAACCCGAATTAAAACCTGGACATGTACTTATTCAAGTCAAGGCTTCAAGTGTAAATCCTATTGATACGAAAGTCCGTGCTGGTGCAGTTCCAGCCGTTGCCCCCGAGTTTCCAGCCGTTTTACATGGTGATGTCGCAGGTTTGGTATCTGCAGTGGGAGAAGGAGTTACTGAGTTTAAAGTTGGCGATGAAGTGTTTGGATGCGCGGGTGGTTTTAAAGGGACTGGCGGTGCACTTGCAGAGTTCATGCTTGCAGATGCTGATTTACTTGCTCACAAGCCGAAAAATTTGACGATGGAAGAAGCCGCTGCTTTACCACTAGTTGCCATTACCGCTTGGGAAGCATTATTCAATCGGGCACATCTAGTCCCTGGTCAAGATATACTGATCCATGCAGCAACCGGCGGTGTAGGCCACATTGCCATTCAGCTAGCCAAATGGCAAGGCGCGACAGTCTATACAACTGCCTCTTCGCAAGAGAAGCTGGAGATTGGCACGCGCCTTGGGGCAGATGTAACGATCAATTATCGAGAAGAAAGCGTTCATGACTATGTACAAAAATATACAGCCGGAAAAGGATTTGACGTTGTGTTTGACACGGTAGGCGGAGAAAACCTTGATCGCTCTTTTGAGGCGGCTGCGGTACATGGAACGGTGGCAGCCATTGCAGCCCGTTCGACTCATGACCTCTCCCCAGTGCATTCAAAGGGACTTTCTCTGCATGTTACCTTTATGTTGTTGAAGATATTAAATAAGGACATGCATAAGCAATATGGAGAGATTTTGAAGAAGGTTGCCAAGGTGGTTGAGGAAGGTAAGCTGCGCCCGCTTGTGGATCCAAACATATTCACCTTTGATGAAGTCTCAAAAGCTCATGAGTACATGGAGTCAGGCAAGGCGATAGGAAAAATTGTTTTGAAAAATGATTGGTAATGAATAGGCAGGTTAACAACTTTATGTTCATTTAAAAATAGGCGGTACGGTGAAAATCTCTATAGATTCTCGCTGTACCGTCTTCTTTTATTTAATAGGACAATACCGCCTCTGATGTTGGGTATTCTTATTTAATAGAATTGCAGAAAACGGTACTCTGCGTGTGAAATAAATACCAGGTACAATTTGGTTTAAATGATTGTTAAAAGGGAGAAAGGGAAAAAAAGATGAGGTGGTAAAATGATTTATCTGGAAATAGCAACGAAGCTGGTGATTGGGCTGGCTGGACTCCTGGCAGTGACAAGACTTCTTGGAAAAAAAGAAATGTCTCAAGTGACCCCTTTTGATTTTATTTACGCTTTAGTATTAGGCGGCATTCTGGAAGAAGGCATTTACGATGAAAAAGTGTCGATCTGGCAGATTCTATTTGCCATTTGCCTTTGGGGGATTTCCGTTTATATCATTGAGATTTGCGCTCAAAAAAGTGATCGCATGAAAAAGTTGCTCAAAGGACATCCTTCTTTGATTATTCGTAATGGCGAATTGGATATAAAACAAATGAAAAAAAATCACCTGGAAATTGAACAGGTTCGAACCATGCTACGGAAACAGGGGGTGTTCACTCTCCGGGAAGTGCGAGATTTATATCTTGAGCCTGGCGGGGACATCAGTGTAAAGCTTCATTCTAAGGCGGGAAGCATCACACCAGATATGCTTGACCTCAATCCTAGGGATGAAGCACCTTCTATCTTAGTAATTGAAGAAGGCCAAATAAAAGAGGAAGAACTTCGATCCGTGAAAAAATCAAAAGAATGGCTTCTGGAAGGGCTTCAGAAGAGGAATTATAAAAAAATTGAGGATATCCTATATGGAGAATGGTCAGAAACGGATGGATTCTATATACAGCCGTATCCCAAAAAAAATTCTCAAATACAATAAAAACCTTGAATATTTTATAGACGGTACAGTGAAAATCTCTAAGATTCCAGCTGTACCGTCTACTTTTATTTTTATATGCCGTAAAGCACCAATAGGACATAGTAATCGGAATTGGCAACTTTAAGACAGATTGCCATAGTAGACTTCTACAGGATAAAAAGGGCTTTCTGTCAAAATAAAATCTCGGTTTCAGTGTGATTACATTTGAAAGATATGAATTCATTATACATAACCGGACAATCATCATATATGTTCCGCTGCTTTGCTTCTCCTTATTAGGCTTTTCAAGAGTTACTCTTTATAAAAAGATAACAAAGTATGGACTTTAATATTCATTATCGTCTATCAACAATAGCTGACACCATTACATATTAAATGCTATATGGATGTTTTCAAATCAAAACGAGGCCCTTCACTCGTTTGGTGAATAAGTCGCCATCTAATAGTCCATCTTAACAAATGAAGCTACATGGAGGGAGGTTCTAGGCATGAGCCAAAAGCGTGATAAAGGCAATAGTCAGAAGGGAAAGGCTAAAAGCAATACAGTAGACCCCGTGATTGCAACAGAAGACTTGGAAAAAGCAATTTATCCAACTAATAAGCCCCCGCGCAATGCTAAATAAGTACAATCTCGTGACTTCTTTGCTTTTCCAAGAAGAGCTTGCAGGTAAACGAAACTGAAGGGTCAAGCATTCCGCTAACATGAAGGATTACTTGGCTCTTCATCGAAATAATAGACTTTTCGAATTACCAAAATACCAGTCGTCATTATCTAGTGTATCTTCCCATCCAACACTTATATTTCTAATAGCCTGTTATTCGTTTCAATCACACCCCAAATGTTTATCTACATAGATACTTTATCCATTCTTTATTAAACTAACCTGCCCGATGCATAAGAAAAAGCTGCCTTAAAGGCAGCTCTGATCTTTTTTAACGTATTAAGAATTCCAGCAAATCCTACTGGACACCATTACATAACCGACCGATATTCTCGACTTCAACAACGACTTCATCCCCCGACTTGATCATGCAGCTGCCAGATGGTGAACCCGTGGCCAAAATATCGCCGGGCTCCAGTGTCATTACCTGTGAAAGCCAGCTGATCAAAAATGGAATGCTTAGAGACATTTCATTGGTATTTCCGTCTTGGACAACGCGGCCGTTTAAAGTGGTCACAATCCTTAAGTTTGTAGGATCTACCCCGGTAACGATGCATGGTCCCAAAGGTCCGAATGTATCAAATCCTTTGCCCCGCGTAAACTGTGGATCTTTTTTTGTAAGATCTCTTGCTGTCACGTCATTAAATATCGTGCAGCCGAATACATAATCAAGCGCATCTTCTTCTTTAATGTTTTTTCCGCGCTTTCCAATGACAAGGGCCACTTCCCCTTCAAGTTCCACTTGATTGGATAGCTCGTTTGGAGGAAGGATAATATTCTCCTTGTCTGCAATAAGCGAAGATAATGGCTTTAAAAATAAGAATGGTTCAACAAGGTTTGCCTCTCCACCCGTTTCCTTCGCATGACCTGCATATGTCCAGCCGAAATTAACCACTTTCGAAGGTTTTACAGGTTCCAAGATTTTCACGTCACTATATTTCAGCTCGACCCCGTCATACTTTATTTCCTTGTTGACAAGTTCAGCAAAACTGCTAGACAGTTGTAATATCATGTCATCCTCAACAATACCGTAATGTATATTGCCCTGTTGATTCTGATAGCGAACTATTTTTTGTGTTTTTTGTAGCACATGCATTATGAATAAACTCCTTTGATGATTAAGATTACCACAGATATTATAAAATCCGGTTCTCCTATACTATAACATGCCTGTTCTTTTACGGGAAAAAAGAGCTCTCGTCGCGACTCCATCTTCTACTAAACCGACCTTTAGTTCAATAAGAAAATTATTTAACTATGTATTTGATGGAACCTATCATTTTTTATAATTTTATCTGTGCATTGCCTTATATAGGCTGCAATACATATTCCGATTGGCAGCCTCAGTAGTACATTCCCCATGAAATGTTTACCACCCAAACTTGTATAATATTTTCTAAACAAATCCAGTCTATTAAAGACTTGTTGCTTATTGATTATCTCAAAATATCAAAACTTTTGTACTGGTAATTCGTCCCTTTTCAGCCAACCTGCCTTGTTAGTGCCATAAAAAAAAGGCTGCCTCAGCAACCTTTTTGTCTGTTGGATCAAATGGGTGGCTTCACCTTTAACCCTGATCTTTTGCTCCTGATAAGGTAGTATAGAAATCAGCACTTCGTTTCTTTGTATACGTTATCGAGTCGCTTTAGGCGGTTGGCACACATCACATTTACGTTGGTTATTATTTTTAAATTTCTTAAATGTTTTTTCAAAGTTGCTTCCACATGTACATTTAAATAGTAACTTTTGAGAAAAACCGTGATATTCCGTCGTCAGCAACTTACTTTCCGAATTCTTCTCAACAAATTCTTTAATTTGACCAATCGTCCATTGTTTATTCATTCTCTTACACCTCCATATTTAATCGCTATCGGAGGCTTTTCTAGGCATCCGTTCAAAATAGTAATTTTCGTAAGTTATTCATTATAACATGAGCCGGCACTCAATCAAACAACTCGTTTGTTGAATAAGAAAAGGAGCTGCTGAACAGCTCCTGGAAATGCACCCGTTAGTTCAACAAAATCACTTAGCCTTATTATGCAATTGAAATGACTCTTCAGAACCAACCCATTTTACATTTACTTTTATAACTTCGCCTTCACCTATTATTGCTCCATTTTCTGATCCACCTCTAATTGTAAATACTTTTTCACTAGGTGGTTCTTTGTATGCCTCAGTTTTAGTTCCGCTTGAAGTGGTTGTTTCATAAGTATATTCCAGGTTTTTCATGGAAGATAACTCTTTCAAAGCCCCCTTATATTTTAATACAAGTTCATAGCTATCTTTGCTAGAATGAGTGGTTTATTCGTTTTTCTCTCCCCATAATTCAGTTCGCTTTCTCCTGTAAATTGATAATTATGCTCAGTCATTTCCTCCGAATTAGTATCTTTTTTAGTGGTTTCCAAATTAGTGGTATCCGAATTAAAATCCTTGTTAGTGCTGTTAGATCCACAAGCTGTTAAAACCATCATTAAAAATAATACAGTAAAAATTTTCTTCAAATTATATCCTCCTTAATGATAAAAATGAATTTTTTTCAATTTTACCATTTAAAGGTTTTCGTTTTGGTTTCGTTTGAAAATTTTTTATTCCACTAACCTGCCCCTTTAGTTAAAGAAAGAGCTGCCTTAAAGACAAGTCTGATCTTCAGCTAACGCCCCGTTAGTTCATTAAGACTTACTTCCGACACAATTAGTTAAAATAAACTTTTTACTAAACGAACTATCATTCTTGGAATAATAGTTAAGAGGTTAAAAACGAATTCATATAAGATTGAATCACGAAATTCAATCATTATCCCTTTGAAAAACCTTCTTTTTTGCCTTTCCTTTTTCATCTTTTTCATCCTCTTTATCTTTTATACATATGGTTGCTTCTATCTTGAAGAAATCCCATAGTTGCAACCAAAATCACTAGAAAGATACCTATACACGCAGTAACTATACCTTCTGTTTTGTCTTTTGCATAAAAACAAATATATGTATTAAAAGAGACAAAAATTAAAAAAATTAATAGCTTTGTAACTAAGTTAATTTTATTTATTGCTCTCACAGGAAATCACATTCCTTAATGGTGAATTAACGATATCAAATTAAAAGCCCCGATAGTTCCATAAGAAAAAGAGCTGCCAAAAAGCAACTCTAAAGATAAAACCTCTTTTTTGTAATTATCCAATCGTCTTCAGAACATTTTTAAATTGTACGATATTGTTCTGTTCGCGGTCGTTCATCTTATAAACGAAAACGGTATTAATGACATTGTTAAAGCTTAATTTGTAAAAGTGAATGTTTGTATAGTTATATAAATCTATAAGCTTAGTATTCAATACTGCAATGGTATTGCTGATTTGCAAAAAATCTTGGATACTGCTGATTGATTTTATTTCCTTTAATTTATATGGTATTTGATTATTCATAAGCCATTCGGTCACAGCTCTTGTATACATACAACCTTTACTCAATACGAGCAATGTAATAGGTGTTTTCCAATCAAAATTGATGATATGGTCCTTACTTGAAATGATCTCGAATGTTTCGGATGCAACGATGTCATAAGTTAAGTCGGGATATTTCTTAATAGGTTCACTAATGAGTGCACAATCTAATTCAGAATTGTGCACTTTTTGGTTTATGGCATTACTGGAATCTACGGCGAAATCCACATCCATTTGAATGTCGTTCTTCATATTCAAAGTATTCGCGATATGGGCACCATAGATTTTCAAGGTTGTATGTGATGTGCCAAAATCCACTTTAGAGTTAGTTTGAATGGCACCAATGTTTTGTAAAAATTCTTCGTACTCTTGTGAAATAAGTTGAAGATAGTTTTTATACTGTATTCCTACGCTAGTGATTTTCAATCCTTGGGGCGTGCGTTTAAAAACAAGTTTTCCAATTTCCGACTCTATTTTTTTCACTTTAGCCGTAAGGGCGGATTGAGTATAGTTCGTGATTTCTGCAGACTTACTTAAATTTTGACGGTTTAATATTTCAATTTTCAATGCTATTTCTTTGATGTTCATATAGTTGGCACACCCTATAAAAAAAATTTATGAACCCTATCATTTTCCTCCATTTTACGCTTCTGGGCAGTCAGAGTAAACTCTAGTTAGTTAATAAGTAAGGGAGACTAGATAATGCTAGAAGCTAAAAATAAGAATTTATCCCACCGAATTATTATTGAACGATACATCAAGCATAGGGGGAGAATTTCTTAATGCATACATATTATAAATGGTTAATCGTATTGGTGGCCACATTATCCCAAACTGCAGCAACCTTTGTGACATATGGCATGGGACCCATCGCTGCATTTTATCAAATTGAATGGAATTTAACACCACTTCAAACAGGCTTCATTGTTTCAGCGGTCAATATTGGTCCGATGTTTTCAATGCTGGCGTTCGGTTACTTGATGGATATAAAAGGGGAAAAACACATTATCGGGTGGGGGAACATTTTATTGGGCCTCTCAGCTTTAACGCTAGTTTTTGTTAATGATTATATTGTATTGCTGCTTTTATTATTGTTGGTCGGTATATGGTACGGAAGTGCTCAAACCGGTGGAAGCACAGCCATCGTAAAATGGTTTCCAAACGAACATAGAGGTCTGGCTCTAGGGATAAGACAGACGGGAATACCGCTTGGAGGATCTCTAGCCTCTGTAGTTTTATCCTATACATATTATCATTTCAATTTGTCATCAGTACATATAGTACAAGGGATCGTAGCAATAATGGGAGGGCTGCTCTTCCTAATATTATATAACGAACCAGAAAGAACGGGTAAAACGGGATCAACCTCGGTCGGGTTCAAGGAGAAAATGAGTGTCATCAAGAATAATAAAGAGTTATATCCGATGTATATAGTAGGTGTTGTGATGATGTCATTACAGATGATTATCATTGGGCATTTTATGAGTTATTTGCATAACGAAGGGGGCTATGCATTAACAGAGGCAGGAAAATATTTAAGCGTCGTTTTAATAGGTGGTATGGTTGGACGGGTAGTCATCGCATGGGCGAGTGATCAATTCTTTGAAGGTAAAAGGGAAAGATTATTGCTTATTGTGATGGCTGTTACCGTAATTCTTACAGTTATGCTGCCACTCATCATGACTGTTGATATGAAAATCTTGATGCTATTATTTTGTTTTCTTTTGGGTTTTGTAGCCATTGGTTGGTATTCCATTTTTATTGCTTGTATCACAGAGCAATCGGATTCACGTTTTATAGGTTTAACGGTGAGTTCAGCATTGACATTAAATCAATTATTCATTGTCATAGCACCCTCTTTATTCGGTTTAGTCGTTAATCTATTGAACAGTTATCAACATGCCCTATATTTGGCCGGAATATCTGTAGCTTTAGGAGCGATTAATTTATACAGAGTAAAAATAAAAAAAAGAACGGATCATGGGATCACCACAAAGTTTGATCAAATTAATACAAACAACCTTGATAAATGAATAAATAGAAAGGGCATGTTTTGAAAAATGCCCTTATACTATTAAAAAGAGATTGATCATATTTGTGTTCCTTAATCAACTAACGCACCCATTAGTTTAAGTACAAAATTTCACATACATTTTCAGTTAAATTAACCCTATACTTTTTCTATGCAAAAGCTATACCGTATTCACTGTTTTTTTTAGTAAAGATCAGCAAAAAAAATAATTATTCATCTCCATTACCCATTGCTATACCAAGGCTAACTAAGCTTCCTGGACTTCTTTTTTTTAAAGCTTTTGTACGCTGCTTAATCCTGGTGCATTAGAAGTTTATTAAAAAGTAAAATCAACTTTTTAGTACTTTATAAATAAGCGTGAAATAAAATAGTTACAATAATAAGTAATTCTAGACCAATAAAAGAGAGAGCTATGGATTTGAGTCAATATTTTGGACACTAAAAAGTTAAATCTTAAGCTGTATTCCTAATTCGATCTTCAATGGCTTGTGGGGTTTGATAGCCCAAGCTGCTGTGAATTCTTTTTCGGTTATACCAACCTTCAATAAATTGGAACATCGCT
>NZ_JBFTMS010000048.1:0-30438 GCF_056397085.1 Peribacillus sp. 05N428 | reverse complement strand
AATAAATGTTGATATGTGCGGATTATATTCATCTGCTAAATCAAACTGTTCAGTTTGGAATAAAACTTTTACAGAGGGAGTTAACGCTGCTTCGTAAAGTTGTGGTGTGTTCTTATTAGCCCTGAACGCAGATGCTCTTACTAGATTATCTTTCTTATTGTCACAGTGACAGTCATTATGTTTCTTATGGCACAAATGACAGTCATCGGGTTTCTTTTGCTCACAAATACAGTCACTGTGTTTTTTATGACAACAATGACAATCATCTGGTTTCTTTTGATGACAAATACAGTCATTATGTTTCTTATGGCACAAATGACAGTCATCATCTTTCTTTTGCTCACAAATACAGTCATTGTGTTTCTTATGACAGCAGTGACAATCATCCGGTTTCTTTTGATGACAAATACAGTCATTGTGTTTCTTATGACAGCAATGACAATCATCCAGTTTCTTTTGGTGGCAAATACAGACATTGTGTTTCTTTTGGCAGCTATGACAATCATCCGGTTTCTTTTGGTGGCAAATACAGACATTGTGTTTCTTTTGGCAGCTATGACAATCATCCGGTTTCTTTTGATGACAAATACAGTCATTGTGTTTCTTATGGCAGCTATGACAATCATCCGGTTTCTTTTGATGACAAATACAGTCATTGTGTTTCTTATGGCAGCTATGACAATCATCCGGTTTCTTTTGCACACATTTCTTATTAAGATATGTGGTGTCTATAAAGGAATTACAATGTGAAATGGAATAATGATTTTTAATTATAATCACCTTTTCTTTTTTTATTTTCGGGTTATTTTATTCATTAAAAGAAAAGATGTTTGTACATATGTTACAAATTTGAAAATAAATCTAACTCAAACAGCAAAAATCTACTGGATTATATATCTTATTAAGAAGGTGGTCGTTAACAATATGGAAGGGATTTTTGTGGATATAATCGGGGAAACAGATTCTTTATTCTCAATCTGAAAGATGAGGTGAGGTATAATCGCACTTCAGTTTTGGTTGATGTTTTTTGTTTTTTTGTTAAAAAGTCTACATATTATATTAAAAAAGTTATAATTTCATCTTATTCCATTTACCCTCACAACAAAACAGAACCAAGGTTCCCTTTTCACTTGCATACAAAACGTATGTTCGCATATAATGATAGCAAGCAAGTCAGCAAAGGAGTGACTGGGAATGAAATATATACTTCGTAAACATATGGAAGAAAATGCTCCATTAGAAATAATTTATCTCTCCGAACAAGGTAAGATTACGCAACGGAAAATCCAGGTGCTTGAAATTTATCCAGGCCATATTCACGCATTCTGTTTTCTAAGGCAGACAAAACGGACATTTAAAGTAGCCAATATCCTTTCTGCCCGCCTCATTAAGGCCAGGTTTTACAGATCTGGCTGAAAATTGCTCTTCAAGGTTCAACCTATTAACTCTTCTTCTTCCTGGATGTCCTTTTCCTGTTCAGTTAACGATTCTTCTTCATCTCTCAGACGATGAGCTAACCTTGAGGCGGCACTCGCGGCAATGCTTGCAACGATATCATCCAGGAAGGTATGCACGATTCCTTCTTGCTTCTTATCAAGTTCGTGTATGACGCCTATTTTATTTTTATCCAAATGGCCAAAGGTCGTTACAGCAATGCTTCCGTAACCGAGTACAGCACCAAAGGCAATCGTTTCATCCACTCCGAATAGCCCTTCATCTGATTCAACAATCGATTGCAGGGGTTCTGATAGTTTTTTTTGCTCTGCCAGTTTATCCAGCTCCACACCGACTAAAATGGCATGTTGAATTTCCCTTTTCAACAGGACACGCTCAACGCTGTGGATGCATTCCTCCAGCTTAAGATCAGCTTTGTACGGGAACTGCAATTCATAAACGATTTTTGCAATTGCCTCCACACTGACACCACGCTCCAATAATGTTCGTTTAGCCGCCTTTGTCACTTCCCTGCTGTGCACGTGTACATCTGCCATTTTATTCGCCACCTTTTTTTGTATTATTTTTCTATATCCTTGTATTATAGCACCTTATAATTTAAATTTTTAGAAAATATAACGAAAATTTTATATTCCAAATTCTTGTCGCGGGAAAAAGTTGCAAGGCTATGCTAAAATAATCAAGTAAGTTGTTTTTCATTATTAATTATCATTGAGGTGCGGGAGAATGAGTTTACGCAAAGGCACAATTAAAGAGTACATGTTTAAAAGCGAAGCTTTAGCAGAAGAATTGGAATTGCTTGTCTACTTGCCTGCTAATTATTCGCCATTGTATAAATATTCGCTTGTGATTGCTCAGGATGGCCGTGATTATTTTCAAATGGGCCGAATCGGTCGGGTAGCAGATGAACTGTTAGGGAATGATGAGATCGAGAATATCATCATTGTCGGAATTCCTTATAAAGACCGCTTTGACCGCTGGCGCAAATATCATCCGGACGGGGAACAGCACATTGCATACATACGTTTTCTTGCCCATGAACTAGTCCCGTTTTTAGATGATGAATTCCCAACCTATCAAATGGGACATGGTCGAACTTTGATCGGTGACTCTCTAGGCGGTACAGTTTCTTTATTGGCCGCTTTGCAGTATCCGCATACATTCGGGAAATGCATCATGCAGTCCCCTCTTGCCAATGAAGCAGTAATGGATGCTGTACGTAATTTTGAGGATCCGCATCTCCTCGAACTTTACCATGTGATCGGGACGGGTGAAACAGATGTACCGACGACGGATGGCAATAAGGCAAACTTCATAGAACCAAATAGGGAATTGCATAAATTAATAAACCAAAAAGGATTTCCTTGCTTCTATGAAGAATTTGAAGGTAATCATACCTGGAAATACTGGCAGGCAGATTTGAAACGAGCACTATTGGAAATGTTCTAATTACTCGAAATCATCTGTTTGGGATGGTTTCAAGAAAAAACATGTCCAACTATAATACAACAATAAAAAATATCAGGAGGTTTTATTTATGAAATATGGTGTTGCAATTTTCCCTTCAAAAAAACTTCAAGATTTAGCTAACTCCTATCGCAAACGGTATGATACGAAATATGCTTTCATACCACCGCATCTAACGCTTAAACCAACGTTCGAAGCGACGGATATGGAAATTTCAACAATCGCGGAACAATTAAAAGTCATTGCTCAAAAGTGCAGGCCTTTTACGATGAGCGTAACCAAAACGAAGTCTTTCCAACCCGTAAGCAATACTATTTATTTCAAAGTAGAATTATCCGAAGGGCTTCAAGAACTGCATGATGCACTTAACAATGAGGATTTCATAAAAAGTGAAAGTGAACATGCATTTGTCCCGCATATTACGATCGCTCAAGATTTATCCGATAATGAGCATTCTGATGTTTTAGGCCAATTAAGCATGCTTGACATCAGCCATGAAGAAGAGGTGAAACGAGTTCACTTGCTGTATCAACTTGAAGACGGGGCATGGACCGTTTATGAAACATTTAGATTGGGAGCTGAATGATTTCGTGTTTGTAAAAATCGCAGAGAACAGCCAAGAGCTTGAAAACGCATATATGATTCGAAGAAAAGTGTTCGTCCAAGAACAAAACGTCCCTCTTGAAGAAGAGATCGATGAATATGAAAAAGAGTCCACACATTTCGTTTTATATGATGAGCAGCATCAGCCAATCGGTGCCGGCCGCTTCAGGGTCATTGACAACATCGGTAAAGTACAGCGCATTTGTGTACTATCATCGGGCCGTAAGAATGGTGCCGGAGCCATGATCATGAATGCTATTGAGGAATACGCAATCCAGCAGGAAGTGCCACAATTGAAGCTTGATTCCCAAGTGCATGCCATCCCTTTTTATTCAAAATTAGGGTATGAGATCGTTTCCGACGAATTCATGGATGCTGGCATTCCTCATAAAACGATGAAGAAAACCATTTTATGATATAAAAAAGCTGTCCTTCAGTCTTCTGATTGGACAGCTTTTTTTGTTCGTTCATGAACTTAAATTATCGTTTTATGAAAAAAACCATTTCCGTTCAATGGCAATCTCATCAAAAATACATAGTCTATATATAGAAAGCAAGAAGGAGGGAAAATTTTATGGGTAACAATGATTTTAACCTGGATGAGTCTCAAAAAAGACTGATGGAACTGCTGGTTTCGAGGACTTTAAGAAAGCATGGTTTCAAAAAGGAAAAGGTCGATCTAACTGAAAAAGAGAGAAACAACCTTAAAGAAACCGTTCGTTATTTACAAGAGCAATCACTAAAAATCATAAACCAAGAAAAGAACATCACGG
The DNA here is from genome assembly GCF_056397085.1 of Peribacillus sp. 05N428. NCBI lineage: Bacteria > Bacillati > Bacillota > Bacilli > Caryophanales > Bacillaceae > Peribacillus > Peribacillus sp. 05N428. Next base: position 26,140 of record NZ_JBFTMS010000048.1, on the reverse strand, counting down.
AACATGATGTTAATCCAGTTACCAATTCCATTCACAACAAATTCACGGATTCCAAAGATAAATGACGCACCATATCACCTTACTTGCTGGCGAGAAATAAGTAAACCGAGACATAGCAGCACTTACATTTCATTCCTAAAGCTCCAGCTTCTTTATTATTCATCCCCCACACACTAATACTTTCTCTAAGTATTTTAAAAAATAGACGAATGAACTGATTTATTCGTCCAACCCGATTAACCATCAAAGCATATTTTAATAGGGAATAAAACCTAAGGAGGAAAAAACAACATGAACCAAAATGTATATCGTAGCAATTGTAACACACATGATGACTCTGAAAGGTCATGGTCGGCTCTAGATTCCGCTTCCAGACATCCCCTTTCAGGATTCTGTAACGACGATGACACAAAGATTGACCAAGATGCAAGACAGGATAATAATCAAGTTCAGCTTTCTGAAGAACTTATTTACATTAAAGATTCTTGTAATGTAAATATCACTTCAACGGATGTTAAAGCGGCCCTCTCACTGCAAGCTGCTCTACAAGCTGCAATTGCGGTCATCGTAAGCATTTCCGTTGCAGATGGTGATAATGCTGACAAGATCACTCAACAATTAATCCAATCTTCTAATGTTAAACAAATCACGCGCCAAAAAACAATTGTTGAAAACAGCCGTGATATCGACATTACAACAACTGATGCACAAATCGCTCTTAACATCCAACTTTTATTGCAACTATTGTTAGCCCTAATCGTGGAAATAGACATTCTTTAAGAAATCAACACAAAAAGGACACTTCACGTGTCCTCTTTTGTCTTTCTGGAGGAACTAGACAATTTCGTTGATGAACCTGCCTTTTCCTGTCATTCCAGGCGTTAAACCTTTCCTGACGCTCCTGCCCATTTCATATTGATATGTGCCTGCTCCATATGCACTTACCCGATCATTATCTTGAATTTGATTTAATCCTTCAACGCTTTCCCTTTCCCTTTCCAACACCTGATCAAAACGGATGGGTTGAATGGGTGCCGCTCCTTTAACAATTCTTACTTTCCCTGCAGCTTCGACCGTCCGGTTGGCATATTGAATATAATCAAATTGTGTGACAGGTGCTATATATCCCATAGTAACCCCTCCTTATATTGAAATAGTTATGTTGTCATTTAATTACCCTGCCTAAACAATATTTAAACATGATTTCCACATTCTTTTTTCCTAATCTTCTGGTATGATGAGTATTGCCGATATTTTTAATAGATTAGAGGTATCCATTTATATGAATCAAGCAAAATCTGGCAATGAAATCGTACATTTACATACCGTTTCAGCTGGTGAGCTGCAGACACTTTTTGAAAAGGGAAAACGTGATCAGCTTTCTTGTATCATTTGTCATAAACCAGTGAAATTATTTATTGGAATCCATGAGACACCTTATTTTTATCATAGCGACCCATCGCAGGGACCCTGTGAAATGCCAATTTCAGAATCAATAAATAAAGATAAGCCCTTAGAATATATGGAACAGAATGGTTTTAGGATTCCTACATCACGAACCATTACTGAAACGAAAACCATTACTGAACCTTTCCTTAAAAGCCGTCCCATAACCGGCAATCCGAAATATTCAGATAAAACATATGACCTGGCACAATCAGAGGAACCATACTTTCAAGAATTATCCTCTTCAGGGGTTGTTCTCGATGCAGAGCAACTCAAGGCGGTAATGTCGATCGATGGACCCATCCTTGTCCTTTCAGGAGCAGGCAGCGGGAAAACCCGCGTATTGACAGTACGTACTGCCTATATGCTCACAGTGAAAAAGATTGATCCAAAAAGTATCATGCTTGTAACATTTACGGCGAAATCCGCAAAGGAAATGCAACAGCGTCTGCTCGGCTATCCCAATATGACTCCTTCCCTTGTTTCTCAAATCGTTAGCGGGACATTTCATAGCATCTTTTATAAAATCCTGATTTTCCATGAACCAGCCAAATGGCAGCGGGATTTCCTATTGAAGTGGGAGTGGGAAAAAGAAAAGGTATTGAAACAGGCTGGCAGGGTATTGGAACTTGATGATAAGGAATTTGCATATGATCAGGCCCTTCAACAAATTGGACTATGGAAAAACTCATTGGCTTTTCCAGAAGATATACAGCCTAAGGACGATTGGGAGAAATCCTGTTTACATTTATATAAGAAATATGAAGAATATAAACAGCAAACAGGGAAGTATGATTTCGATGATATGCTTGTAGGCTGTTATGTATTTTTAAAAAATAATCCGGAATTTTTAAAGAAATATCAGCAAAGGTTTAACTATTTTTTGGTCGATGAGTTTCAGGATATTAATAAAGTTCAATATGAATTGATAAAACTCCTATCTGCTGAATCAAAAAATGTATGTGCGGTTGGAGATGATGACCAATCCATCTATTCATTCCGTGGAAGCGATCCGAAGTATATTTTGAATTTCAATCATGACTTCCCCCGATCCCAAGTGGTGAAGCTGACGGAGAATTACCGCTCTTCCCATGAAATTGTCGCTACAGCGAACCGCTTGATCAAGCGAAACCAGAACCGGATGGAGAAAAAGATGAGGGCACAGCATGATTCAGGAAATCCACCTGTTTTATTTTATCCTTATGATGAAGAATTGGAAGCGACGATGATCGTATCCGATATCCAGGAAAAAATATCCAAGGGAGCAAACCCTGGGGACTTTGCAGTATTGTATAGGACACACACGATGTCAAGGGCCATTTTTGAACGGCTAGCCGCTTCCAATCTGCCATTCGTCATTGAAAAGGATGCGGATTCGTTTTATCAGCGCAAGGTCATTCGCGGCATGCTTGCCTTTATGCGCTTGAGTTTGTTCCCGCATGACAGCAAGGCAGCATCTGATGTCCTTTCCTCCCTATTCTTAAAGCAAAGTATATTACAAGAGTTAAAAGCAATGACAATATTGCAGGATTGTGATTTCATCGATGCATTTGCTTTTGTTAAGACTGGACATGCTTTTCAAGAACGAAAATTAAAAACGATTCCGGGACAGATTCGGTCTTTAAAAATTATGTCGCCACTCGTAGCGTTAGAGATCATCGAGAAAGATTTAGGATACCAGGAATATGTAAAAAAACGCGGTAATGATGCGAACCTGGAAAAAGGGTCCGATGACATCCGTGACTTAAAGGTGGCGGCAAATCGTTTTCCAACCGTTGCCGCTTTCATTGAACATGTCGATCATATGACCGCGATGGTCCAAGAGATTAAACAGCTATCGAAACACTTTAAGGATGCCATACAGCTTACCACCATACATCGTTCCAAAGGGCTTGAATATCAAACCGTATATGTCCTTGCTGCTGTCGATGGCAGCATTCCTCATGATTTCGCACTTGAATCTTACCGAAAAGGGGAACTATCCCCTCTTGAAGAGGAAAGACGATTGCTCTATGTAGCGGCAACCAGGGCTAAAAAGGATCTTTACCTTTCCATCCTGCAAACTAGACGCGGGCGGACTGCCCATCCATCACGTTTCCTGAAGCTTTGACCAAAAGCCGACGCTATATATCTTGCAAATGGACTTTTTTAAAATTAAAAAACTACAGGCAAACTCGCTTTTTTTCAAGTTTGTCTGCAGTCTGAAGGCCTGCATGATAGCAGGCCCTTTTTCATTTTTTATTAATCATATTGGATATCGTCCCGAAATCAAGTTTATTCCCTTCAGCTACGATGGAATGTACGATTTTATCTTCCGTTTCCTTATTGACCGGCTTATTCGCTATTTTTGAAACGCGCTTAATGACGTTTCTAACCGTTGTTTCATCTTTGAAGTTGGCTCCTTGAAGCGAGTTTGCCAATTCTAATACATCTTTCATATTTACACCGGTTTTACCTTCTATGTTTTTAAAAAAGTTATTATCCATACTTAAGCCCCTCCCTTTTCTGTACCTATCCTATGGCATAATCAGAAAAAAGTGCTAGGCCCATACAAAAAAATAAAAGGAATAGGCTTCTTCTGCCTATTCCTTTTACACCTTAGCAGAAAGAAGCCCCTACAATGATCAATAGGATAAATAATACAACGATTATCGCGAAAGTGGAACCGCCGCCACCGTATCCTCCGCCATAACCGCCGCCGTATCCATAACCGCTGCCGCCACAACAACCGTAGCCACCAAAACCAAACATACATATCACCTCGCTCTCGCTAAAGCTTACTGATAACATATGTAGGTCTGGACAAATATGTATAGGCCATGTCCTAGGCCAGGCTGCCTATTTCCGCTTTTTTCATCCTTTTGGTCTGAAAACCAAAGCTCCGATGAATCCAAAGACGATTGCTGCAGAGATACCGGAACTTGTAATTTCAAACATGCCTGTCAGTACGCCGACTAGACCATGTTTTTCCGATTCCATCATCGCCCCGTTCACCAGCGAGTTCCCGAACGAAACGATCGGTATGGTTGCTCCGGCACCGGCAAAGTTAACAAGCGGCTCATATAAATCAAATCCGCCGAGAACAGCCCCTATTACAACGAACAAGCTTAACGTATGTGCCGGTGTCAGCTTAGCAACATCGAAAAGAAGCTGGCCGACTACACAGATCAAGCCACCGATGACAAAGGCCCAAAAAAACATTGCTAACATCGAAATCTCTCCTTTTTCATGAATTCATCCCATATTCAATGGCTACAGCATGGGCAATGCACGGAATCGTATCTTTTTGCTGGACGGAAAGCGGTGACAATAATGCTCCTGTTGCGACCAGCAGGATTTTTTTATATTTGCCGGAAATCATTTCATTCAGTATATGACCGTATAATACCACTGCCGAACATCCCGCACCGCTCCCGCCAGCCAAAACAGGCTGGTCCTTTTTGAAAATCATCAATCCGCAATCCTTGAATTTTTCCTGATTGATATCACAGCCCTTTTGCTTTAATAAGTCAAGAGCTGTCTCCCTCCCTATTTGACCTAAATCACCGGTAATGATGAAATCGTAATCATCCGGGGTCAAACCAGTATCTTTGAAATGGGCAAGTATCGTATCGGCGGCCGCCGGGGCCATCGCTCCCCCCATATTGAAAGGATCTTTCAATCCCATGTCAATGACCTTACCAATAGTGGCCGAGACAATATGCGGAAATTCCCCTTGCTTGCTTCCATTAGGAGCAACCAGCGCCACCCCTGCTCCTGTTATCGTCCATTGAGCTGTAGGTGGCTTTTGCCCGCCATATTCAGTTGGATAGCGAAATTGTTTTTCAACAGCTGCATTGTGGCTCGATGCACCTGTCAACACATAGTTAGCCCCGCCATAATTAGTGATGAAGGCAGCTAGTGCCAGCCCTTCCATCGATGTGGAACAAGCCCCAAACAAGCCGAAATATGGAATTCCGTTGGTTCTGGCCGCAAAGCTTGTCGGTGTAACCTGATTGATTAAATCACCCGCCAAGAAAAACTGTACCTGCTCCTTGTCAATCTTGCCTTTTTCCAATGCAAGCTCTACCGCTTTCTCCATCAAATGCCGATGAGCCTTCTCATAGGAATCCTGCTCCATCCACAAATCGTCGTATAAAATATCGAAATCACCAGCAATTTCTCCATTAGCTTCAAATGGCCCGCCTGTTACCCCTGTTTCCAAGATGACCGGCTTATTGGTGAACATCCATGTTTGTTTTCCCTTTAACACCGCTTAGCCCCCAATCATTAGGTAAATCGTTTTTATCAACGCCACGACAAAGGCTGAGAATACTCCGAATAAAATAACCGATCCGGCCAATTTAAACATATTGGATCCAACTCCAAGTACAAAACCTTCCGTCCGATGTTCGATTGCTGCCGAAATGACTGCGTTACCGAACCCAGTGACTGGGACGGCACTCCCTGCCCCCCCAAACTGGCCAATGCGGTCGTAAAACCCGAAACCGGTCATCAAAAGTGCCAGAAACACCATGGTGGCCGTTGTCGGACCTCCAGCTGTCTGCTCTGTAAAGTTGAAAAAATAAATATAGAAGTAGGAAATGGCTTGTCCCACTATGCAGAAAATACCACCTACTAAAAAGGCCTTCAAACAATTCTTCACTATCGGTCTTTTAATTTCATGCTTTCCTTGGAGCTGCTGATACGCATCCTGTATTGGGGTCGTTTTATCCTTGCCGCTCATATTGCTGAACCTCTCTTTCTAAATTAATTCTTTTTGAAGTTCTTCAATTTCCTTGAACTTCTTCCTTGCCTTTTTCTCGGGTACATCCTTTTTCTTAAGTAACTCGTTCAACCTTACCGATTCCAAAAAGATTTTATAATCGCTAGATACGATAAAATCATTTTTGGGAAACTTCTCTTCCAGATTTTCAGTCACAGTCTTTTCAATTTTCTTCATATGAAAACGTTGTAGGTGCTTAACTTTATAAGCGACGATAATCTTTTTGTCGTTTTTCACGACGATCACGTCATAGATGGTGTCTTCATTAGCAACTGTTTCCTTGACCTTTGAGATCAGTCCCTTTTCATCCTTCTCATCCATTCCATTAATGATATCCATCGGTTCAGGATTCGTACGTTTAATCATCGCGAAATTCTCCGTTTTTCCATCATTCTGATTGCTGCACGCCGTAAGCACACACAAAACAACTATAAAAATCAGCCAGCTTCCCTTAAAATATCTTCCTTGTCTGAACATAGAATCACATCCTAATTTATCGTTCTATTGTTATTTTCTTGTTTAACGGTTTTTTTATGAATGGTAGGATTAGGAAATAAAAAAACCCTTCCAAAATGGAAAGGTTTTTTCACTCAATAGCCTTTATTTTTATTGTTATTATTACAGCCACAATCTTTCTTGATTTTGATTGGCTGATCTTTTTTTATCGGTTTTGCATATGCCCATGGATTATTCTGTTTCTGATTCAATTCTTGACTCCTCCTTTAAGATCTATATCATACTATATGAATGATTAGACAAGTTGTTTCCAATCAAATGTCCATAATTTTGCTGATTATGACCTCAATTATCGCTCCTACTGCTGCAACGGCAAGGATTAATATCAGTACGTCGCCTATAAACCAATGTTGGATATAAAGGAAAACCAGAAAAAGGCTGACCCAGACACCCACGCACCAAAAACAACTTAGCAATTGACCAATCCACCCCAGCAGACCCTTTTCTTTGGGCATTAAAAATATTTCCACAATTCCTTCTTCATTTTTTTCTTCTATCTCTTTAAAAAAGGGGCTGCGCAGCGGCTCCATGATTTTATCGAAAACGATCAAGCGTGTCAGCCTGAAGGAAGCCAAGCCTAATATGATAAATAAGGTAAATTCACTTTGTGGGGGAAACATTTAATATTGCTCCTTCACTTGGATTCTTCAATTATTTTGGCATCGATAATATCCGGCAGACCCACGAAACGGATATGGTTCCCTCTTTTAATTTTCACTGATTCCCCTCTCATGCCCAACACATGAAACCGAAGCTTTTCTCCGTTAATTACCGCCTCACATAATGGTTTTGGAAAACCTTGATGATTGGATAGGCGGGAAATGATGTCACGGGAAGATTCTTTCTTCTCCACCTTTTTCCTTTTTCTCTTAACTGGCTTTTCATTTTCCTGTTCTATTTGTTCAGGATGTTCCATTTTTTCAACCGGAGCTTGCTCAGGGACATATTCTTCCGTGATTTTCCTTAATCCCGTAATCTCTTTTTCAATTTCCATCATGGCATCATAAACACCAAATTCGCGTTTGACCTGTTCGATTTTTTCTTCTTTATGCTCGGCTTCTTCCTGAAGTTCCGGCTCAGCGCTGTCTTGAGGTTTAGCCTTTTTCGTTCGAAAATCACTTTGCATATTTCCACGCAGATCTGATATTTTTGCTTGATCGACATATATAAGTGGTTTGGATTCTTTATCGCCATTTTTCTCTGACATGAAAACCCTCCTTAATATTTCAGAATATCCACGGACTGCAGCTGTTCCATTTGGTATTGGACAACTTTTTTCCCGAATTTATGCCTTATGAACAAACTGGATTCTTTTTTTTGTTCCAATTTCCCGAATAGTGTACGGTCATTGATGATGAACTTACAAACAGGCTTAGGTGCAAAGGCTGGAAGTCGGGACAATAGCTCCACCAATTCCTCGGCGGTATATGAAGTGCTGATATTTTTTTCATGTAAATTGATATGTCTCTTCAGCGTATTTTGTATGGTTTGTTTTCCAGCACAAGGCACACCAACTTTTTCCACGTCCATGATACCCCTCCTTCTTTTTCTCGAATAGGGTTGAAAGCAGCTTTATGCCGATTCTCGCAAACAATGAATATCCGCTCTATGTATCATTTATATGAAACTCACCCTTCTTTATGCTGGAGATGTGACACTCCTTCAAAAAAGGACATCAAACCAAGCTTGGATATGCTGGGCATTTATGGAGAAAACTAAAACATTTGAAGATGAAAAAAATCGGATAGATTTCAAATGAGGATGCAGCAATTAAAGATTCCTGAGGAGTGGAAAATCAATAAAAAAGGGGACCGATATCGGTCCCCTTCTTTTACTGTCATCCGATTATATGGTAACCAGAATCCACATGGATATTTTCCCCGGTAATCCCGCGGGACATGTCACTTAATAAAAATACTGCCGTATCCCCTACTTCTTCTGGAGTCGTTGTACGACGAAGCGGTGCTTCTTCTTCAATCTTCTTTAAAATGGTATTGAAGTCGCGAACACCTTTTGCGGATAGGGTACGGATAGGTCCCGCTGAAATAGCATTCACTCGAATGTTATCTTTGCCAAGATCACTTGACAGGTAACGGACATTGGCTTCAAGTGAAGCCTTAGCCACTCCCATTACATTATAATTAGGCATGACCCGCTCACCGCCAAGATACGTCATTGTGACGATGCTGCCGCCTTCCGGCATGATTTCTTTCGCCGCTTTAGCCACAGCCGTTAAAGAAAATGAACTGATATTATGGGCAAGCAAGAACCCTTCACGGCTCGTGTTGACGAACTCACCGTCCAGTTCTTCCTTGTTAGCGAATGCGACACTGTGTACCACGCCATGAATGATACCTGTTTCTTCCTTAATCGTCGCAAAACATTTTTCAATGCTTTCATCCTTCGTTACATCACATTGTAAAATGATGGAGGGCTCCCCTTCCAATGTAGAAGATAGTTCCCTAACGCTTTTTTCCGTACGGTCTTTTCCGTAAGTGAAAATCATCTTTGCACCTGCTTTATGTAAGGAACGGGCAACTCCCCAAGCAATACTTCTTTTATTCGCAACACCCATTATGACAAACGTTTTTCCCTCTAATGAAAAAGTCATCGTATGTGACCTCCTATTTTTAATACAAGTTATTAGTACCTGCTACTAATGACAGTATATCAAATTTCCTTTGATAAAAACACCGTTTTCTAAAGTCCTCTGGGAATGACCCTCCAGGAGGGCCTTCTTTGACTTATAGTAAATAGCCCATTAATAATGTTGCTAATCCGAAATAAATAAGAATACTGATAAGGTCATTTATAGTTGTAATGAAAGGACCTGAAGCTACTGCTGGATCGATTTTCATTTTATGCATGAGAAGCGGGACGATTGAACCGGCAAGTGTGGCAACGATCAGAGTTATGAAAATTGAAATACCGACCAATAAACCCAGCATTAAATCTTTTTGCCAAAAATAGACGATGAAAATGATGGAAATTCCGCATGTCAGACCAATAATAAGGCCAGTTCCAGCCTCTCGAAGGACTAGTTTCCACTTGCTTTCCTGTTCTAATTCACCTGTTGCGATTCCTCTGACCGCTACTGCCAATGCTTGTGTACCTGTATTTCCAGCCATGCCGCCAATCAATGGAATAAATACAGCCAGAATCGCTTTTTGGCTTAGTGTCTCTTCGAATCGCCCGATCAAACTCGCAGTCAGCAAGCCTAAGAACAAGAGGATGACCAACCATGGCAGCCGTTTTTTTGCAGCTGAAAATGGACTCTTATCAACATGATCCAGATCAGATATACCGGCGAGTTTTGAATAATCATCCGATGCCTCTTCATCCATGACATCAATGATATCATCAACCGTAATAATCCCTAACAAATGGTTTTGGAAATCGACGACCGGCACGGCAAGGAAGTTATAGTCCCTTATTTTTCGTGCCACCTCTTCCTGGTCTTCAGATACAGGTACGGAAACTACCCTGTCATCCATTAAATCACCAATTAAAGCATCTTCATCTGCTATGATCAAAGTCCTGAGCGATAAAACACCAAGCAGCTTCTTATCCTGATCGGTAACGAACACATAATATATCGTTTCCGCATCCGGAGCTTCCCTTTTTAATATCTGCATGGCTGATCGAGCCGTTTCATTTGCTTCAATGGCAATGAACTCTGTCGTCATGATACTTCCTGCCGTAGATTCCTCATAATTCAGAAGTTCCTGGATTTCGCTTGCCGCTTCATCATCCATGATGGTCAAATAGCTGACGGCCTGCTCATCATTGATTTCATTCAAGACGTCAGCAGCATCATCCGCATACATATGGGAAAGCATATCAGCTGCGTAAGAAGGATTCATTTCAGCCAACAGGCTTTCGTAATCCTCTTCATCTATTTCTATATTCTCAAAAAGGTCCGCCATTTCTTCCGGTGACAAATATGTGTAAATGACGGATCTGTATTCATCTGACAAGCTTGTATAAAATTGAGCCTGATCATAAGGGTGCATTTCAAGGAACTCCGTACGAAACTGATCTAGATTTTCCGTTTTAAGCGCTTCAAGCAAAAACTCGTTATTCACTTGACTACTCTCCCGTTCCTTCTCCCGGTCCTTCATCTCCTCCATAACCATACACCTCCTAAAACATATTTTTTCATTTCCTCGTTTATATTTTATTTTTTAAATAATACTATACTAATACCATAAACATATACAAAACAAACAAAGGATGTGTCAAATGAACATCGATATCATAGGGGACATTCATGGATGTTTCGCTGAATTCAGGCAGCTGACCGAAAAAATGGGCTATACATGGGAGACTGGGGTTCCTGTACATCCCTCTGGAAGGATTCTCGGCTTTGTAGGGGATTTAACCGATCGCGGCCCCAATTCCCTTCAGGTAATCGAGGTTGTCCATGAATTAGTCATTAACCAAAATATAGCAAGGTATGCCCCAGGTAACCACTGCAATAAATTGTATCGTTATTTTTCAGGCAATAAAGTACAAATATCACACGGTTTAGAAACTACTGTAGCTGAATATGAATCACTGAACAGTCGGGAGCAGAAGAAAATCCGGAAAAAATTCATGGATCTATATGAACGTTCCCCACTTTATCAAATCATGGATGAAGGGCGATTGATCATTGCCCATGCAGGAATTCGCAGTGACTATATTGGTCAATATAGCAGTAAAGTAAAAACCTTTGTCCTCTATGGTGATATAAATGGCTCCAAACATCCGGATGGGTCTCCCGTCAGGAAAGACTGGGCCAAATCATACAAAGGGGAATCTTGGATCGTATATGGCCACACACCTGTCCCTGAAGCTAGACAAGTCAATCATACATACAATATTGATACAGGCTGCGTCTTCGGTGGAAAACTGACGGCTGTCCGTTATCCCGAAATGGATCTTCAAGAGGTGCCTTCAACCATGCCATATATAGCGGAAAAATTCAGGACATCTTTTGATTAACCAAAAAAACTCGCCATCTTGGTGAGTTTTTTTGCGTCTATGATTTTTTACAAAAATCTTGAATCATTCGTTTTAATGTGCCCCGTTATAAAAATCAGGAATCCCATCCTTTACTTCCATCGAGCAAACGGGACATATCTTCTGGCAACTCTTCTTGAAACAACATCATCTTCTTTGTGAAAGGATGTAAAAATTTCAGCTCAAAACAATGCAGGGCTTGGCGAGGTATACCTCTCCTGTTCCCTCCATATAAATCATCACCAGCCAACGGGTGACCAATATGAGCCATATGGACCCTGATTTGATGCGTACGCCCTGTTTGGAGTTCCAAATCAAGGAATGTATGGGACTCTGTGTGTGCCAATACCTTAAATAGGGTACAGGCATGCCGGCCATCCTCCCTAACTTCCCGTTCGATGATGCTGGTCGATTTTCGTCCGATTGGCGCCACTATCTCTCCTACAGGTCCTTCAACGATCCCCTCAGCTATGGCTTGGTATCTCCGTTTAACCTGTCCTGATTTTTGCTGTTCACTTAATAGGTGATGGATATGCCGGTGCTTGGCAATTAAAACCAGACCTGATGTATCCCGGTCAAGACGTGTAACTATATGGATCGTCGCCTGTACTCCCGTCTTCCTATAATAACCCGCCAAGCCATTCGCCAGACTGCCGTTGGGATGCTCGCGGGAAGGAATGGTATTCATGAAAGGGGGCTTGGCCACCACCAATACAAACTCATCTTCATACCTGACATTCAGGGGGATCGGTTCCGGTAAAAGGCCTTCGCTTGCCTGCTCCGGCGGGAATATGACGGTGACGGTGTCACCTGTTTCAATCCGTTCCCTTACGGTTACTTCTTCGCCGTTCAACCGGATATATCCACCTTTAAACTTAATATCCGTTAATGCTCGTTTTGAAATATCGCATTTGCTGAGAAACTCTCGCAATAAAGAGCCAGAATCCTCTTCAGAAACCGACCAGGTCAAAGAAAAGTTTTGATTTGACATGAGGTGAGTCTATCTCCTTAATTAGCAATAAATGAATCATGCACTCTTTTCCAGAAAGGAAAAGGGCGGAATCTGGCAAATCGGATCTTTTCATCTGCCACCCGACACTGTATCGACTTTACATTTTCCTGAAGCAAGGACAAATGGTCGACCGTAATTTGAAAATTGACCGCATTGACCGGCCTGAACATACATGTATGATGTGCCGGCAGCAGAAGTGGAGATCCTACCGTTCTAAACACCCGGTTATTAATGGATGCCAATTCGGTAATCTGGATGGCATCGATTGATGGATGGACGATGGCCCCGCCAAGCGCCTTATTATACGCCGTGCTTCCAGATGGCGTCGCAATGCATAAACCATCTCCACGGAACGTCTCGAAATGCTGGCCGCGTATTTCAACGTCCATTACGAGCGTCCCTTCAACACTTTTGACTGTCGATTCATTCAAAGCCAAAAATCTGGCTTCCCGTCCTCCATGCTGATAACGGACAATCGTTTCGAGCAGTGGATATTCCACTATTTGAAATGGGGTTTTCGCTAAAGCTATCACCAATTTTTCTATTTCATCAGGGGTCCAATCTGCATAAAACCCAAGATGTCCTGTATGTACTCCAACAAAGGCGGTTTTATCCAATCGATTCTTATAACGGTGAAAAGCATATAATAAAGTGCCATCACCACCGACAGAAATGACAATATCCGGCTGATCTTCGTCATATTCCAACTGAAAGTCCTGAAGATACGTTCGCATCCTTTGCATTAAAGTATTCGATTTCGCATCTCCTTTTGACGTAATCGCAAATTTCATGTAATCCCACCTTCTATTTAGATTTCTTCTCGTTTACCCATTTATTTTTTCAAGAATCTTTCTTCCGGGAAAAAAGACGCTGTGCTTCCTGGATTTCCGTACGGATTTGCGACATCTCTGCATCAAGCAGGAAGGCCGCTTCAGCTGCACGTTTGAGTCGCAGTTGAATATCTTCCGGGAAAATGCCTTTATATTTATAATTTAAAGAATGTTCAATCGTCGCCCAAAAATTCATCGCAAGAGTCCTGATTTGAATTTCGGCAAGGATATTCTTTTCGCCATGGATCGTCTGGACCGGATAGCGGATTACAACATGATAAGAACGATAGCCGCTAGCTTTTTTATGGGAAATATAATTCCTCTCCTCGACTATCTCGAAGTCATTTCGACCTCGTAAAAGTTCAACCACCTGTTCGATATCATCCACGAACTGGCACATCATGCGCAGCCCTGCAATATCCTGGATCTCAGTTCCCAATTTATCAATGGGAATGTCCTTTAAGCTCGCCTTATCCAATATGCTGACAATCGGCTTTACCCTGCCTGTTACAAATTCGATCGGTGAGTGAATATTCTCTCTCTCAAACTGTTTCCTTAAACCCTTTAGCTTAACCTTCAATTCTTCGACAGCCTGAGTATAAGGCGCCAAGAAATCGTCCCAACTCTCCATTGCCACACCACCTATATCTATCTAAAAAGCGCCTGTTCAACTCTGGTATGGGCAGAACGCTCTCCTAAACCCAGCAGCCAAATGACTTTATGCCAATTCACCACTGGATTCTATTAAATCTTTCTCTAGCAAAGAATATGTATTAAATTTCTATATATACGATTGACCAATTCTCCTGCTCAACGTTTATATTTTATCATATCCTGCAATTGATTCCTAAATATTCAAGTACAATAGCAAAAAATTATTGAATTCAATTTGACAGCTTGAATGGTTCTTATATGATTAACCTAAGAATCAGCGAGAAAGGATGGAACACATGAACCAGCATATTGAAATTGAATTTAAAAACCTCTTAAGCGAAAAAGAATTTCGTCAACTGATCGAATACTTTCATGTCGGGGCATCGAACTTTAAAACACAGAAAAACCATTACTTCGATACACTTGGATTCTCTTTGAAACAGCAAGACTCTGCACTTAGGATCAGGGAGAAAAATGGCCGATACGAGCTGACTTTAAAACAGCCCGCTACAGATGGATTATTGGAAACGAATCAAGATATTCCTGAAGAAACCGCATATGGCTTCCTGAAACATAACATATTCCCTGATGGCGAGATCCGACATCTTATCCTCGAGTGCGGAATTGATCCAAAAGATTTCACCTGCTTTGGGACACTACAAACAGACCGTTTTGAATTTCCTTACAAAGAGGGCCTGCTCGTTTTAGACCATAGTTCGTATTTGAACCAAGAAGACTTTGAGCTTGAATATGAAGTGTCGGATGCAAAAGCCGGGAAAAAAAACTTCCTGACGCTCCTTGAAACCCTTCAAATTCCGGTAAGGGAAACCGAAAATAAGGTTAAGAGGTTTTATCGTGCCAAATTCCAAAAATAATCCTGTTTGAACCCATTCGGAGGTGGAGAGTTTGAAAATCCAAGATTTCAAAACGTTTATGGAATTGCAGGCAATCCAGCAATTCACGAACGGCAACATCAAAAATACAAATTCATCTCGATCCGTTTTCCAGGACATGCTCTCGGCATTGGTTTCGGGTGATGCTCTAGAAGGCACTTCGCAGACATTGGGTTCCTTATTATCCAATGTGGAAACGGAAGCGAAGAAGTCCTTTCTTCAACCCATCGGTCTGACATCCATGAACATCAACCCGATTTCCACTGCCCACGCTAACAATCAGAGCAGCGAAAACGCAACAAACTATGATCATATCATCAGCCAGGCGGCAAGTTTATATAATCTCCCGGAAAAACTGATTAAGTCTGTCATTAAACAAGAATCGAACTTCAACCCTGAAGCCACCAGTTATGCGGGTGCAACAGGCCTTATGCAGTTAATGCCAGCAACTGCAAAAAGCCTTGGGGTGGATGATGCAACCGATCCAGAACAAAACATCATGGGCGGGAGTAAATATTTAAGTCAAATGATGGCACGTTATGACGGGGACATTCAGGTTGCCCTTGCTGCTTATAATGCCGGGCCAGGAAATGTCGATAAATATAACGGCATCCCTCCTTTTAAAGAAACTCAGAACTATGTCCAAAAAGTTTATGGCACATTTTCAAGCTAAAGCAAGCTGACCCTGTTTATTTATGATGGGTCAGTTTTTTCATGTCTATATATGCTTCTTCCACGCACCCTGATCAAATGGTAAAGCTCCTCAAATGCTGTCATCTTCGTTCATTTCCCTGTGTCATACTACAGATGTAAAATTTTCTTTAAGCTATATATTTGTTATATCAGTACGTCATTGATAAAATATGAATAAATATCAACCATCTTTCTTTAAAAGGAGTAATCAACATGATGCAAGGGAACCCTACACCATATGAATTAATTGGAGAAGGGCAATTACACAAATTAATTGATGTGTTTTACTCCAACGTTAGTCAACACCCGGATCTGCAGCCAATATTCCCTGATGATTTAACTGAAACGGTCCGTAAGCAAAAACAATTTATGACTCAATATTTAGGCGGTCCCTCTTTATATACCGAAGAGCATGGCCATCCTATGTTGCGGGCTCGACATATACCTTTTGAAATCACACCAGAACGTGCGAAAGCATGGCTCTCATGCATGTATCAAGCCATGGACGAAGTTGGCCTTGAAGGTGAGATTAGGGAGTTTTTCTATCACCGCCTCTATTTGACGGCACAGCATATGATCAATACATCCGGAACTGACGGGAAAGGAGAAGACAGTTGAGCGCACAAAAACCAGTTTTCAATATTTCCGATTGGATCAAGACGCAGCATTGCTATGATATAGGAAAAAAGCCAATTGAAATTTATGTTTTTGTTGATCCGCTTTGTCCCGAGTGCTGGGGCTTAGAACCAATTATTAGGAAATTACAGATAGAATATGGCCAATTGTTCAGTTTACGCCATGTTTTAAGCGGTAAAATCGATACTCTTAATATGGGGAAAAATAAAAATTATGAAAACCTTGCTCAAGTTTGGGAAAAGACAGCCAGCCGCTCGGGAATGTCCTGCGACGGGAGCCTTTGGTCTGAAAACCCAATCTCTTCTCCATATACAGCTTCCATCGCAATAAAGGCAGCGGAATTGCAGGGCCGTAAATTGGCCATTCGCTTTTTAAGGCAGCTTCAAGAATATGTATTCATAGGTAAAAAGGATATATCCAATATCGAGGTCTTGACCGAATGTGCCAAAATGGTCGGTTTGGATGTGGAGGAATTCCTTTATGACATCAATTCTTCCAGTGCAGCCAAAGGCTTTCAATGTGACATGAAAATCACAAGTGAAATGGAAGTGACTGAAATACCTTCCCTTGTCTTTTTCAATCAAAATATTGAAGAAGAGGGAATAAAGGTTTCAGGTGTCTATTCCTACGAGGTATATGTTCAAATTTTAGAAGATATGCTGAATGGTCTTCCAGCCCCCGCACCCCCTCCCTCTCTCGAAGAATTTCTTAGCTGTTTCAAACTAGTGGCCACAAAGGAGATTGAAACGGTTTATAATATGAGTAAGAATACCGTCGAGTTGGAAATGAAAAAGCTTGTTTTAAAACAGTTGGCAGAGAAAATTCCTGCTAAATACGGAACGTTCTGGAGATACACAAAGAAGCAGTCATGAATTTGACTGCTTCTTTGTTTGTTATATATTAAAAAGGAAAAACCATGCAAATCAAAAGATTGCATGGTTTTTTTATTATAAGAAATAAGGGGATGGGAGAAATTTTTCACGATCAAACAAAGGGGTATAAGTTTGTTTGTGATTCACTTCACAATATATAATATAACAGATAACCCATTTATGTTTCAACCATATGTGTAACTTTTCACAAATTGTTCACAATATATATTTTTCGTCTTTTATTATCCTTTCTGGTATATATAGCTAAATAAGAGACGGTTTTAATTTTTAGGCCATACGTGTTTTGATAGCTGATTTAGTATGGGATTGAGTCTATTTGTGAAATGTATCACAATAATAACTAAACATTTCTTTTTATTAATTCAGCTTACGTTCAACTTTTATTACTACCGGTACCATTATATTTCATGCACATGAAAAACCCCGGCAAATCACGAAATTTGCTGGGGTTTTCACCTATTTATACGATTAAGGGGATGGGAGAAATTTCACGACGAACAAACAAAGGGGTATATGTTTGGGATGTGATAACTTCTATATCTGTACTATAGCAGATTACACACCTTATTTGCAAGAACTTTGTGCGCGACTTCACATTATTGTCATATTCTTAGAATACTGCTTATTCTAAAACATACTATCTAATAATGAGCAGATGAGTTTTTACTGCTGCCAGGTTGGAGGTGACCAAATTGAAAGGCTTTATTCTACTCATACTCTTGATAGGGTCGCTATTTGTCCAGCTACTCGGTATCATGGACCTCATTCCTCTGTATTTTACCTCCCCTATTTTATTTTTTGTTTTGTTCATAATTCTTCATAGCTTAAATCAGAGAAACCGTTTTAAAGGATTATGACGGACATCCAGATAAAGATGAAAAGGACCCGAAGTGTTCGGGTCCTTTCCACATCCTATTTATTCAAAAGTTCTTCCAACTCATTTAATTTTTCTTCGAATACATTCATGGCTTCTTGTACAGGCTCGGCTTTTGTCATATCGACGCCAGCCTTTTTGAGTACTTCGATCGGATAATCGGAACTTCCTGATTTCAAGAACTCCAGATACCTTTTGACAGCAGGCTCTCCTTCTTCAAGGATTTGCTTGCTCAATGCTGTTGCTGCACTGATTCCAGTTGCATATTGATAAACATAGTAATTATAGTAGAAGTGTGGTATACGAGCCCATTCCAAACCGATTTCTTCATCAATGGTCACGTTCTCGCCAAAGTATTTCTTGTTCAGCTCATAATATTCCTTAGTAAGCATATCCGCCGTCAACGCTTCCCCATTTTGAGCTTTTAAATGAATGGTATGTTCAAACTCTGCAAACATCGTTTGTCGGAACAATGTGCCACGGAAACCTTCCAGGTAATGGTTCAGTAAATAGATGCGTTTCTTTTCATCTTCGATCGAATTCAGTAAATAATCATTCAACAGGTTTTCATTACAAGTCGATGCAACTTCCGCTACAAATATTGAATAATTCCCGTATGGATATGGCTGATGTTTACGTGTATAGTAGCTATGGACCGAATGCCCAAACTCATGAACGAGCGTGAATAAGTTATTGACGTTATTTTGCCAGTTCATTAGAATATAAGGGTTCGTCCCGTATGTACCCGAAGAATAGGCACCGCTTCGTTTCCCTTTGTTCTCATGCACATCGACCCAACGGTTTTGAAATCCCTCTTTCAAAACGTTCAAATAGTCCTCCCCTAGCGGAGCAAGACCTTTAAGGACATAATCTTTGGCCTCGTCATATGTCACTTCCATCTTCACTTCTTTAACAAGAGGAGTGAATAGATCATACATATGAAGTTCATCTAATTCCAGTACTTTTTTACGTAAATCAAGATAACGGTGCAGTAATGGCAAGTTGTCGTTGACCGTTTTAACGAGATTATCGTAAACGGTCTCCGGAATGTTATTATTACTTAACGCCGCTTGGCGTGCTGAATCATATTTTCGAACCGTGGCATTGAAGTTGTGGTTTTTCACCTCACCTGACAGGGTTGAAGCAAATGTATTACGGAACTCCCCATACTTGCTGTATACCCCTTTAAATGCCTCCTCACGTACACGGCGATCTTCACTCTCAAGAAATCTGATATACCTTCCGTGAGTAATTTCCACTTCATTTCCCTCTTCATCCTTGATGGTCGGGAATTTCAGATCTGCATTGTTAAGCATACCGAAAGTATTGCCCGATGCATCGAGTACTTCTGATGCCTGCGCCAATAGTTCTTCCTGCTCTGCTGATAGGATATGGGGTCTCTGAAGATTAATTTCCTCTAAAGAATGTTTATATAATTTCAATTCCTCTTTTTCTTC
Source organism: Peribacillus sp. 05N428 (assembly GCF_056397085.1). Classification (NCBI taxonomy): domain Bacteria; kingdom Bacillati; phylum Bacillota; class Bacilli; order Caryophanales; family Bacillaceae; genus Peribacillus; species Peribacillus sp. 05N428. The sequence goes on along the minus strand of NZ_JBFTMS010000048.1, from coordinate 6,467 downwards.
CAAAAACCCTTCAACTTTACTTTCGTCAATACTCAATAGTTCAGGAACCATATATGAAAACGCAGCCGCTGCCTGTGCGTATAAAGCTTTTGCCCGATCCTCCATCCCTTGATAAAATGGATTGGTTGTATCTTGATCATTGCGCATATGTGAATAAGAATAAACTTTCCCTAGCTTCTCGAAAACCTCATCTTGAAGTTGGAGGGCCGCAAATAACTTTTCTGCGCTTTCTCCCAATGTCCCTTTATGTGCCTCCGCTTTCTTGAGGTCTTCCTTTACCGCTTTGAAGGCAGCTTCCCAATCTTCCTCGGTTGCGAAGATATCTTCCAGTCTCCACGTATCTTCAGGAGCTATTTCACTTCTTGAAGGTAATGTATTCGTTTTTGTTTCCTGTGCCATAAAAATTCCTCCCCATTCTATAGAAACTTGCCATTGGGCTAACTCATTAAACCGGATTGAAACTGCAATGCTTCATTTTGTTTAATTCCCAGTTCTTATTACTATTTCTCCATTTACAAAAATAATCCTGCCATTTCATCTGAATTCAAGATAAATTGAGATGTTATCACTGATTATACTGGATATTCCCCTTTTCCATCATCAATTTATGCTTATCATAGAAATCTTTTTCCAAAATTTGAGCTTGATCACTGGTGAAGGGAAGGGTAAATTCCTTTTCAACTTTAAAAACCCCTTCTTCCAGCTTTGTTAGATAACCCAATTGCTCCAAAAGCATGATATATTGTTCTATAGGATACTCGATGGTTTTTTCATGAAGCAATGGCAACGGTCGGAACTTAATTTCCCCTTTTTTTGAACGCTTTCTAAAAATGCGGATAATATCAGCCATATAAATCTTTTCCCCTGTTCTTTTCTCTTGAAACACATCCATGTATAACCATGCCTGCCATTCGATCGAGGCAGTTTCGATCAACAGCATCCCTCTGACGGGAACACCCACTTCAATTGGAAGTGTCGCAGGTGAAATATGATGTAAATATAGGGCTTCGAAAACAGGATCGCATCTGCGTGCTGTTTTCACTCGATGGAGGGACCAGCCATTTCGTTTATATCTCCATACAGGCAGAAAAGGGAAACGAAGGCAGTTTTGGGGCACTGCCCGACTAGGGGGAAGGAGCTTTAGAGAAGCTGTTGTCAATTCGGCAAAGACGGTTCTAGGGGTAAAAGGAGTGAGGTTCTTCAATACTGATAAATGATCAGTTTCCGGGCAATACATCCAAAGAAACGGATGATGGCAGCTGCCGGTGACGAAGAGCCATTGGAAGCGGGATATACTGAATTCATAAAAGCTTTTCCTTTTTAAGCTTTTTGCAGCGAGGATCCAGATTGGTTTAATGCCTATGCTTTGATAGGCTCTTGACCTTTCCATGAATTCCGCCTCGGGGATAACTGAGCATTGAAATTCTATCGCATAACGATTACCTCCTATCCTCACTAAAATATCAGTCCTTTTCTTAATTTCGGGAAGGTAGGCTTCTAGATCCACATGATAACCATGTGATAAAAACCACTGAAACAATTTTCTTTTTCCCATTAAATGATAGGCGGATTCCGGTTCTGAAGAAGCACGGCATGAAGAACTATTTTTATGGGCGAAATGCGGAACCCTTACACTTCCCGCTTTGATGGTCAATTCCATCTTGCAGCATGGACAGTAATAATCTGCTGACTTTCTCCAGTAATCAATCATGTTTGCCGGTATCTTTTCAGGGAGGGTAATCCAAGTCCCATCTTTATTTATCGCAGTTAGCATACATCTCCTCCTCATCCACTACATTCGCCTGGTTCGCTTAGGATTCCTTTTAATGTGCAAAAAAAAATGCCTGATCGGCATAAAAGAGAGTTACAATCTAAAGAAGGGGTGAAAGCAATCGGCAAGTGGACTCCAATAATTTCAAACCGAAATTACGTTTGGAAAACTCATCAATCTCCACTTCCTTGGATACCTTTATATCTTCCATGTAATCATTCACCAGTTGCTGAGCACTTTCCGTCCGGTAAAGAAATGCATTGACTTCGAAATTCAGGTGAAAGCTTCTCATATCGATATTGGTTGTCCCAATTGATGCCATTTGGTCATCCACTATGATGATTTTACTATGCATGAAGCCTTCATTATATTGAAATATACGAACTCCAGAAGCAAGCAATTCGGGAAAATAAGTTCTTGAAGCATGAAATACGATACGTTTATCGGGGTTCTTCGGGACGAGAAGCCTGACATCCAAACCACTTAAAGCAGCCACCTTCAATGCTTGTAAGATATTGTCATCAGGAACGAAATACGGGGAGGCAATCCAGACGGACTTTTCTGCTGAAGCGATCATCTTAAAAAAAATGCTTTTAATGATCGTCCATTCACTATCCGGCCCGCCGCCAATCAATTGAACTCCGCCATGTCCGTGATGGTTCGGAATTCCGGTCATGAGGTATTCATCACTTAAAAAACTATTGTTGGTGCTATAATACCAATCCTGCAGAAATATGAGCTGTAACGTCCTGACCGCTTCCCCCTTTATGATGAGATGCGTATCCCGCCAAGAACCGAATTTCTGGTCTTGTCCCAAATATTCATCCCCTATATTGAGGCCGCCGGTGAAACCGACAGAGCCATCTATCACAATTATTTTACGATGGTTGCGAAAGTTGAATTTATTATTTAATAAAGGGAGATGCAACGGACCAAAGGCCACCATTTCGGCTCCCGCATTCTTCAGTTCATCGATATAAGATCGAGCTAACTTCCAGGAACCAACCGCATCATAGAGAAAACGGACCTTTACCCCTTCTTTTACTTTCTGTATCAAGATTTCTTTTAACAGTCCGCCAATGCGGTCATCCCTAACAATATAATATTCTAAATGAATATGATGTCTTGCTTTTTTTAATTCTTCGATGATATTGGAAAATGTCTCCTCACCATTCCGTAAAACCCTGGTTTCGGTCGTAAATGATACAGGGCTATTCCCCAGCCTATTTGCAAGAGTGATTAACTGCTGTGGGTGATCGCCCATTTCCTTAATTCGTTCATTATATCCCGCTTCGCCGCTTATTTTCACGAAAGTCTGTTTATCCAAAAAGTACTTCTTGCGAAATATCCTTTCTTTCCGAAAATTACGGCCAAACAAAAAGTAAAAAATGAAACCGATGAATGGGAAAGCGCAAAAAATAACAAGCCATGTTATGGTCTGGATGGGATCTCGATTTTCCAGGAAAATGTTGAATCCAATTATCACCAAGAAAAGGGTCAAAATAAGGCTAGAATAAAAAATCAGCCCGCCATCAACGCCATTTAATAGAAAATGCCAAGTGCTGACCAACATGAGAATAAGCAGACCGATGCCAACTATATTCTTCACCTAGACTCCCTCCAATTAACAAACACAGGAACACTAAAAAAACCCCCCTTAGACGAAAAGGCCGATTTCTACTGAAATCGGCCTCAACAGTCTATGCGAAATATTTATCGACCGTTGTGAATACATCATTTTCGATAACTATCTTTCCGTACTCTTCAAGCATGTGCACCGTTATAGGCGACTCCTGGCTATATTCCAATAAAAGACTTAGAACATTATCGATTTCTTCCTCATCAATCTCCGCTTCGGAAAATTCGATATAAAGATAATATTTATTCTGATAAACATAAAGTTTAGTCGTCCAATCATCCAAGCCATGACGTTTGCTTAATGAAATGACATCTTCGAAATCCTCGAAAGTCGTGATGAATTCAATCATACCATCTTCGAATGTCATTCCGCTTTCTTCATCTTTACCATGAAAATGTTGATCAAGAAGCGTATCCATCTTGTCTGATACATTCAAATCCCTTAACTTATCATCTGAAAGAGGCAGCTCGAGTTTCTGACCATCTTTGGCAAGCTGGGCTTTTGTGACCAAAACTTCCAAGCCTTTTTCAAGGGCTTGAACTTGAATCCATAAAGGTCCTTCAATCATGAATTCTTCTTCCTGATGCACTTCATCCATCATTTCCCAAAAAAGTTCCTCACTTCGCTCGCGGCTGTACCAAATTTCTTCGCGATCAAAGCCTCTTTCCTCAATATCTATATAGGAAATATAAAATTTTACTGTATCGTCATTAATGCGTTCGATTTCCATGATTCCCCTCTCCCTTCCTTTCTCATTTTGAAGGGATAATAACCCCCAAGCGAAAATTGCTCTTAAAAGCTCTTTACCCGTAAGTGAATACTGTAAATCATGATAGTCATTAAAACAGACTATTTTACATCATTTTATGACAAAACCTTGAAGAAGGGAAATAAAAAACATTACTTATCTAAAAAACAATTGTTTGCCTAATATTCCATTCATTCTATAAAAAAATACATCCGCATGCAACTATCATAATGCTTTATTAAATTTCACTCTTACTGCCGTCAATGTCATATTATATACATGGCATGATGAGCTGCATTCTTATTTTTTCTTGAAATGATGACCGGTTCAAGGGACCTGTTGCAGCTAAGAAACGACCGCTGTCGCCTATCAATCCTGTTATGTTCCCCGTCATTAAGTTAAAAAAATCAGCGGAAAATCGGATATGTATAAAGAAAAAGCCCTGCACATTTCCTGGCAGAGCTTGAAAGACCTTATTAGTTGACCATACGTTGTGCTTCCCGTAATTGGAAGGTACGAACTTTACGTGGTAAAAATCGTCTTATCTCATCTTCATTATAACCAACTTGAAGCCGTTTCTCGTCAAGGATAATTGGACGTCTCAACAGTCCAGGATTCTCCTTGATCAATTTATATAATTCTTGAAGAGGCAGGCTCTCTAAATTTACGTTTAACTTTTGGAAAGTTTTTGACCGTGTTGAAATGATTTCATCGGTTCCATCTTCTGTCATTCGAAGAATTTCTTTAATCTCATCAATCGTTAACGGTTCTGAAAAAATGTTTCTTTCTTTATATCCAATCTCATGTTCCTCTAACCATGCTTTTGCTTTTCTGCATGAAGTACAACTAGGTGATGTATATAATGTTACCATGCTTACTCACACTCCCTAAATATAGAATCGGTGATCTATGAGGGGAAATCTACTATTAGTATTCATAAGTACCACTCTAATTTGAAATAATTTTAAATAAGTATTTCATGTTCCTTATTATACACTAATTTTTTTAAAATGAATACCCTTTTTGATATTTGAAAAAATCCTTTAAAACTTCCTGTTCATGCTGTACTATAGCTATTTCATTTTTTTATGTAATACATTAAGACCACATTTTCTAATTGAAAAAACATAGCTGCCATTCTCATTTAACTCTCAATTCGGCCCTCATGATTATTTAATTATCTCGTTACTTTTATTTACCCCCAATCCTTGTCAATAAACAAGATCATGTTAATATATTTTCTTTAATAAAAAGCAAATTCCTCCTTTTACAAGAAAAACCATTCTTTTAGCACATATTTTTCCAAAAGTGAAAAAGGTAATTCAAAAGAATCCGCAATAAGGGAGTAATCTACCATCCAAGAAGTTATAGATATTCATTTATCTGCAGAATATGCACAATAAAAGACATACCATTTGATTCCAGAAATCCGCTTCCTTTCCGCCGACTGCCTGCCGAGCCTCCTCGGCACAAGCGCCTGTGGGGTCTCGGCTAGCCAGTTATTCGGCAGGAGTCTCGCAAATTTCTTCCATCCTTTAAGGATTACTGTAAAAAGCATGAAGGATCCCCTATCGATGTGTCCGAGCCTACAGTCTTTTCTTGAAATTACATTCCAGTTGATTTCGGAAATCCGCTCCCTTTCCGCCGACTGACTGCGGGGGCTCGGCTACCCAGTTATTCGGCAAGAATGTCGCTCATTTCTTACATCCATTAAGGGGTACTGTAAAAAAACATGAAGGATAAACTCGTCTTGTTTAAGAGTATGGTTCGGGGCGAGAGCAATTCGAAATTCCTTTTGCCGGAAAATTGATGGAACCGCCAGACTGTAGACGAATTGGAGAAGAAGAGCCAGTTTCCCTACAATATCTCTGAAAAAAGAAGTTCCAGCTGATTGGAACGTAAGGTACGAGACTCCTGCGGGAAAGCGTGGCCAAGGGAGACCCCCGCAGGCACAAGCGCCTGTGGGGTCTCGGCTAGCCAGTTATTCGGCAGGAGTGTCGCTCATTTCTTCCGTCCATTAAGGGGTACTGTAAAAAAACATGAAGGATAAACTATTCTTGTTTAAAATTATGGTTCGGGGCGAGAGGATTCGAAACTCCTTTTGCCGGAAAATTGATGGACCGCCAGACTGTAGACGAATTGGAGAAGAAGAGCCAGTTTCCTACAATATCTCTAAAAAAAGAAGTTCCAGCTGATTGGAACGTAAGGTACGAGACTCCTGCGGGAAAAGCGTGGCCAAGGGAGACCCCGCAGGCGAACGCCGAGGAGGCTCCCTGGACCGCCCGCGGAAAGCGAGTGCCTGGAGTGGA
>NZ_JBFTMS010000047.1:0-31285 GCF_056397085.1 Peribacillus sp. 05N428 | reverse complement strand
CTTTGAAAAGGAATTAGATGATTATATTCATTACTATAACCACAAACGAATGAAGGTAAAATTAAAAGACCTGAGTCCGATAGAATACCGAACTCAGGTCTTAGAAGCTGCTTAAATTATATGTCTAACTTTATTGGGTCAGATCATAAGTGCCCCTTAAATTTCCCCCTGTTATTCTTCCTTGCTTGCTGCCATATTCATGTTCGCTTCGGCTCGCTTGATTCGCGATTTTTTCTCTGCATCGACGGAGCTATATCGGCCTCCCTCTTCACCTGCGTAACCCTTGGCTTTACAAGCGACTAATGATATCCATTTTTATCCTGAACGTCTTTAATGGTGAACGATACGATAATGAGTCCCATTTTAGCTAAGTCCTGCGAGGCTCCCCTCTTTACTTTACCAGGAAAACTTTCCATGGTTTTTATGAATTTCCTCGACTGTCTTATGTGAGAATTAAAGAATTTATATATGGTATATGGCATATCCATTAAACCCAAGTGTTTCTGAGAGAAATAAAACCTAAAATTGTATCATTTCCCGTAAGGTGTTAAGAACTAAGGTTCTGTTCTGAAAACCTAAGTTTCTTAACACATTTTAGCTGAAGGATTTATGAGGATTTTCCTCATCTGTTGATGTTCAATAACTCATACATTTATCTATGTTCAGTTAATATGACAAAGATAAGTTTCAGTACATATAAGACAGTCTTAGCTTATAGAAATCGAGCTTTTTCTATGTCGAAATTTGCTTAACGTATGTTTTGGGCGAAAAGTTGGTGGTGCCCCTTTAGTAAATGTTCATATTTGAAGAGTCATTTCTTATAAAAGAATGTATGTGTATTCATATGAAAGGTATCTGCCAAGATGAGGTTCAATTAATCGGATCAAAATGTGTAACCTTCATATTCTTAAAGATTGCTTTGCCGCCCTCGGAGAAGAGAGTAATTCCTTTATCTTCAGCATGAGGGAATATTAAGTTTGAATAAGCAACCTTTCCATCATCCACAAAAACTTCAATACTGGTTTTATCGACGAGAATCTTTAAATGAACCTTCTTCTTACTGACATCAAATGGTGCAGTACTTTCAACCAACTGATTCGTTTCGTCAGGTTGATCTGTGAATACCCGATTGACATAAGAGTAATTTCCTTCTGCAGAAATGCCTACGTCAACGTGGCGTTTTTGATCTTCTGACTCCCTGAGCCTAAATCCTGCATTCTTAAAATCCGACCATGAGAGATCTGCCTCTATTTGATAGGTATCTCCTTTAACATCAAGTGTTTCCGAGCCATCCACTTCGATTTTATCAAAAGAATTCGTTGAGCTTGACAATTCTTTTAATGCTTCTGAAGGCTGTGAAGAAAGATAATACTTGTTCTCGCCTTCACGCTTTAGTTCAATTTGACGGACGATCGAATCCATTCCGTTAAACCCTTCTTTTAATGTCGGCGTATTATTGGCGTAGGCCCAGTTATTCATCCAAGCGAGGGCATAGCGTTTGTCTAATTTGTCACTTGCCTTGCCATCTTCAAACGTTACTCCGCCATACCAATCGAAACCGTAGTCTAGCCATTGCGGTTCATTGTTATCTAGAAGAAATTCCGTTCCATTAAACGTTCCTGTCCAGTATGCATAGGTGTTGGGTTTCCCTGCTGCTTTTCCGTTTGCACTAACGCCCAGCACCCACTTTACTGTCCCGTCATCAGCACGGATCTGGTAAAGGTCAGGGCACTCTAAAACTCCAATGTTCTTAGTGGAAAAACTGCTCGTATAGCGCCAATCTTTCAGGTTATAAGACTCATAAAAACCTATTTTCGATCCTTCGGCCATGGTCATGACCCATTTTTGATTCGTGTTATCCCAGATGATTTTTGGATCTCTAAAATCCTTCGTTCCTGGATTTTTCATAATAGGCTCGTCCCTGTAAGAGGTAAACGTATTTCCTTTGTCCGTACTGTACCATAGAAATTGTTCTTGTTTCTGGCCATCCTTAGAGGGTTGTGTTACGATCGCCACAAAAGCCTCTTTTCCAAACCCAGCTGTATTTTCCTTGTCTACAACGACTGACCCTGTCCATGGATCCCCATTTTGATCCGTATATTTTGGAATGGCAATTCCTTCATCCTTCCAGTGAATTAAATCTTTAGAGGTGGCATGTCGCCATTCTGTACCATTGCCATCCGGGTAATCTCCATTATAGAGGTAAAAATAATGATAATTTCCTTCATGGTAAAGGGGCTTCTGTGGATCGTTTTTCCAATGATCAGGAGAAGTAAAATGATAGGCAGCCCGGTATGAGTGCTTTTCTACCTTATTTGGCGGAGTAGCTTCTTTTGTTTTATAAAATGAATGAATCAAAATTCCTGTGCTAATAACCATCCCTAATCCAAGAACGAATAATGCAACCATCTTATATTTCTTTTTGTTCACTTAAACTCACCACTTTTCTCTTTTAAAATAGAAAAAAGAAAATGCCAAGTTTTCCTGACATTTTCTTTTTCTTTTCACTGGTAACTACTTAACCGTAATCTGGCCTTGTTCAAGAATACTGTCTTTTACTACCGATGTTTGTTTCCCTTTAATGTTAAGCTGGAAGCTTGGGGCAAAGGTAGATTTATTGTCTTCAAAATAACCTCTGTTTGTCATGTAGCTAGTCACTACAACATTATCACTGCCAGCCTGCGGGATCGCATAGTGTGCATAGTTCCAAGTGATGTCATATGGATCTAGATCCTGATGCAGGACGATGCCCGTTTTATTTAATGGTTTATATGGGCCAGTTAAGGAATTTGACGTGTAGCCTAACATGTAAATATCTTGATTATCGATTCCATCAATGGTCATTTTTGATCCTCTTGAACTTGTGAATAAATACCACTTGCCGTCCTTTTTAAAGATGTTTGGACGTTCGATTTCATCTGTGACCGTATTGGAAACAATCAATGGCTTCATTTCTTTTTTCAATGTATAATCGTCGTTTACTTCAATAATTCCAATTGCACCGTTTGCGAGTTCAGCTAACTCTTTTTTAGGGCTTTGTATAAGTTTGTTTTTCTCACCCTGGAAGAATTTATTGCTGTTGCCATAATAAGCTCTATTGTATAGCGATTCTTCGCCTTGGTAGCCATATTCTGTACCCGTATTTGCTTCAAACACAAGGTATTTGCGGCCGTTGTCTTCTACATAGTGAGGGTCTCTGAAGGTATGATTATCAGCGGAATTTCCGTCCTCTACAAATTTATCTACAGTTTGGTAGTACTTGCTGTCTTTGCCTTCATAGATGGATTTGTAATCTTCAACACCATCCACTTTTAATGTTTCAGAATTTGGCTCTGAAAGGTTTACTTGAGCGGTTGTCAAGGTTTGTTTCCCATAATTCCCTGACTCAGGTTTATACGGTTCACGGTTTGTATAGAATAAGCGAACTTCCCCGTCCTCAGTGAAGGTTGCAGAACCTGACCACTCTTCGGCTTGCTCTTTTAGGTAAGGATCATTTGGAACGTTTTTATCATTGTCATCAAATACTCTTCCAGCATTCTTCCAAGCATCAAGGGAGTTGTCGCCCACTTTTTTGTAGAATATGTAGATGAACGTATCACTCGCGTTTTTAGGATCGCCTGCTAATCCAAAAACGATATGATATCCTTTGTACTCTGCAACAGTTCCATCAGCGTTTTGCAATGGCCATGTATCCCACACATCTAAATCAATGGTTTCGCCTGATTCCGTTACTTTTTTGGCAGAAGGGATGTTTTTAATTGTGGATTCGTCAAACCTAGGAACGGCATATCTAGTATCACCGTGCTGATTAATCATATCTTTCATAGCTGATCGAGTGATTTGTGAAGTATCGTACGTTTCTTTGTAATCTGCCGGATCCTTTGGAGCTGCAAATGATTGGGTAACAGTACCGCTTAATAGAATGCCAGTACTAAGTATTCCTGCTGTTGCCTGTTTGGCAAGCCTGCTAAAGTTCATAAATCTTCCTCCTCGTTTTATGTGTTTGCTAGTACAATAGAATTATAGGCGATTCCTGAAATGAGGGGTATGCCACATATTGATTGGAATTTAGTCGTATATTGATATCGTAATTGTGGAAGGCAAAAAAAGCCCCGGCAAGAGGCTATTCCTTCGAAAACCTCTCCCAGGACTTCTGATATTCATTGAGCAGCTGATTGCGGTTCAGCTGTTTCCCGACATAGAGCTGAGTCGCGGCTCCGAATTCTTCTCTAATTTCAACAGGGAAGTGAAACCAGTTAGATGGGACGGTGTTCCCATCTTTGTAATTCCGAAGGGTTTCTTCTGCGAGCGGCCCTATATCATCAGTTTTAATGTTCTTAAACGCAGGAATGAATTTGAATTCTTCCGTCATGAACCGTTTTCCTTGTTCTGACAACACCATCCAATTTAAAAATTTCTTGGCTTCTTTTTTCTTTTCAGGAATGGACTGTTTATTTACGGCCCAATAATTTGGAACGCTGACGACAAGGGCTTCCTTTAAAGGTCGGTCATTAATAGGAATCGGCATAAAACCGATGTTCATGTCAGGCGAAGCTTGATCGATCATCGGCTGAATCCAGTTGCCTTGCTGAATGATGGCTGCTTTTTCGGAGGTAAACAGATTCACTTCCATTGTATAGTCCGTTGACAGTGGATTATCGTTTCCGTACTTTATGGTGAGATCCAGCAGGGCAAGGAGATCCTTAAATGTTTGATTGGTACTGATTTTTTCCGTTCCGTTATTTAAATTTCTTATAAAAGCATCAGTATCCTTTTGCTGGGCAAAAGCAACATTCATTAGATGGTCGCCCAATTTCCAGTCTTCATAGTAGCCTGTTGCAAAGGGAGTAATGCCTGCATTCTGTAGCTTTTCGGCAGCTGCTGTCAGTTCAGAAAGAGTGGCGGGCTGTTCAGTAATGCCGGCTTGTTTAAATAGATCCTTATTATAGATAAAGCCATACCCTTCAAGGTTAACCGGCATTCCGTAAATTTTCCCATCCAATGTGACCGGCGTCAGGGCTTCTTTGTATGCTTGATTAATCCAGGGCTCCCCTGAGAGATCCTCCAGATAGTTCCGCCACAGCTTGGCATTTTCATAGCCGCTGTTTGTAAAGATATCCGGACCAGTGCCGGTCGCCATTTCGGCTTTTAGGTCGGCGAGGTCATCCATTGCGCCTCCAACTGTATGTACCCTGATATTGACGTGAGGGTTTTCCCGTTCATAAGCACGCGTCATTTCTTCAAATTGAGTGGAGATTTCCACTTTCGGATTCCTTAAATCCAGCGTGATTTTCCGCTCTGTCTTTTCCGTTTTTTCTGGTGGGGCTACGTCCTGACATGCAGAAAGAGGCAGGCTGACGGCTCCAATTAACAAAAGGGATAAAAACCTGTTTTTCATCATGTCACCCCTTTTGATTCGATTCTTGTTGATCGTTCTTGTTCCTGAACTCAAAAGGCGTCATGCCGACGACCTTTTTAAATAGCTTTGAAAAGTAGATTTCATCTTGATAGCCAAGCATGGTCGAGATGGAGTAAATGCTTTTGTCTTTTTGTTTCAGCCACGACTTTGCCTGGCTGATTCTAAGCTCCGTGATGTATTTGGACAGGGTCATACCGGTTTCTTGCTTATACTTTCTTGAGATATGCTCGCGGCTTAAAAAGAAAACATTCGACAGCTTTTCCAGACTCAAATCCTCCATATAATACATGTCAACATAGGAAACCATGTCTTCCATGCGGCGAGCGGCATCTATTTCATCCAGACGGTGGATCGATCGGAAGTTTTGTTCCTCGAGCTTTTTCTGCAGAGCCTGAAACGAGGTCCTGATATCCGATAAAGTTTCTACCTGCTCTTCAGGTACAAGCCTTACAGGGATATCGAACTTCTGGCTGATCCATTCCTCAACGGAGAGCCATTGATCGCGAATGGTGATAACAAGGCAGAGGTTAAGATCCGTCTGCAGGGAAAACGCATTGCCTAATTTGCGGTCCGTAAGCTCATCAGACAGCTTTTGGATATATAGATCCGGATTGTGCATCTGGTAAAAGGAGAGCAGTGTCAGCTTATAGCCCTCCGATTCAGGGAGAAACTCGGCAAGGCTGATTGAATCTGAACGGTCCCCCAGACATATCGCAGTGGCTAACTGGTTTCTCCGCAGTTTTTTCACATCTTCCAGCACTTCTGCATGTTCAAAGTCATCCTTCCAGGCTTGTACCGATTTTTCCAGTGTATGATTGAACGCCTCATACTCAATCGGCTTCAGCAGGTAATCAAAGCTGCTGTGCTGAATGGCTTTGCGCATATAGGAATAATCGTTATATCCAGTAATGAAAATAACTTTCCCCGGATAGGAAATGGAATCCAGCCACTCAATCAGTTCAATTCCGCCCATACCGGGCATTTTCACGTCAGTAAAGATAATCTCAGGGCGTTCTTTCTCAATCAGTGATTTTGCCTCATGGCCATTTTTGGCTTCCAATAGCTTGGTGATGCCGTAAGTTTCCCACTGCCCTAAATGGCGTATGGCGTCCCGCACATTGAATTCATCATCGACAATCAGTGCTTTCACTGTGTTCATCTCCTTTCCTGAAGTAAGTCTTTATCATTCCCAAGGGCGGTCTTTATCGGGATCCTCATGCTGACGGAAACCCCCTGTCCGTCATTCGAATCTACTTTCATTTCTGCACTTGATCCATACCCTAGAAGCAGCCTGTCACGAATATTCTTCAGGCCTATATGTTCATGCGAATAAGTCCCTTCGTAAGGGGGTGTATAGATATGTTCCCGTAGAGTCTGAAGCTCTTCTTCCGTCAGACCCGGACCATCATTCTCGACAGTAAAGCACAGATCGTTTCCTTGTTTTTCCCCGCTAATGGACAAATGAGCGTTGCTGTAACCTTCCTCATATGTGTGTTTAAAGAAATTCTCTGCTAGGGGCTGCAGAATCATACTTGGAATAGTCATGTCCAAAATGGACTCATCGATATTGACCGAGTAACTTACATTTTCACCAAAACGCTCTGTTTGAAGGGAGAGGTACGCTTTTGTATACTCAGCTTCATCCCGGACCCGTACCCATTGATCTGCCTGCATTGAGTAGCGCATCATTTTGGACAGCGAGGTCAGCAATTGATAGACCTTTGGTGCATTCGACCTAAGGGCAACGGCGCCGATGGATTGTAAAGCGTTAAACAAAAAATGAGGATTAACCTGTGATTTTAACGCCCTGAACTGGTTCTTCCTGTTTTCAATTTCAAGCTTATATTCACGGTCAATGTGGGAATTGATCCGGTTCATCATGTCCTTCATGTGTGACTCCAAATGGCCAATTTCATCACTTTTGGTATCATCAAAAGGGACATTCATATTTCCGCCTTCAATGGAGCGGACTTTGCTGCTCAGCCTCGTAATGGGACGGGTAATCCTATTTGAGATAATGCCTATCATCAGCAAACCCAGTATTCCTACGCCGATGCCGACAAGGATATTGGTATAGGCGGTTTTCCTGACATCTTCATATAAAGCCTGACTCGACATGACCTTAATCAATTTCCAGCCGTTCAATGACCCTGATAACTCCTTTGATAAGAGAATATCGTCATCATGCCGGCTCCTATTCCCGTCAAGACGTTGCTTTTCATCGGTAGGAAGAGGTTTTCCAATCAGGGCACGATCATTTGCATACATGACCCGATCTTTTGAATCAATAAGCAAAACAGAAGATGCGTCTCCCTGGACAAGGTTATTGCAAATGCGGGCGTACTCGCCCAAATCAATGTCGATTGTAATCATCCCAAGAAACTTTTTAGAAAGAACGTCTATAATTTTGTGGTGAAAAGTCATCACCATCGTTTTGTCCGATTTTGGAATAATGGCTGCATTATTGTAATTCTCAAGAGGGTGGGGCGGCTCAATCAAATATTGTGAGTCAGATGTATACAGCTGTTTGATCGGGTCCTGGTTCAGAAAATTCGGCTGATACCTGTGTGTGCTGACCATTGCATTATAGACAGTAAATGACTCATTGTTTTTAGCAATATAGAAACGGATTTGCCGGAATTCTTTTCTCATTAAATAAAAGGTTTCGAGACTCTTTTCCATGGTCATAGGGTTGAAATAAATGGAGTCTTCGAAGCCGTTTTTAAAAATCCGAAACAGATCAGGGTTGCGGTACAGAATATATGGAAAATCAATCATGTCGTCAAAATACTGCTCCAGTTCATCCGCATTCTTCTGAAGCTGCTCTCGGCTGTTTTCAAGTTCATACTGCTCCACACTGTTTTTTGTATAAGTGTAGATGAAAAAAACGGACAGGAAATAGGGCAGAACGATGAAAATCAGCAGCATGATCAATAAACGGCTTTGTATGCTTTTCACAGGAGGCACCCCCTTTCGCAGAAGGCTCTTTTTTTAGTCTGATCTTATCTTCTCACTTTAGCATCCTAAAACTATATCAAATCAAAAAACCAAGTCAATCATGCTTAAGTAGGATTCGTGTAAGTGCATGTATCGTTATATTTCGCAGTTCGGGCTTATATTATGTTCCAATCTTCGCTGCACCAGAGAATTGAAGATGATAAGGCAAGCAAAAAAAGCTGAAGACATCTTCAGCTTTTACAAAAATTGTGCTTTTTCTCCTACTCTTCGTCAACAAATACATAAAATAAGGAGCCCCTATTAAAGAGATCATAATCCCCGCAGGTATGCCTTTGGGTTCCAGTATGTTTCTTCCGATGGTATGCAGCCAGGCGCGGATCTGAATCGCTACCGGCAGGAAGAGCTGATTTCGAGGTCCGACCAGAGCTCTTGCAAAGTGAGGAACCCTGAGCCCGACGAAGGCGATGCCTCCTGTGACAGAGACAGCTGCTGCTGCAAGCGCAACCGCTGTCAGCAACAGGATCGCCCTTTCTTTTTCAACTGATACACCTATGCCTATCGGCACAGGTTCACTCAACCAAAGAAGATTCAGCCGATTCGCTTTGTACAGTGTAAAGGGGAAGAGAATAGCAGCCCATGGAAGGATGGCCCTAATGAAAGGCCAGTCTGCACCCCATATGTTCCCTGACAGCCAATTTGCAATAAAATCCACCTTTTGGCGATCAGCATCAGACCTGAGAAGGCCATAGAAAATCCCGCCCCGGTTAATAATAGTTTGACTGGCTGCATTCCCGCAGTCCGTCATCCTAATTGTCACAAGAGGTGGTAATTCGATGGCTTCAGAAGGTTTCAAACAGCAACAACATCTTTACCTTGTCGTATCTTTATGTAAAGAATTCGAAGCTTCGTTAAAGTAATCATTGTCTAATTCGAAACCGATAAAGTTCCGATTTAGATTATAGTAGCCTGCCCTGTTCATCCTGAACCTATAAAACAATTCAATACTGTTTCACCTTCATTAGTTATAGTTACGAGAATAAATTAATTAACTCAGTAACTATATTAAGGAAAATTAATCTTCCATTTAGATTAATTTTAGATGATATTTTTCAAAATATGATGAATTATGAAAAGGATATGTCTGGACTATATTAATATGGGGTACGGCTGTAGGATTTTATACAAAATATAAATTTCCTACAAGTATACATTTGAATATCGAAGATTCTATTAACATTTATAGGAGTAACTGTTAGTTTAAATAAAATAAATAAACATTCACATAAATATAACTTTAAAACGAATCGAATAATTCAAAGTAGAGATAGAATTGATTTGGATAAACAGTTGATAGAGAGACTGAAAGAAGAAAAAGTAATTCACTCTTTCAGTTAAAGCACGGTCTCGATGCAAGGACGGAAATGGGAAATAAATATAGAAGTAAGCCTTTGTCACTTTGGGCAAAGGCTCCTTTTTTAACGAGATTCTTCTATTGTAAATAGGAAGATATTAGACTGCCCTTTTTCTTTAGAAATACATTTATAACAATTAAGGTCAAGTACATCTCGGGGTGCCCTAGATCTGCTAATAGCTATAATACTGTATATATCACAGCTAACTTTTTTATTAGCAGAACCCCAAAAATGCAATTGCAGTTAACATAAAGGGTATTGAAAAGTGTAGAATTATCCAATCAATCCCTGATATCAGTGTATTAATAATTTGTACGAGTCATTTACTAAAAGTATCTTCTAGCAAACACTCTGCTTCTGCCTCATAATAAGAGTTTTCCTACAACCTACAAAAAAGAAAGACTGCTCCTCCTTCTCATTTGAAATAGGATCGTCATTACTTTATTAATCTTTTAAAAATGTTAGTAACGCCTCATTAAATTCTTTTGGATGAGTTGCGTTTAATCCATGCGGACCACCCACTATTAAAGCGAGCTTACTACCAGGAATGGAATCATATGTCCGTTTTCCACTTAACTCAAAAGGTACAGTTGCATCAGAGTCACCGTGAATAATAAGAGTAGGTATATTGAACTTTTCCAAGTCCTTTCTAAAATCTGTCTTGCTAAAGGCCGTTATACAATCGAGCGTTCCCTTAGGTGAGGCACTGGCTGCAATATCCCGATTATATAAACGGAATGGCTCACTAACTAAATCTGTTTGATTACCCGCCGCGAAAAATCCCTTCGTAAATTTGTCAAGAAATGCAAGGCGGTCATTTATCACGCCACTTTTGAATTCTTCAATTGTTGCATCATCTAATGCTCCTTCAGGATTATCCTCTGATTTGTATAAATAAGGAGGAACTGCTCCAGCAAAAACAGCCTTTTCAATACGATCTGTTCCATAGGTACTAATGTATCGAGCTACCTCACCTCCACCCATAGAAAAACCAACAAGTGTGACATTTTGAAGATCTAAATGTTCTAACAGTTTATGTAAATCGGAAGCAAATGTCTCATATTCATACCCTTCCCATGGCTGGGATGATTTTCCGAATCCTCGACGATCATATGTTATGACTCTGTAACCTGCTTCAATAAGAGCTGGCACCTGATATTCCCAAGAGCGTCCACTTAAAGGCCAACCATGTATTAAGACAACGGGTTTCCCTGAACCATGGTCCTCATAATAAAGTTCAATTGGAGCATGATTTTCATTACCTACAGTAAATTTTGCCATATAATTTTCCTCCTATGGATTTTCATTATTAAACCTATATTCTTGCTTCTCTAAACAAAAAACTCTTTACTCCAAAACATTTAAAATATTTTTTTGCAAAATGTTTATAGGATTATTATATTCCCTACTATCGGAATTGTAAAATTATTCAAAAAACATCGAATCAATTAATATTATTAGATTACAATTTATTTGTTTAATCCAAGGTGTGTAAATTATTGAAAAGATTGAATAACTTAAACTGAAAAATCGAATTAGAGATTTCTAAACAACTCCAATTGGGGTATCTCCAATTAAGTTAGAATTAGAAAAGCACAGCCCTTCCTAAAACATCAAGACTTATTTATCGATTTCACTCTGCAAATTTTAAGTTATTTACAAAAAAATTAATTTGTATGCTAAAGTTTAAAAGACCCTACGATAACAGAGAGCCGCAGCTTGAACGCTACGATAATGAGTCCAACTTTAGCTAAGTCCTGCGAGATTACCTTCTGAACCTCCTGGGGAAACTTTCACGGTTTTTATAAACTTCCTCGAATGTCTTATGTGAGAATTAAAGAATTTATATTTGGTAAATGAAGTATCGATTATACCCAAGTGTTTCTGGGAGCAATAAAAGCTAAAATTGTATCTTAAAAAAATTTTATGTTCTAATACCGATTCTACCATCCGCAGGACTTATTAGTATCGTAATCTATTGGTAGAACTAGAAAAGCCAGTCTCTTCAAAAAAGAACTGGCCACTTTCTCTAATACATTCTTTTTACTCCTACATATCTTTTCTTCCAATAACTATTATCCATGGAGGAAATGCTCACACCGTTTGATGAGGAGCTGTGTATGAATTGATTGCCCCCTATATAAATACCGGCATGTGAGGCACCAGGTTTATAGGTTTCATAAAAGACCACATCTCCAACTTGTGGTTTGGACACCTTTGTCCCCTTTTTATAAATTTCCGATACCGTTCTTGGTAATGTGACATTTGCACCTTTATCGAAAGCGTATTTTAGGAATCCGCTGCAATCAAAACCTTTTGGTGTAGTTCCACCCCATACATACCGTACATTCAAATGTTTCTTTGCTTCCTTCACTATCGCAGTAGATTTATTGCTTGTTTTATTTACATTAGCGTTGGAGGTCTTCTTTTTTACTCCCAAAGCTTTATATGTATTCGGACCGACAATACCATCAGCTTTTAAACCTTTACTTTTTTGGAACTTTACGACTGCACTTTTAGTAACGGTCCCAAAATATTTAGTTGTATTATTACTCTTAAAATATTGTTTTTTCTTTAGAACCTCTTGTAATTGTTTTACTTCTGTATGAGTCATTCCACTTTTTAATGTACGATCGCCCAATGCAGCATTACCAACCAACGGATTTGATAGTAACAATCCAGAAACAACAAAAGATGCTATGATTTTTTTCATTTTCTCCCCCGATTAAATCTCTTTTTTATCATTTTATCATCTTTAAGTGACACACATATTTACCTAATTTTACATTATTATTACAAATGCATACATAAAGTGAGTATAAAATACAAAATAACCAAAATATCGCTCATGCTTTCGAAAGGTATTAATTAAGAGTAAATTCCTTGCTTTTTATAGTAGTAACCATCCTGTTTGGATAGTCTCCTCGTACTGTAATATATTCTCCACTCCTTACATTTTATTTTTTCACTAGTTACAAATCCTTGAGCTTATTAAATACATCGAAGTTATTTAATTTGGGATATTCCATTTAAGTAAAATAAACATCCCCTTACCCTTAAATTAGGTGGTGTCTAACAAAGGCATATCGCTCACGACTATAACTGCCTGAATATTTTTCGTGATGCCATTCCATTCTTGTAGAATTCCTGCCTTGTTTCGTACAAAACAATCGAGTGAATGATTTGTACGAAACAATCGTTAATTTTTTTGAGGCATAGGAAAAGCACCTCCTTTGATACAAGGATTGTATCAGGAGGTGCTACGTATAGAATATGTGCTGTTTAAATGGGGGCTTATCTTTAACCTTAGTTTTACAGCCCACTATCTAACTGTTTACGCTTAAAGATATAAGTTATCCTCTATCCTCGAAAACTCAGTTCGAGTGAATGGCTAATTCTTATTCGGCGGGAATCCTACCCGCTACATGTCACGAGCTATGCTCGATCGTTCTTACAGTCACTGATGTTGATCCTAACTAGCAGCCGAATCTATGTAAAATTATCGAAACGAAATCAACCAATTCAACTCTTTAACACTAACTGGAACCTTCAGCTGAGTGGGTACTGACCTCAATTTTGTATTTTGTTTGGGAAGTATAATTTTGGCCTGCTAAAAGAAGAATATCCCCAAAATCTTCAAACTCAATCGCCCCTGGAGCAGCTTGGGTTTCAAACGTTATTCCGCCATGTTGAATTAATTTTTCTCCGTGCATAAGTGGCACATCTTTCACAAAGTTTGCCGTGTATATGACAACCGCAGGCTCTTCTGTGTATACCTCGACTGTTATTTTCTGGTCAGGACTAATTAATTTGGCTGCAGTTTGATGAAGTCCTGGGCACGTAAGGAAGAATGGATGATCGATCCCTTGAACTTTTTTAACTTCTGCGTCATTGGCTTCAAAGGTTGATTTTAATTTCTTCGGGGTTCGAAAATCATAAGGCGTGCCGATTGTGCTTCGCTTTTCCCCAGTTACCGTGGTATCTTCATTTACTGGTGCAAATTCTTCAGAAAAGATTTGTAAGAAATGATCATCGATTGGATTGCTGGGATGCCCTGTTAAGTTAAAATAGACGTGATTGGTCGGATTAAAAACTGTGTCTTTATCACTTTTTGCTTGATAGCTCACTGACCAAATATTTAAGTTGTCCAATGTATAAGTCACACTTACTTTCAAATTCCCCGGAAAACCATTCTCGCCATCAGGTGAGTGGGTTGAAAAGATGATCGATGCACTTTCATCCGTCTCCTTCACTTCATAATCCCAGATTTTTTCATCGAATCCAGGACTGCCACCGTGTAATGTATTCCCTAATTGATTTACAGCTGTTTGGTAACGTGATTCACCAATTGAAAATTCGCCATTTTTTATTCTTCCAGCGACTCTTCCTATTGTTGCTCCATAATACGTTTCTTTTTTGTAATCCTCAATCGAGTCAAATCCCAATACGATATTATTACGACCCGATTCCGTTAGGACGAACAGATTGACGATTCTTGCACCAAAGTTCGTAACTTCCATTCTTACTCCATGATCATTTTCTATCGTAAACAGCAAGACTTCATTTCCAAACGAGCTTTGTGATACTTTCATTTTTATCGGCTCCTTCCCTATTAAATTCCTTCATATAAATAAAAGCTAAAACACCATGAATTGCACTAAAAGTTCAGCTAACATTTTTAATAATTGTAAAGCCCGAAGTAGCAACCTCGGGCCTAAGAAAAGGAATCATATGAGTAAATCAACATATTCTTGATGAAGTATTTTCCCTTATGTCCCCCTGATTTAAAATCTCTTCTATTCGCGTATAGCTTCTTTTAATTCCGCTCAAAACCTTAATAGTTCTAATTTAAGCACTTTTCCCCTTAGCTTGTCTACTTTCCCCAATTTTTTCAATTTCCTCCAAAGTATGACCTCGAGTTTCAGGAACGCATGTCCGAATAAATAAAACACCAAGTAAACAAATAGCACCGAAGATTGAAAAAACAGCTTCTTGAGACATCGAAGCGGTCATGATCGGAAATAGCAAGCCAACCAAGAAGGAACCAATCCAGTTAAATGATGAAGCCACTCCTGACGCCCGCCCGCGAATTACCAGCGGGAAAATTTCTCCAACTATGACCCAAGTTAATGGAGCCCAAGTGAATGAATAAAGAGCTACATAGATACTTAAGAAAACAACCATCATCATCGGGTTTGCATTAGGAATTAATACATTCAATATGGCCGGCAAAATAAAGGATAGCCCCATAATCGTTCCGCCGATTGTTAATAAAGTACGGCGATTAAATTTATCAGCAATCATTAGGAATATTAATGAACCTAGTACGAGTATAACCCCTTGAATAATTGGCCACATCAATACTGAGCTGGCTTCATGCCCTGTTGCTTTTTCCACAATCATAGGAATGTAATAAAAAATTGCGTTTGCTCCCTGGAACTGTTGAAACGCAGCAACACCCACACCAGCCATTACTAAATAACGGTATTTATTACTTAAAAGGGTACCCCATGATGCTTTTTGATTTACCTTTGCTTCCTCTTTAACAGTTTCTTGTATTTGTGTTATTTCAGAATCAATTTGTTCTTTGTTAGGGCGAATATAGCCCAACACCCTACGAGCTTCATCCATTTTATTGTTCTTAATTAAAAAACGTGGTGATTCGGGTAACCTTGACACTCCAATAAATAAGATCAAAGCAGGTACGGCAGCCAAACTAAGCATCAACCGCCATGCCATTGTCCCTGGTAAGTCTTTCAATAAATAAGCGACAATGTAGGAAAGCAACATTCCAGAGACAATCATTGTTTGGTTAATTCCTGACAGACGTCCACGTAAACGTGCAGGCGCCATTTCCGACATATAGGCTGGGACCAACGCAGAAGCAGCTCCAACAGCCAACCCTAATAAAATCCTGGCAACAATCATAAAAAGGATCCCGTTATGAGGGGATATTCCTGCCAAAATGGATCCAACAGCAAAAATGATAGAAGATATTAAAATCATTTTGCGCCGTCCTAAACGATCAGAAAGTTGTCCGGCCATGGCCCCTCCAAAAATAGCTCCAAACATCAACGAAGAGGTAATCCAGCCAATGGCACCTGGGTTGTTTTGAAGGTTCCAATCATGTTGCAGAAAAGGCAAAGCACCCGTCATAACGCCGATATCATAACCGAAGAGAATGCCTCCAAAAGCCCCAAAAAAATAAATGAATCCACTTGAGATTTTCTTTTCATTAACCATTTAAGTTCCCCCCTAAAGGTTTTAAAATTATATTTAATCCCACTACTAAAATATTGATTGCTTTTTGAGAAATAATAATAGTGTTTTCAAACCACAAATACATGCCAGTTTCCATCGTAAAAATATTTATTAGGATAAATTCCGTGTCGTCATTGTCTATTAAAACGCTTTCATCTTTTCCCTAAAAACTACGAAAACGCTTACGAAAATAAAGGGATCATACTAATGGTCACTATATCCATTCTTCAACTTCTGGATTACCTATTTTTTCCCTCCAAGGAAGCGGAGCCTCCTTGGAGGGAGAGACATTACTTAATAACTACGTATTCCAAGCCAACAAGTTTGGCATAGGTTATGATTTGGTCTGTTGTTAAATTCAATGAAACAACTGTATGGTGACCGCCACCATTCTCAAGCCAAGCTTTCACTCCATCTTGGAAGTTTGGCTTCACTTCCCAAAGTACACGGGCCACTGGCAGGTTTGGTGCTGGAACTGTTGGCTCGAATGCAGAAACTTCATTAATCAAAAGTTTATAGTTTGTACCAAAGTCAGCCATGGAAACAACGACACCGTCTCCTGCTTTGCCGTCGAATACTAAACGTGCTGGATCTTCACGATCACCTATACCTAATGGAGATACGACAATTTTTGGTTTGTTACTTGCTAAAGATGGGTCGACTTCGAGCATATGTGATTGAAGGATTGATTCTTGTCCAGCAGCTAATTCATATGTGTAATCTTCCATAAATCCAGTTGATTGGTTATGGCTCATCACTTTCAGTAAGCGAGCAAGTGCTGCCGTCTTCCAATCTCCTTCACCCGCAAAGCCATATCCTTGTACCATCAAACGTTGGACGGCAAGACCAGGAAGTTGTTTCATCCCATATAAATCTTCGAAGTTCGTTGTGAAGGCCGTGTAACCACCATCATCAAGGAAACGTTTAATCGCAATTTCATAGCTTGCCTGTACCTTTACGCTTTTCTCCCAATTTTCCCTACTGTAGGTACCATAATCAAATTCATAATGGCCTTCGTATACTGCAAATAAAGCATCAATTTCTTCATCAGTAACCGCATTTACATATTGAACAAGGTCTCCGATTCCAAAATAGTCAACTGTCCACCCAAATTGGATTTGCGCTTCAATCTTATCCCCTTCGGTTACTCCAACGTTACGCATGTTGTCTCCAAAGCGAGCGACCTTAATGTTGAAGCTTTCGTTATAAGCAACCGCTACGTCCATCCATTGTGCAATTTGCTGTCGCACTTCATGACGCTCCCAATAACCTACAACAACTTTATTTTGTTTTTTCAAACGAGCATTGATAAAACCATATTCACGGTCACCATGAGCGGATTGGTTCAGGTTCATAAAGTCCATATCAATCGTTGCCCAAGGAATACTTTCATTGAATTGTGTTGCTAAATGAAGCAATGGTTTTTGTAATAATTTTGTTCCACGAATCCACATTTTTGCAGGTGAGAAAGTATGCATCCAAGTGATGACACCGGCAACTTCGTCACGATAATTGACTTCTTTCATGATGCTTGTTATTTTATCTGCACTGACAGCTAAATCTTGCAGTACAAGTGGATAGGGTAAAATA
Organism: Peribacillus sp. 05N428; assembly: GCF_056397085.1. NCBI lineage: Bacteria > Bacillati > Bacillota > Bacilli > Caryophanales > Bacillaceae > Peribacillus > Peribacillus sp. 05N428. The sequence continues at coordinate 13,645 of NZ_JBFTMS010000047.1, read as the reverse complement.
CCGCTTTCATTTAATGCATCTGCTATCGTTTGTGCATTCGCCTTGACCTCTGCTAACGCTTCTTCCCCATATAGATGTTGTGATCCTACGACAAACCAAAATTCCTTTTTTTCTGTTGTTAACATAATAAGCCTCTTTTCTTTATCTAATAGGTTGATAATTTGATAGAGTTGATCTTACTTTTGACCGTAATAAGCATATTTTCCATGTTTTCGTAAATAGTGTTTATCCAAAATATTTTGTGGTAATTCTTTTGCAAAATGATTTAATTCCCGTGTAAATAAATTCATTTTCGAAACTTCATCCAACACCACACTATTCATTACGGCGGATTTTGCATCTTTCCCCCAAGTAAAGGGACCATGACCATGAAGTAAGATACCAGGAACGGCTAAAATGTCTAACCCGCGCTCTTCAAATGTTTCGATGATTAACTTCCCAGTCTCCACTTCGTAACCACGATCAATCTCCTCTTGTGTTAGGTAGCGGGCACATGGGATGGATCCATAAAATGTGTCTGCATGAGTGGTACCCATCGCTGGAACATCAAGGCCTGCTTGAGCCCAGATTGTCGCCCAAGTTGAATGAGTATGCACAATGCCGCCGATTTCTTGGTAATATCTATAAAGTACTGCGTGAGTCGCTGTATCTGATGAAGGCCTCAACTCTCCTTCAACAACATTGCCATTTAAATCAACAACAACCATATCGCTGGCTTTCATCGTTTCGTAATCAACACCACTAGGTTTGATAACAAATAAACCGCTTTGACGATCAATGGCACTCGCATTTCCCCATGTATATTTCACGAGTCCATATTTAGGCAAGTCCAAATTTGCTTGAAATACCTCTTCTTTCAGTTGTTCTAACACGTCAATCCCTCCAGTTTTCCACTCATAACATCAAATTGTCTACAGCGGCCTGCTCAATCACTAAACCCTTCCTGTATCTTTCAATAAATGCTTCAAATCCTTTAACATCTACTTGATCAGGATAAATTTCTTGCCCATCAGCCTCTTCGAATACTTTTTTGTCAAGGAAGTCTTCTAAACTTTCTTTTTGATCTTTATTCATCATGTAAGATGCAAGAATCGCCATTCCCCACGCGCCGCCTTCTCCTGCTGTTGACATAACTGATACTGGAGCATTCATTGCAGCCGCAACAATTTTTTGTCCAACAAGAGGGGTTTTAAATAAACCACCGTGAGCCAAAATACGATCAATTGCAACATTTTCTTCTTTTGTCAAAATACCCATTCCGATTTTCAATGCACCGAAAGCAGTAAAAAGGTGAGTCCGCATAAAGTTTGCTAAATTGAATTGACTCTCAGGCGAGCGGACAAATAATGGTCGCCCTTTTTCTAATCCTGTGATATTTTCACCTGAGAAATAACCGTAGCTAAGCAAACCGCCACCATCTGGATCCGCTTCCAAAGCTTTATTCAACATTACTTCAAATAATTTATTTATATCAACCTTTTGTCCCATTGCCTCAGAAAATTCACGGAACAATCCTAGCCAAGCATTGAGATCACTTGAACAGTTATTCGCGTGTACCATTCCAACGGGACTTCCATTTGGTGTAGTTACAAGATCAATTTCTGGATATACTTTTGAAAGTTCTTTCTCTAGTACAATCATCGCAAAAACGGAAGTTCCTACTGAGATGTTTCCGGTACGTTTCCTCACACTATTCGTAGCAACCATTCCAGTCCCAGCATCGCCTTCCGGTGGACAAATTGGAGTGCCTGGTTGTAAATTTCTTGATCTATCCAGGATTTTCGCTCCAATTTCGGTCAATTCACCCGCCTGCTCGCCTGAAATGTAGACTTTAGGAAGAATCTCTTTTAGCTTCCAAGGATAACCTTTCGTCGCAATTAAATCGTCAAACTGCTTGACCATTGATTCATTGTAATCTTGCGTTGATTCATCAATTGGGAACATGCCTGAAGCATCCCCAATGCCAATTGCTTTATTTCCAGTCAATAACCAGTGAATGTATCCAGCCAAAGTCGTAATACAATCAATGCGAGGCAAATGTTTCTCTTCATTTAATATCGCTTGATAAAGGTGAGCAATACTCCATCGTTCAGGGATATTAAATTGAAATTGATCAGTTAGTTCTTTTGCTGCAACACCTGTTGTAGAGTTACGCCAAGTCCGAAACGGAACCAGTAGCTCCCCTGTACTGTCAAAAGCCATGTACCCGTGCATCATTGCAGAAAATCCAATAGAACCTATTTTCCGAATGGTAATTCCATAATTCCGTTCAACTTCTTGCTTCATTTCACTATAAGCTGTTTGCAGACCAGTGATAATATCCACTAAGTTGTACGTCCAAATTCCATCTTCCAAGAGGTTTTCCCACTCATAACTTCCAGATGCGATAGTTTCATGATGATTATCAATCAACACCGCTTTAATACGAGTGGATCCAAATTCGATTCCAAGTGAAGTTTCTCCCCCGGTAATAGCTTGTTTAATTTTTAATATATTTGTTTGCACGTTAATCCCCCTTCTGTCAGCGCTTTCAATAAAAGGAGGCGCTTAAATTTATTAACAACCATATTATATTTTTTGTACGTACATTTGTCAACGTTTTATATTATTTATACTTACAACTTCAAAGCGAAATACTCCATCCTCACCTTAAAGTCATAAATTAGGATTAAAGGAAGTTATCCGACATGAAACCTAAAGGTAAATAGGGGGAATTTACAACTTTATACAAAAAATAAGATGATTTGTTTTAATTCATTCAAAAATTATGTTAAAATATGTCCGCACAAATATTTTAAGCGCATAAATTAGAATGCAAACAACTATGGAAGAAGTGAGATTTAATGAAACCAAAGTATCAGGTAATCATTGATGATTTAAAAAATAAAATCCTTACAGGTGAATATAGTGTAGGGGAACAAATTCCTACTGAATCCGTCATGCAAGAAATGTACAACGTTAGCCGACACACTGTACGAAAGTCCATTTTAGAATTATCAAACGAGGGATTCTTGAGAAGTGAAAAAGGATCTGGCACATATGTTAGTAACCAATATCAATCAAAATCTGGTGGCAATTCCAAAAATAAAACGATTGGTGTAATCACGACCTACATTTCTGATTACATTTTCCCTTCTATTATCCGCGGAATTGAAAGAAGATTGAATGAAGATAATTATTCGTTACTATTAGCCAGTACAAATAATGATGTCGAACAAGAAAAAAAAGCCTTGGAAATGATGTTGTCATTTGGCGTGGATGGTATGATCATTGAACCTACAAAAAGCAATCTATACAATCCCAACATCGGTTACTACCTATCATTTAAGGAACAAGAGGTTCCATTCATCATGATCAACGCTTATTATGAAGAATTAGAGGTCCCTTTCTTTTGCCTGGATGATGTGCAGTCAAGCTACCTCGCAACAAAAGAATTGATTTCGAAAGGACATACCCAAATTGGACTCATTTCGAAAATGGATGATTTACAAGGAAAGTATCGAATGAAGGGGTATATAAAAGCACTTGGAGAAGCCAAATTACGCTTTCAACCAGAACAATTGCTTTCGTATACTACAGAAACGAAGCTGGACCTATACACGAACTTGAAAGAGTTCCTAAATGAAAATAGAGACGTGCTGACTGCCATTGTTTGCTATAACGACGAGGTAGGGTTGGAAGCAGTAAATGTATGCAGACAACTTGATATTTCTATTCCCGAACAATTATCAATTATTGGCCAGGACAATTCTTATATTGCGAAAAATGCCAATATCAAACTAACGACATTGACACACCCACAAGAACAAATGGGACATGATGCAGCTGATTGGGTCATTAAGAAATTACAAGGTAAGAAGGATTTACCAAACGAAACCTATTATCAGCCAGTGTTAATTGAAGGCGAAACTGTCAAAGAGTTAGACATACAATAACCTTAGTGTCTGATGCCTATAGGCTCTACTCCCACAATGGCTGCCTCCATCCATTTTATTAAACCAGCAAATCCATCTTCATTATTTTCAAATGCAAATGGGTCTACGATTACAATTCCACGGGAATTCACTGCTCTAGCACATGTAATTGTTGGGCAATATCCACTTCAATGGAAATTCTATCGTTTAGTTGATTTTGTTTATCTTGCATTTTAAAACTTCATATTAGGGTTCCTCATAGGGTTTTGAGTTAGTGTGGTGTCTTACTCATATCTCACTGAGGAGCCCTATTTTTTTAAAAGCTGAACCCGTTTTGTTCCATAAGAAAAAGGCTGCCACAGCAACCTCCCTTTTTAAAGCAAGACCCATTAGTTCAGTAATTTTTAATAAAACACCATATCTAAGGAAATTGGAACAAATAGTATAACTGTTGCAAACCAAATGGGGTAGCTAAACGAGCAGAAGAGATTACTTAATCAACAAATATGGCTAACGTAACCTGCAACGAGGAAAGTATCTACATTGAGCATGTAGATGAACAAAATGGAACAGGTGCAATCCATTCACTTGATTAACCAAGGAAAAAACAAAGTGTGTCTGTAACCAGCTTATAAGAACAGTAATTTGTCCATATTTCTTCGATACATTAATTAACTTCCACCTTCGGTTATGGTTTCATGTTAGATTCAGTTCATGGACCATCTTCGTTAACAATCTATCCCCTTGTTTAAGTCTACACTATATCTCTTTGCCACCTCTTTGCTGGCGGATTCCCGCTTTTACCCACATCCCTCGCAATTTGGGAATAATAAGATAGCAGATCCTGCTACTACGGTACCTAACGTAGAAACCAATGTTGGCCCGTCATCATCAATTCAGGAGCAAAACTAACAATTACTATTTCAACCATTCCAACACCAACATAAGCAAGCGCATAATCATCTACCGTTTTTCTTTTCCCTTAGAATCTACGATATTTAAAAAGACTATTCCCACTGCTACTGTCCCAGTCGAACATCCCCATACTTGGAACGATTCATGATGATTGGGAATACAGTATCTTCTTTTAAATAAAAATATATTTATTAAATTGTGGCAGTCAATGGATTATGTTGCTTAATTTCTTGTATTGATAGATATAAAGAATAGTTCCCATAATCGAGAATTTTATTAAGAAAAAGATTCAATAGTTCTTGAGAGTTAACTTTTATTTTTAAATGGTAACAACCTTCTCCCGATACTCGGTGAGCTTCAACTATCTCATTTCTATCATTAATAAAACGTATAAACGAATCATGGTTTGCTGTTTTCATATAAATAATGACAAATGCTGTATAAGAAAGTCCTAATTTCATTTCATCGACTATTAGTGAGTAGGCTTTAATTACTCCATTTTCCTCAAGTTTTTTAATCCGATTTCCTACTGCTTGTCCCGTCATATGAATTTGTTCACCTAAGTCTTTCCACTGAATACGTGAATTTTCGGATAATAACCGAAGGATTTGAAAATCAATGTTATCAAGTTCCATAATAAATTCCTTTCACCATGAAATGCTTTGATATAAAAGTGTTTCATCAAAGTATCGATAGAAATCAATATATCATTTATCATTATATTGTACTAAAATTTTTAAAAGAGGTGGAAAAAATGAGCACAGCTTTAATCATTGTCGATATTCAAAATGACTATTTTCCAAATGGAAAGATGGAATTAAGCAACCCTAAAAAAGCAGCCGTTAATGCTGCTAAAGTTCTTGAATGGTTTAGGCAGAATAACAAAGATAATATTTTTCATGTTCAGCATATCGCTAGTGATCCTGGGTTAGGCTTTTTTCTTCCGAATACGGATGGAGTTAAACTAAATGAAGCTGTTCTACCATTAGAACACGAAAGCGTTATCATAAAACATTTCCCTAACAGCTTTTTACAGACTGAATTAGAAAGCAAATTAAAAGAAAAAGGAGTAACAAAGCTAGTGATTGTAGGTATGATGACGCATATGTGCATTGATGCCACAGTCAGAGCTGCAGTGGATTTAGGCTTTGAAACTACACTTATTGAAGATGCATGTGCGACAAGGGACTTATCTTATCAAGATAAGGTCGTTCCAGCTGAACAGGTCCATTATGCCTTTGTCAGCGCACTTAACGGTATGTATGCCAATGTAATTTCGACAGAGGATTTCCTGGAATAAAAAAATAATACAACCTTAGAACCAATAATTTATTATAAGAGGGAGCTTGTTTTAAAACAAGCTCCCTTTTTTACTGATGTTAGACTGTTATCCAAGCTGTATCTTGCAGTTTCCTGCAAATGTGCAACTACCCGTTGCACAAGAAAACTCAAACCAAAAAAAGAGAAATGATGTTAAAGGTATACCGTCACATGCCCATCAAGCTAGGGCATGTGACAGTACCTCAATACTAAAATACCTGTATCAAATAAACACTTATCTCACGGCCAAAATAAGACTGCACAATCAACTTTTAAAAGCTTAACATTCGTAGCTTATTATCTAATTCGAAACCAATAAAGTTCCCTTTTAGGTTAATTGCAGCCTGTCCTGTTGATCCTGACCCCATAAAACGATGTAATACTTTTTCAAACAATAACTTAATTTTGACAAGGGTGAATTCTTACGTTTCCACTAACGCAGGAGCATCATTAGAAGCCCCTATTAATAAGAATTAAACGTTCTTTTTGACCCTTTATGATAAAACCCTTCTCTTTTTTTGAACGACTTTCCTTTTACTTTCATAATTCCCGTTAAAAACAAAAGATGATGAATTACTTGAAAACCGAGTATGACAACGTATTTGTTAAGTTTAAAAAGGCAGAAGCTGCAATTATCAAAGAAAAGATAAGAGTATAATAGTGCCCTTACCTCAGACTGTAGGCAAACTCGATGAAAATTGAGTATGCCTATGGTTTTTTATGGGTGTACTATTTAGACGTTGATTTACGCTCCAGGCACTCGCTTTCCGCGGGAGTCTCGCACCTTTCTCTCCAATCAACTTTGGTTTAGCTTTTAGATGGTAGTCTACAAACTGTGGCTCCCATGTCAATATGATTGGATCTACAGTTTTTGCCTTGCCTGTACCATTTGGATGTTGATTTCCGCTCCAGGCACTTGCTTTCAGCGGACGGTCGCGAGGAAGCCTCCTCTGCACCTTTGCGCCTGGGGGGTCTCCCCTTGACACGTTTTTCCCGCAGGAGTCTCGCACTTTCGCTCCAAACCTTTAGATAGAAACCTTTTGCCTAGAGTCTTTATTGATTTTAACCGAATTATTTAAAAAACTTGTGTGATGAGAATGCCTTCTAAACATGATTCTATTCAGGGAGAGCAACTGGTGCCTGCGACCTAGTTGGTTCGTAAAATTGAGGCTGCCATTGACTTTAAAGCATGCAATTGCATGAGGGAATAACGACCAAAAATCATCATCAATGATAAATCTAGGCATAAAATATCTTTCCATTTCATTTTACTTATTATCTTAGTAGAATCGATTTTTATCAAATACTCTTATGTTTTGGAGGGGCTCGCAAAGACGGAGAATACCCCTAGAACAATATATAAATAACCAGTTATCCGATTCTGAAACCTAGAATTCACTTCACTACCCAGAATCCGCTTTCTAATACTTGCTGCAAGTACTGCATACAGACCATCACTAATAAAAGCTAGGATAATAAATATAATTCCTAAAAGTAAAAATTGTATGGTGACTGATCCGGCCGAAGGTGATATGAATTGCGGAAAGAAGGCTAAAAAAAAGAGTGCTGTCTTAGGATTCATTACTTCTACGAGCGCAGATTCGTAAAATATCTTTAATATCTTTTTGCGAGGGGCTTTTGGAATTTCTGAAGTCGTTCGATCAGATGTAGAAAATAAAGTCCTGCACCCCAGATAGATAAGATAAGCAGCACCCAAGTATTTAACGATATTAAAGGCTGTTGCTGATGTCATAAGGATCGCTGAAACTCCAATCGCTCCAGCTAAAACGTGAACAGAACCGCCAAGTGATACACCAAGAACTGATACTATGCCCGCCTTCTTCCCTTGGTCTATACTTCTTGCCATAATATACAACACAGCCGGTCCAGGTATTATTAACAATGTAGCAGCAGCAATTACAAATAGCCAAATATTTGAAAACTCCATAAAAAGCAACTCCTTATTGTATTTTGGCACAAGATTTATTGGGCTCCTCCTTGATGGTGAAAGCAAGATTACACTTTTTTTAGGTTCGTTTTCATCAAGGAGGCGATTTGTTGCTCATTTAGAAAAGGAATCTGTTCCAACTTTTTTTATTATGAGCTCCTGTCTGTAAGGAATGGTTTTGACTTACCTTTGCTTTCCTTAAAAAATGATAAACACCATTTTTGTTTTTAGGGTGCCACAGCAAACCCTATTAATATACTAATCATTCAATTGACCCTTTCCTTTGCTCACGCATCCATTTCGCAACCTGAATCTCCCCTTGTTCATTTGATTTTTCAAGCTCTGTAATAATCGCTTTGTAATCGGTGTCATTACGATTTTGACTCATTTTGGCTGCAGCTTGAATAGATGTGATTTCAATTTCAAAGCCCACTATTCCTTTCATTTCACTCTTTAGCAACTCTGGATCAAACGTTTCCCAGGTCCGGCCATTTTCTCGGTGACCCTCATAATGATTAAGCATAGTATCCAAGGAGGAAATCAGCTCGTCTTCAGTGATTAAACGCGCTGATCCATACGCATGTACAGCTAGATAGTCCCATGTTGGAACCTCTTCGCACTGATACCAACTTGATGAAATGTAAGCGTGCTGCCCTTGAAAAATCAGTAACACATCACTATTATTGTCTAAAGTCTTTTTCTGCATGTTTCCGTATGCAATATGCCCAGTCGCATAGATTTTCCCTTCATCTTCGCGAATTTCCAAAGGAATATGAGTAGCCAAGGGACGATGTTCATTAACAGTAATCAATAAGGCAAACGGGTTAGACTTCATAATTTGAACTGCTTCTTCATTTTTCATACGATATTGCTTAGGAATGTACACAATCATCTTCCTTTCAACTTGTATTTGAATTTTTAAAATAAATATCCGATAAAAAAATATTATTATACAAGTTGACATAAAAAAAGGTACAATATTAAACAAATATACATGTCAGAGGGAATGCAAATGAATAATACCATTTTTACGTTCAATGATAACGCCCCAAAATACAAACAAATCTATGAGAAATTCAAATCATATATTGAACAAGGAGACATTTTGGCAAATGAGCAATTACCCTCCATTCGTCAACTTGCAGATTCTTTACATGTAAGCCGCAATACAACTTTACTGGCATATGAACAACTTGTTGCTGAAGGGTATATTCGTGGAGAGGGCAGAAAAGGTTATTTTGCAAACGAGTTAGAACCCCGTATATTTCAGGAACCCTTAATCTCTTATGATAAAAAGCGGACTGAGTCCAAGAGACCTCCGGAAGTTAATTTCAGGGCAGATGCCGTTGATCAAACACATTTCCCACTGAAAATTTGGAGGAGAATGGCTAATCAAGTATTAACATTACAGGATAGCTTTCGATACGGGGAACCATTTGGGGAAGAATGCCTGCGCGAACAAATCTCCACATATTTATTCCAATCACGCGGCGTGAAAACAAATGCAAATGCAATTATTATCGGAAGCAGTACCCAACAAATGCTTGTATACCTGGGACATATACTGAAGGATGAATTCCAGAGTATTATAGTTGAAGACCCTGGTTACGACGGTGCCAGGGAAGCTTTTCATTTCCATCGTTTTATGTTTGAAACTTTGCCGGTTTATGAAACAGGTGCTGAACTTTCACAATTAGAACAAATGAAATCACGATTAATCTATGTAACTCCTTCCCATCAAAGCCCCATTGGAGTAAGCATGTCTATCCAACAACGGCAAATGATTATTCATTGGGTTAACAAGATGCGTGGATATATTATCGAAGACGATTATGATAGTGAATTTCGCTATACACAAAAACCATTCCCTGCTCTTGCCTCCATTGATTCAGCAAGAGTCATTTATTTAGGGAATTTCTCGAAGTCCTTTCTTCCAGGAATTCGTTTAAGTTATATGGTCTTGCCACAGCCACTTTTAAATCGTTATAAAAATCAGTTTCTTCATTTTGAAGCTACTACCTCCCTGCTTAGCCAACTTACAATGGCTAAATTTATGGAAGAGGGAGAATGGAGTAGACATATTAAACGCATGCGCCTTGTTTATAAAAGAAAAATGCAGCACTTAGTATCCGCTTTAAAAGAGCAATTCGCTCAAAATATATCCATTATTGGTGAACAATCTGGTTTGTACGTATTAGTCAAAGTACATCTGAAGCATTCAGAAGAATGGTTAATTCAGCAAGCTTCCTTACATGGAGTTACTGTGTATCCTACTTCTCTCTACTTCATTAAAAATAACACCGACGGACCAATGGTAAAATTGGGTTTCAGTAATCTTTCTTCCCATGAAATTGATGTGGGTGTGAAACTCTTAAAGAAGGCATGGTTCAAAGAATAACTCCACCATTCTTTGAAAGAATGAATTGTAGCTGTTTTATTTGAATGTTTGGTGCTGCACCGATAAATAATCTTCATAGGTCCCTTAATTTTTAATTGCGATGAAATTAAGTGTCAATTGTAGATCAAAAACTAAGCCTAATTTCCATCTGAAATTAGGCTTAATTTTTTAACAAATCTACCACATCAGTTGAACAAGACAATGTCGAATAACTTTTATTTTTGTAGATTCTTCTTCATAAGAGACGCTACTTGTATATTATCTTGTTGAGAAGTGTTTTCTAGATTCTTAATAATTAATTCTTGCCGTTCCACAGGGTGATTTTGACTTAATTTAGCTTTCGCTTCAATTTTTGTGATTTTTATTTTAAATGCTACAATCCCTTTACTCATTCCTTCGATAAATCTGGAATCCACATCAATTAAATTGTATGGGCTATCTGGACTTTCATATTTTTTTACCATATCATTCAGGGAATCGAATATGACTTTTTGATCTTCGACAATCTCCATCTTTCCATATATATGTATAGAGACATAATTCCAAGTAGGAACTGCCATCGTTGTTTCATACCAAGAAGGAGATATATAAGAGTGAGGACCTTGGAAAACCGCAAGAACTTTTTGGTATTCTATATCCTTCCATTGTTCGTTTGGACGGGCAAAATGACCATATAATGAACTTTCACCTTTATTTAATGTGAGTGGAAGATGGGTAGCGTATGGTTCTCCATTGTGTTGAGAAAATAAAGTGGCAAAGCTGTACTTTTCGATAAAATCATAAATTATTTCTTCATCCTTGAGTTGAAAATGTTTAGGGATATACATGATTTAGCTCCTCCTTGATAAAGTCATTTCAATTTTCGGCTATCTCAAATTTTAAGTATTATAGAAAATATTCTATTATGTAAACTGACATCTAAAAAGGTACAATTATTATAAATTGTACATGTCAATATTGATTACAATTTTCATATAATGATGACCTTTTATTTTGATGAATATTAAACTTACATTTAGTGAATTAATTACAGCTTCAATTTTAAGCAGTAATTAGACATGATTTCTGTTTAACCAGGCCCGTTATCCAAATCATAGTGAGGTATTTATGAACCAAAATAACAAATAGCCTAATGGAGTTTTTTAATTTTATCCAGCAATCGGGCCAAATTATGGAATAATCCCTTCAAATAAAGTAACTTAATAACTAGATTATTTTATTGGAAGCATACAGATTTAATTATTTTCATTAGAAAGGATTGAAATAGTATCGAAATAAGACATTTAGAATATTTCTTAATGGTCAGTAAAGAACTGCATTTTACAAAAGCAGCTGAAAAATTAGGAATTTCGCAACCAACTTTAAGCCATCAAATTAAAATGCTTGAACAAGATGTGGGCTATGCACTATTCAACCGTATTGGTAAGAAGATTGAACTTACTAAGGTGGGGGAAATCGTACAACAAGAAGCATTGAATATTCAAAATTCCTTACAAAGTATATCTTCTCAAATTAGAGCACTTACAAAAGTAGAAATCGGGGAATTGAAAATTGCCGTGTTACCAGGAGAAATAACTGATTTGGTATCCACTTTGTGCATTAAATTCAACCAATTATATCCAAACATAAAAGTGTTTGTTCAAAGTACTGATCAAGTGGAAAAGGCTCTTTTAGAGAATCAAGCAGATTTTGGTATTGGTTTTGAATTCAATCGTGATGATATGTTGATGGTGACGAAGTTGTATGATGAAGAATTTTACCTGATTAGTAATCAAAGTAATGGAGAGCGGAAGGTTTCATTTTCCGATGTTTTAGACAGTCCGCTTATTTTATTTCCAAATATCCATCAATGCAGAAAAATACTTGATAAAACGAGTCTTGAGGCTGGCAGGCAGTTAGAACCTATCGTCGAAACGTCTAGCATTGAATCTATCTTGAAGCTCGTTCGAAATGGGGTTGGCCGCAGTTTTGTTTCGCGTACATTATATGAATTTTATGATACAGAGGATTTATTTTTCCAACGTATTGAAAAACCAACTTTGACTAGATCTGTTTATCTCGTGATGAAAAAGAATCGTTTTATCAATTATGCGGCACGTAAGTATATTGAGTTATTATTATGTGAAATCGAAAGGCTGAGTTTTCATACAGAAAAAGATGAGATAGCTTCTTTAAAAAGTTCTATATTATAGTTTTTATCTATTATTATCATAGAAATGAATGGATAGATAAATGATAAATTCCTCTTTACAATGAAAACAAGTTCATAATCAAATTGTAAAGGGGATTTTCAATTATGTTTCAAGAAGTAGCAGGTATTAAAATTCCAGATTCTCAATTGGCTAAAGAAGCAGCAGATCTTTTACGCGAGCATGGGGACGACTTGTTGTGGAATCATTCAAATCGTGTATTTTTATTTGGTGCAGTCAACGGAAAAAAAACGAAGCAGAATCATGATTTAGAGTTGCTATATGTTAGTGCATTATTCCATGATTTAGGTTTAACAAAAAAGTTCAGCAGTCCAGATTTACGATTTGAAGTAGACGGTGCAAATGCTGCGAGGAGCTTTTTACAACAGTATCAAATTCCAGATGAGTCGATTCGCCTTGTATGGGATGCTATTGCATTACATACGACACCTGGCGTTGCAGAACATAAAGAAGCTGAAGTGGCACTACTCTTTTCAGGTGTTGGTTTAGATGTGATGGGAGATGGCTTTGAACAATTCCCTGACGACTTGCGTGAAGAAATTATAAAAGCCTTCCCACGTAACAATTTCAAAAAGGACATTATTCCAGCGTTTTATGAGGGCTTTAAGCATAAGCCAGAAACCACTTTCGGCAATATGAAGGAAGATATTATTGAATATTTTAAACCGGAATATAAAAATAAAAATTTCTGTGATTGTATTTTGCATTCACCTTGGACAGAATAGGGTACAAAAATGACAGAAAGTTTGTACAAAAGGTTATATCGGCCAAGGAAGCTACTAAAAAATAAAGGCTGTTTTCGCATACTTTGTTGCTATTTACCAAGTAGTGCGGTGTGGTTGATTTCCCCTCCAGATGCTCGCTTTCCGCGGGGCGGGCGGTGAGCCTCCTCGGCGTAAACGCCTGTGGGGTCTCACCTGTCCCGCTGCTCCCGCAGGAA
>NZ_JBFTMS010000046.1:0-32632 GCF_056397085.1 Peribacillus sp. 05N428 | reverse complement strand
GATGCTCGCTTTCCGCGGGGCGGGCGGTGAGCCTCCTCGGCGTAAACGCCTGTGGGGTCTCACCTGTCCCGCTGCTCCCGCAGGAGTCTCGCACTTCCGCTCCAATCAACCTTAAATAGTTTCGTTTAAAAACAACAATCTTTACGAAAGGAGCGAAAATAAAAAATAAACAACCAATTAGGTTTCTCCCTTGGTTGTTTATTTTTATTCATAACTAATAAAGACCCCTGTGTTTGAAACAGTAACATTCAACTATAAACTTTATTCCATTCTCAAATAAAAATCGATTAAATACTTTCCAGCCCACTTTCTGTCCTGCCAAACGGATGACTTCCTGCCAGTCATCTATCAGAAGTTTGTGGGAAACGTCCACAAGCTTATTTTCTTAAAGCTGTAAAGCAACTTCACCATACGGTTTCTTGAAATGCCTGATTCGGCTCTCTCCTTTTGCCCCATCCAAATCAACGGGTATAGTTCACGGGGTCATTCACACGCACATATATATTGAAGAAATGCCGCTCCCTCTTCATTCAATACAATATTGCACGCAACTTTAAGCGCTTCTACAGGAAACAGCTCTGAAACAGGAAGTCCCCCCGCAAATGAAATGACTTCTGGTCTTTCTGTTACTTTTACTATCTCACGGGTCTCAGAAGATGTTACTAGACGAGCTCATTTTCCATTTGTAAACAATCCTTCCTTGAAACCTCGATATTTTACCTTTTACTCTATTTTATTTGAATATTCAGACACCCTTCACACTCCTACTGCCTTCATGTTTCGAGAGATATAGATTGCACCAATGCCGGACGCACTTAAATAGCCTTTGCTGCATTGAGCAAAGGCTTACCTTTTTGACGAGTTTCTTCTATATATTAAAAATAAAAATCCCGCCAAGCTATTTCTCCACTTTTTCCTTATTTCTTAACTTCTCCACTTTTTCGGGAGTGAGGGTGATGTCCCGGACAGGGGAAACTCTTCCCCATTCATCCTTGTGAACGATGTGTTTTCGTTCAAATTTGGTCGGAGTATCTATACCTGCGGCAGCTGCAAGGTTAAATAGCCCCTCGCGGAGGGAAATCACGTAATTGGCGACTCGGTATTGTTTTTCCTCAATAACCAGACCTTCCTGCAACTTTGAATCAGTTGTGGCTACTCCTGCAGGGCAATGATTTGTATGGCAGATTTCAGCCATGATGCAGCCAACGCTAATCATAAAACCGCGGGCTATATTGACTAAATCTGCCCCCATCGCTAAAGCGACCGCCACTTTATCTGGAGAAGTCAGCTTGCCTGATGCAATCAGCTTGACCCGGCTTCGTATACCATATTTTTTTAACATCTCATCTACAAGTGGCAAGGCTGACATAATTGGGAGTCCGACTGCATCTGCAAGCTCCTGATAGGTTGCCCCAGTTCCGCCTTCCCCGCCATCCACCGTGATAAAATCCGGCCCTTTACCTGTATCTCTCATGGTTTTCGTCATTTCCTCAAGTGCATCAAGATCCCCCACAACAATTTTGATACCGATAGGCTTTCCGCCTACATCCCTCATTCTTTCCACAAATTCGAACAATTCATTAAAATTCTTGAATTCATAGAACCTGTTAGGGCTATTGATCGTTTGGCCAGGTTCTACCAGGCGGATTTGGGCAATTTCTTCTGTCACCTTCTGTCCTTCAATATGCCCACCTCTGATTTTGGCACCTTGTGCCAGCTTAATTTCAAATGCCTTTACTTGCTCGATTTCACTTTTCTTCTTGAATTCTTCCCAGGAGAACTCCCCACCTGGTGTCCTTACTCCAAACAGTCCCGGACCGATTTGCATCATGATGTCGGGATTTCCGGAGAGATGATATTTGGAAAGACCACCTTCACCAGTATTCATCCATGTTCCTCCTGCAAGCCCTAATCCTCTCGACAGTGCAGTGATGGCATTCTCACCGAGTGCCCCGTAGCTCATTGCAGACTGTCCTACGAGCCCCTTTAATTTAAAGGGATTCCGGCATGTATCCCCTCCGATTATGACAGCATCCTCGTCTCGTAAAAAGTACGGTTCTATTTGTCTATCTTCGCGCTTCTCCTTTCTGGTCAATAGACCTTCCTCATCTACTTCATATACCTTTGTATTGATTTTTTGGCTATTATCTATTCTCAATTCTTCCCGGAGATTGGGAAACATACTATTTCGAATATAGTATCCAGCCTCATTGAAGTCACGTTCCGATCCAAATCCGATTAAACGCTCCTTATATTTTCCTGCTTTTACAACATCCTCGAATTCCTTTCTTGAGAAAGGGGTGCCTTCATTATTATTTTCAAATAAATACTGCCTAAGTTCAGGTCCTATTAGCTCTGTCATGTATCTAATTCTGCCGATTAGGGGGAAATTCCTCAGGATTGAATGTTGTTTTTGTGTATCATCCTTTCGGTAAAAGTACGCTGCGGCCGCAACTGTCCCTAAAACCGCAGATCCTTTTAAAACTGTGGGAAGGTAATTTTTTAACTTGGACATTTTATCACCCTTTGCTTCTTATTTTTGTGCAAGTTACTCGAGTTATCTATAATCTTTGGAGTGCTTCATCAATCAGAATTTCGCCAGAAGTTACATGGAACGTTTTATTAAATACTTCTTCAGTATCCAGCGCTTTGACCAATACAGAAGCAATATCCTCTTTTGGTATCTCGCCTTTGCCATTCACAATTGATGGTCCAGCTTCAACTTTACCTATTCCCGGCTTATCCACAGGCATACTTGTCCGTATAACCGTATATGTAAGCTTTTCCTGTTTTAATAGCTCTTCTGAGTGGTACTTGACATCGTTTGTACTAGAATCTAAGCTTTCCATTTCTTTTGCTCGCATGGTGTTCATCAGAACAAAGCGCTTCACCCCATGTTTCTTAGCAGCCTCAACAGAGTCTATTACTGACTGATGGTCAACCAGTATTGGTTTGCCCTCCCCAGTCCGGGGACTGGCGCTACTCAGGTAGATTACTGCTTCACAGCCCGAAAAAGCACTGGAAAAATCCCTTCTTTCCAAAGAAACTACATCTCGAGCTCCAAGTTTAACCATTTCCTCTACTTTATTCTCTGCTCCCACCAGTGCTACCGGGTTATGGTGCCTGTCTGCCAGCTGTTTTACAACGTGCTCTCCGGTCATGTCCTCTGTTCCTATTACTAGAACTCTCATTTTAATACCTCCCTGCTAGTTTCATAATATATATTTACCACTTTAAAGTTTAATGAAACAATTAAGCGTCTTCGCCGTATCGTTAATTTTAACGATTCTTTGATAGTTTATTATTAGGGGAATTCCCATTCTTCAGTGGAAGCAATTAGACTTTTTTTACTTATATTGAACGTAGTAATCTCAAAATTAATAATCTGACATCCATTATTACTGAAGCTGTACGAACTAGATTAGTGATTGGAATTTAAATAATAACGAAACCCAACTACTCAGCTCTTGTGAAGTAAATGGGGTTTGATTCGGGGAATTATAGAAAACTTGATATTAAAGACGATTATTTCCTGGGGAAACAAACCCGAAAAATTATCTCTTATAAATATTAATTTCTTATGTAATCACTCCATACATTCTATAGTTAATCGGCACAAACTTTCTTACGAACACCATATTGAGGAATTCCACACGAAGGATACTGCCATCTATAAAGTATAAAAACTATATTTATCAATCCGGAAATGAGGAGCCCTATTTTTTCAAAACTGAAAAATTACTAACTACAGGAATGCTAAACTGACAAGCTATCCATATATGAAAAAAGAACCTCTAGTAATATACTAAAGATTCAGGATTAATAAATATATTGTTAATATATTAAATGAAAGCAATTAAATTAATATATTTCCATAATACGAGATAAACGAATAGAGAAAATCTTTTGATTTTCATCCTTTAAGGAAAGGGTTTGTTCATTAAGGTTAAGTTTATGCAATTGACCCTTACATGTTTTTAATACTCCTTCTTTATAATAAATGATGGTCGTTATGCCCTTTTTTTTCAACGATTTTAAGATCACCTGATTATCTCCTTTCTGTCTATTGAATTATTTACTAAAATTGTATGATAATTGGTGCAAAACTATGAAATCGATTAGGATATATTTATTATACAATGAAAATCGTAAGCGTTTTCATTGTTGTTGTGAACAATTTGTGAAGGTTTGAACATTAGAATATTTTAGGAAATCGTAAAATCAATAATAAAAAATGAATATTAAGTAAATCGACTTTTTAGACTGAAAATTACTTAACGTATAATATCCCCGTTTTGTCGGCGGACTCCCTTATCGACAATACGGACTGATTTCTAAAGTTTATCCGAAGTCATTCCAAGATCGTTAGTCCAGAAAGAATTGGTTTCCCTATCTTTTTCAAATTGTCATTGGGACTAAACGGTATTGCTTTTCAAAAGTTAGATTAAAATGAGGTTGATAGATTTGAATGTTTGATCATTTTTTTACAATACAATATATTGACGGCTTCAATACATGATGGATTCTTCATTAAGAAGGATCGCTTTTTCTTTGCGGCATAATCTTAAGGGAGAGCGGGTGTCAGATACCGATTGATATTCGGAATTTAAAGACTAATGACTCATTTACAAACTATTCAGTTAAATACATAATTAGGAAGATTATGAAGAAGGAGGGATTATATGTATAGAAAATCACTAACAGTACTATTAGCTGCGGGTATGGTTCTATCAACTGGTACAGTATTTGCACAAACTAGCGGAGCAATAAATGCCCAGTCTGACACAGCTTTTGATAACAAAGTTATCAAAAAAATTAGTGCGGACAATATGTATAATACGATTGCCTATCTATCAGAGCAACCGAGAGCTGCTGGTACAGAAGGGGAGCTCCGTGCAGTCAAATACATAGAAAGTCAGTTTAAGAGTCTTGGTTTCGAAACAAGGGTTCAGCCTTTTCCCATCTATGATACGGTGCAAAATGTAAAAGTGAAAATTGGTGACAGTGATTTAGGAGGAACACCGCGTGCCCTTAGCGGCAGTATCAGCGGAAAGGTAACGGCCGAACTTGTTAATGTTGGAAAAGCAAAGCCAGAGGAAGTTGGAGAAAATGTATCCGGGAAAATTGCACTAGTTGAACGTGGGGACATTACCTTTGTTGAAAAGGTTCAGAATGTCCTAAATAAAGGAGCGGTTGGCGTTTTAATGTACAACAACTCACCATCAGGAAATAATTTCGGACAAGTATCAGCGGGGCAAAATATACCTGCTGTAGCCATTACCCAAGCCCAAGGGTTAGAGTTGGTCGAACAGCTTAAAACTAAACAAATCACGTCCACTCTGGAAGTGGGAAAAGCTGAAAGGATCGAAAAGACATCCTACAATGTCATCGCTTCCCTAAAACCAAAAGCCAATAAGGATAATGGTCAAATCGTGACTGTTGGAGCCCATCATGATTCTGTCCCGGGAGGCCCTGGTGCAAACGATGATGCTTCTGGTGTATCAGCTGTTCTGGAACTGGCAAGGATCCTGGCCAAAACGCCAATTGACACTGAAATTCGCTTCCTCACGTTCGGATCTGAGGAAAGAGGGCTCGTTGGATCATCCTTCTATGCTGATTCCCTTCCCAAAGAGGATGTAGACCGCATGGTGGCTCACTTCCAAATGGATATGATAGGCGGACGTGATGCTGGCGAGGATAATCCTGCAGGTGGTTTGATTATGTATACCATTGATGGAATGAAAAACCTTGTGACGGACCTGGGTTCCTCAGCAGGGGCCAGAACGATGGATGTTGCGATTCCTTATGGACAGCTGGGCAGGAGTGACCACCAACCATTCCATGAGCTTGGCATTCCATCCGCCTTGTTTATCCATTCCCCTGTAGAGCCTTGGTATCACCAGCCTACAGATACACTGGATAAGATATCGAAAGAAAAATTGCAGCAAGCAGCTGAAATTGTCGGTGCCAGTGTGTATCAAATTGCCCGTCCGGAAACTCCGGCATTAACAAATGCACGTGTAGCTCCTGGCACGGTAGACTATGATTTTGATGATCGTCCGGTAGATTAAATACTTCATTGTACAGAATTAAGAGATTAATAATCGATCTTGGAGAAAAAATCAGGAGGGCATCTGTGTAGTTTACAGATGCTCTCTTCTTTTTATCGGCCAGCGCCTTGTGCATAATTTTTCACTATTTCTAAGTTCTAAGTCTAGTGAAAATCCTATATGAAATATGTAATAAAACATACAAGCTTATCCAACTCCAATACTACTTCACAGAAATCCAAAAACAGCTCAAACTTTAAAGGGCGGGCTGTTTTTGGAAATTTTAGGTTGCAAATTAAATCATAACGCTTCCTAAGTCGCAAGTAACATAGCCATGACTAACTGTGAATGAACCAAAGATAAAAATGAGACATACAAACATAATATAAGATGGGTACCCCGTGTCTTCAGGAGGTATAAAGCAAAAACCTATTTAGCTTAAGGTATCATTATGCAAGGCTTTCAAAACTTTTTTAAATAGGAATTATCTAATTCAAAACCACTGAAGCTCCAGTTTAAATTTATAGCAGCCTGTCCTGTTGATCTTGAACCCATAAAACAATCTAATTTAGTTTCACCTTTATTATTGCTATGGATTTTTTCGAGGACTATAACTGGCTTTTGACTTTGACAAATAATTTACTTTAATTGCTTTCATTATCCCCAACAAAAACAAAGGATGGTGAATTACTTAAAAACCGAGTATAACGTACATATTTGTTAGATAAACTGATCATGCCTTTTATAAGCCCAACTATTCAAAAAAGGTAAGAGCATACAAGTAGCTCTTACCTCCCTTAAATTTTCCCCTGTTACTCTTCCTTGCTTGCTGCCATATTCATGCTTGCTTCGACATTCTCCTGGCTGATGGTGGTGAATGGTAAATTTCGTTTTCCTGTGAAATTCTCACGCAAGTCTTTGACATCAATTCCCGAAGATGCTTTTAATGACTCCTGCAAAGATGCCATTAAATCCGTTGCATATCCAGTCACTTTATTAGCTCCGCCATTCGCACCGCTTCCGCCTGTGTCCACTACAGTGATCTTGTCTATATTACTAAGCGGGCTTGCCACTTGTTTTGCATATTCCGGCAGCATTTTCAAAATCATGTCCATTACGACGGCTTGCCCGAACTGTTCAAATGCTTCAGCTATCTTCTGCTTGGCTTCTGCTTCTGCTACCCCTTTTAACCTGATGATTTCCGCTCCTGTCGTACCTTGTGCCCTTTGGGCGTCCGCTTTTGTAATATTTCTTTGCCCGTTCCATGTCATCCACATGAATTTCGAGGTGAACTAATCTTCCCATGATTACCTCCTAGTTTTGATCAAAACTTTTCCTCTTACCGTAAGTTGATACTTATGTAGCTACATGCCTATGGTGCTTTATTTATATTTTAAAGTCTAAGATGAAGCAGGCTTTTCAATTTGAGTTAAGTCACCTCTTTATTATAGGACACTTGCTGGAATATCTGACAAAAAAGGCAGCTCCCTGGTGGGGGATAGCTACCTTCGTTTACGATTACTATGAAAAGGTAGGAGCGGGGAATTCATCAATTCTCATACGAAGTAAACTATATGGTTTTTCCCGGAGGTCTCTTCCATAATGAAATCTCGCCTGACGATGTAATTGATTCACAATGACATATAAGTATTGATCGGGGCCAATCGAAAAAGTATCCGGCCATAAAATTCTCGGGTCATGTGCGATGGTTTCCATTGCGCCATTCGGCAATATCTTCCGGATACTATTGTTTTCATAGTCTCCCGCATAAACGATTCCTTTTGCGCTGGTGATCATTCCATCAGACGCACCTTTTTCCCCCAAATACTGCACATATTGGGATAAATTCAGGTCCTGTATCATTCTGTCTCTTAGGGCTTCTGTTGAGATCGAGAACAGCTGACGGCTGGTTAGCGGAGCATAAAATAAAACCTTTCCATCAGGAGAAATCGCTAAACTATCGGAAGCCAATCTAAATGGGAAGGTCGAGCCGTCCGGGTTTCGATTCATCAAAATTTCACCTTCTACTTTCGGTAAAAAATAGGGATCAGGTGAAGTTGATATTGCCCCATTTAACCGTCTAAACGCGTTCCCATTTTCTAAATCTACGACGATAATAGCCCCTGGCCCTCTGGAAGAAGAATCCGTTATATATGCATAGCCTGCTCTTCCAACCCGAAAATCCAAACGGACATCATTCAGATAAGTTGTTGGCAAGACAACCTCTTCTGTAAAGGTATATACTCTCCTTATTGTATTCGTGCTTAAATCAACAGCAACTAATTTTGCTCCCCCTTGAATAGGTTCAGAAAAATTTGGTGCTCCTGTATCTAGTACCCAAAGTGTTCCTCTTCCATCAGCAACGATACTTTGGACACTGACGAAAGACATCGTAATATTCCCAGTATTAACTAAATTGGTTTCTACACTGGGATAAGGCTGCAATTCACCCTCAACAATTTCTGCCACAGTAAATTGAACGTCGTCTCCCCATTTCGGAAAGCATACAAAAATACGACCGGTTTCGGAAACGCTGACACCCGTAGGCATAGCCCCATAAAAAGCATGCACCAGTTCAAACTGCCCAAAATATTTTTCCATAGGTAACATAGGTTGCATGATATCCTCCTCATCAAATCCGAACGGATATCACCTATATATGATGAAATTTTTTTGTAGTGCCTGGTTCTTGATAAGTTTTTCTATCGTGATGGATGCTGTGGGTTTATTAGTCCGAGAAACATGGGAGTTTCGATAAAGTGATTCAAACTTCCACTGGCTCTTCAAAGACGGGGAATGAGAGCGTCTGAATTTACGTTTGCAGTCAATTTTAGAATTAACATAAAAACTTTTATGATTTGCTCCCGTCCAGCAGCCTGGTTAGAAAATAAATCTGTCTCCTGCCATAAGAAAAGGCAGCTTCAGCAACCTGCCTTATTGTAGAGTTGACACAAACTGTGAAGTTAAAAGGAAGTGCGAAAAAAACTTAAGTAAAGGGAGTAGTGAGCCTGCTACTCCCTAAGAACATTAAGCATTACAAATCATAAGTACATTACCATCTGGGTCTAAAAAGTTAAAATAAGCAAAATTTCCAATACGTTCTATTTCTTTAACAATGGCTATGTTATTACTCTTGATAAATTGGTAAGCTTCGTCTATATCTTTTGCATAGAAATTAAATAAGACATTATTGGATGGCTTAAATATAAAATTAGGATCAAACGTATGGTCATCTAAAGTTAATCCAGTTTCACTTGTTACAGGAATATTGTAAACAGGTGATTCTACAGAGTCATTATTTCGCGAGATTCCAAGGAGATTGCAATACCATTCAACTGATTTCTTTAAATCTTTAACATGAATAAAAACATTGTTTATTTTACTATTGATAGGAGAACTAGCTATTTTCATTGTTATCCACCTTTCATTGAACCTTACCTAAAGAAATTCAACAAGTTTCAAAAAATTCCTTTAGAAGTTCTTCATAGTTCGAAAACACTGTGCTTGTAGAACTATCTTGCCCCGTTAGTTCATTAAGCGAGCACCACCAGCAAAAAGCGAATTTAAAACGCTAAGGAGATTTGTGTAAAAAATAACCGGGTTCTCACCACGGTAAGGGTGTAACCGGTACTTTTTTCTATAAAGGTTGTTCAACGGACGTAATGATTCTAAGGTAGTAATCCTTTTTTTGATCAAATCGATACTCTAAAAGTTATATTTTGTTAACTTTGTTTCGGTATTTTCTTTCTAATCTCAGCAATGGATAAACCAGATTTCTTTAAGCTTTTAATAGTCTCAACTCTTTCCACTGCTGCTTCTCGAGGGTAACGACGTGTTAAGTTTTCATCTAATTGTTCAAATGGAATTAAATTAGATTCGGTATAATATTTTAATGTACCGTATCTCAAATCAGTTATTCGAGCCAGTTCACCGATAGATATATACTCAGATTTAATGAATAATTATAAAACTAGAAAAACAGGAGAAGAAAAACGAATCGTTTTTCTTCTCCTGTTTTATTTTAGGGACTATTAGACAGCCCCTTTTCTCAATATTAGTATTCTCATTCATAGAAGCACAATTATAGAAAGCTCGGGTAGAATACTTGCAACCAAGGTTAAACTAATAAAACTGTAAAATGAGTAGGTGTTAAAAAGTCTGGATGTCCTTTCTTGATTTCATGTGTTTATTGGGAAGTTTCCCAAAGTACCTAATAATTAACAAGTACTAAAGTATTCACTATTTCTTAAAAGATTAAAAATATAAACTATCTGAAGTAGAGCATGAACTGTAGTATTTCCACTTCAAAAAGTGCACAATGATGCATGGGGCTCTTGATAATGATCATTTTAAAAGTAAAGCCTATCCATTTTTTTATATGATATCCAATATCTATTTGTCAATTATTAGTCTTTATATTTCCCTCGTTTTGTATTGTAGTATGAATGGTAAGCTTCATTTCTAGATTGGGATAATATTTCTTTCGCCAGTCCTTCAATTCCTCATAAGGAATTTTATTTCTGTAGTATTGCCCCAAACCAAAGACATCTGTTTCGTGCTTTTGAAATCGTTTCAGCATTCCATCAAAACGCTTTGCCATCACCTTTTCCAGCTCTTTTTTTATTATTGCATTGGAAACTTTTCCTCTTCTCTCTTGAATAACTACATCTAAACGAATCGTTGAGAACATATATGGAATATGATTTCTTAATTCTCCTTTATGAAAACCTGTATTTCCAACAATCATGATGGTTGCATGTTCCATTACTTCTACCCTTCCCTTCATACTGTTCCCATGAAAGGCATTAAAAAGGAGGGTTTCTTTAGGATCCATTTTAGAAACGATTTTTCCTTTGTTCATCACTGCAGAACCTGCATATGTAACTGGCGTATTTTCCCCTGATCTGACCATAGGAATTGCTACATTTTGAGTGTAGGAATTAAGAGCCCGATAAACATGCCATAGACGTGTTAAAGATATTTGTGGAGTCCAACCTGCATATTTCTCAAAAAATTCATAAAGATTTATCCCTTTTTCTAGATTTTTTTTGAGTGTTAAGAAAAAAGTATCTATATTATCATCACATATTGCGATTATTGTTTTTGAAGATATTTCACGAATTCTCATAAACGTGTTAATCGGTTCTTCCATCCCTCCTTCTTCTACTAATTTTCGATCAAATATGATTACCCTTATGTGCAATAAGTCTACACCGCTTTCCATATTAGTTCTAATGTCCTCTACAGCCTTTAAAATGGTTAATCCTGTTCCTTTGACAATTGTCTGTTTCTGAACACCCTCTGAAGAGATAGGAATTTGAAGTAAGACTTTGAATTTTTCTCCTTCTTTAGTAATTCCCATTGCAATCGGAAAGGCTCGATGATTAATGTCTTTAATATCCCAGCAACCACTTAATGGCATTAATATACATAGACTAAGTACTAGTTTAGAACAAATTATAATACTTCTCATGATAGTCTTTTTCTCCTTACACCGATGAGGAATATAATTAAAGGGAGTACGATTAAAATATAAAAACGGAAAGCAGTATTCCACCATAGCAACTTTTCAGTCTCTTGCCAACTAGGAATACATAAGCAAATGATAAAAATGCTAACAGATAAGGCTACAATATGATATTTTTGCTTTAATCTCGGGAAATATTGATTCATTATTATTGAGGACTGCCATAAAAGTAAGGAAGTGAGCAACATGATAAAGGTAACTAGGCTTAACGCAAAAAACAAGGTAGCCCTGTCAAATATAAGCCATTGAAGCTGAACTTTATCCAATGTGGCTATAAAGGGAAAAAGCAGCGTACTAGCCGTTTCATTTCCAAAGGTTAAAAGAGGTAAATAAACGGATAAGAAAAAAAATGGAATAAGAAAAAAGACTGCTAACATGATTTTTTTAGAGTTATACGATATTTTTTTAGGAAGAAAACCTAAAAATGAAAAAACAATGGCGAAAGAAAAAAAACTTGTATAATAGGGAGGTTGTCGAAAAAAAGAAAAGTCGGTATCCATAATCGGAAAGGCATTATGCCAATCAATGTCTTGAAAGCAAATCAAAAGCATAAGTAAGATTAACGGGAAAAAGATACAGAATATTAATAAGGCTGTACGTAAGATGGTTTCTATTCCTTTTATGGCGATATAAGTTGAAATAACGCTCATTAATGTAATAATTGCCCATGTAGGAGTATTTGCCAAAAAGATAATGTTGGTTACTTCTGCATAGGCACTAACAAGTTCAATAGTAGTTATGACTAAGTAAAGAAGAACAGGAAAAAGTAATGTGAAAGAAAAAGCTTTACCTAATATCTTTAAAATACTAATAATATTCTGTTCGGGAAAATAAGAAAGCCCCTTTAGGTAAAGCGATAAAAACAGAATAAATATGACACATTGAATTAAAATTGGTTCCCAGTGACCTTTGTGTGTGCTGGCAATAATTCTTTCTGGATAAATGAAAAAAATAAGACCAAAATGAGACATTAACCCCATGCATATAACCTGAAGGCTTTTATCCAATTTCCCCTCTCCTCTTAGCTAAACTGGTGTATGGAATTCCAAAAATCTCTCGACTTGCAAAGTAAGCGCTTATGAATACCAGACCGGATAATATGCCCAACACGCCATAGATTGAAGCAAAAATAACAACTACATATTTAAGTAAACGCAGGATTAAGGCATTTTGAAACCCTACAACGGTTGAATTCGCAATTGAGGTTGCTGCTACAATGATAATTAAAAGGTTGCTAACCAGCTTTGCGTCTACTACTGCTTGTCCAATGACAATTCCCCCTACCATTGTTACCGTTGGCCCGATACTGAGCGGAAGCCTTATACTCGCTTCAATAATTAACTCTATAATAAGGAGCATAATTGTAATTTCAACAAAAGGGGGATAGGGTATTCCCTCCCTGCTCTGAGCGATCGATAGAGCCAGTTCAATTTTTAATATCTCAGGATTTACAGCAACAAGGGCCACATAGATAGCTGGGAATATAAGGGTAATCAAAGCACCAAGAACACGTAAAAATCGGATGGCGCCCATAATTGGGTAAGCATAGTTACGGTCATTCGCCTGGACAAACATATCCCATAATAAATGTGGCAGGATAAGCGCAAAGGGATAACCGTCAACGAATAGAATGACCTTACCTTTGTTTAAACCATCTACTGCTTCCAATGGCATTTCTGTGTTATTAAACTGAGGGATAACCTCCCATTTCCGCATACCCATAAAACGATAAAGATGCTGAAGGTAGATAATATTTGTGTGTTGATTCATTTCAATATGTGAAATGATCTTTTTGATCATACTTTTATCTGCTCGGTCATTCAAATAAACTATTGATAAATTCTTTTTTTGATCACTTCCTACCGTATAGGTTTTAACTGAGAGCTGAGCAGTGGAAACTTTTTTTCTCACTATTCCTATATTTGTTGACATATCTTCAATAAAAGAATCTAAAGGACCTTGTAATACGTTTTCATTAGCAGGCGGTTCAATTGATCGAGTCAATTCTTTAGGATGTGGTTCAAATTGCAACATTATATTTTTTTCTTTTGAATAAACAATGAGTTTACCCTGAAGAATAGACTCTATTGCTTCTTCACTATTTATTTCAACACATTTTCTCTTGAAAAGAGTTCTTTTTACTTTTACTGAATGAATCGCTTCACTGGTATCCATATCTTTTTTTAATATTTCTTTTGTTTTTATAAGGTTAACTATTGAATGTAAACCAAGTAAAAGGACTGCTTCACCATCCAAAATAAACGGTTCTATGAAAAAGTCTTCTGCATCTTTAAAAGCCTCATTTATTTCTACTATTATTGGATTCGTGATTTCTCATCTTCCCTTTCAAATTTCATTATTTCTTATTTCATTTTCCCCCTTTGCTTTTGATTTATACAAATATCAAACTAGGTAAAATATGACGTCTGAGATATGTTTTTTAAAGCCACAACCACATATTCGTATTTAGACTTTTTATGAGGTAAATAAGGAAAGACTTAAGGATTCTACTTCACCTTAAGCCTTTTCTTGCCCTATTTTAAAAACCCATCGATATATATTTTTCTTCTAAATATTCTTCAAGGCCTTGATGGCCGCCTTCCCTTCCCATGCCGCTTTCTTTCATGCCGCCAAATGGGGCTTGTGCAACGGTGGGAATGGCGTCGTTGTACCCAATGATGCCAAACTCCAGAGCTTCGGATACTCTGACTCCCCTGCTTATATTCTGTGTGTAAAAATAAGCGGCCAGCCCGTACTCTGTATTGTTGGCAAGCTCGATCACCTCTTCTTCTGTATCAAACGGAATGATTGGCGCGACCGGTCCAAATGTTTCCTGGTATGTGATGAGCATATCCTTGTTCACTCCACCTAGTACGGTCGGTTCATAGAATAATCCATCAGCCAATTCCCCTTCAACTCTTTGTCCGCCACAAAGAAGTCTGGCACCTTTTTCCAAGGCATCTTGTACATGTTCCTCTACCTTTTCCAGGCCATCACTGCTGACAAGCGGCCCGACTTCAACGGTTGGATCGATGCTATTTCCGACTTTTAGAGCTTTTACTTTTTCAACAAAAAGTAAAGAGAAATCATTGATGACAGAACGGTGGACATAAATTCGATTTGCGCATACGCACGTTTGTCCGGTGTTCCTGAATTTGCTTGCAACGGCACCAACTGCTGCGGCTTCCAAATCAGCATCTTCAAAAACGATGAAGGGCGCGTGTCCTCCAAGTTCAAGGGAAAGTCTCTTGAGCTGCGGGGCTGACTTGGTAACCAGCAATTTTCCTACTTCAGTAGATCCGGTAAAAGATATTTTCCTTACTACCGGATTTTCAAAAATTTCATCCGAGATAGGTCCGGCACTCCCTGTTACGATACTGACCACTCCAGCAGGCACTCCCGCCATTTCCACCAATTTACCAAACGCTAACGCACTAATAGGAGATTGTTTTGCAGGCTTGACAATGACTGTACATCCAGCGGCCATGGCCGGTCCCACTTTCCGCGTCATCATAGCCAACGGGAAATTCCAAGGGGTAATGGAAGCAACCACTCCAATCGGCTGGCGAATCACCGATAGCCTTTTATTTGCGGCAGAAGCAGGGATCGTTTCCCCATAAATCCGGCGGCCCTCTTCAGCAAACCATTCCAGGTAGCTTGCAGCAAAATCCACTTCACCCCGGGCTTCCATTAAGGGCTTGCCCATTTCCATACTCATGATTTCTGCTAATTCATCTTTATATTCATGCATAAGGTCATGCAATTTCTTAAGATATTTACTGCGTTCCTGTGCCGTCAGTTTTGACCAGGTTTTAAACGCTTCCTCAGCAGCTGTAATTGCGGCATGCGTTTCTTGGCGTCCTCCACTTGGAATCCTTGCCACAACTTTCCCTGTTGATGGATTTGTTACTGGTAAAGTTTCTCCGTTATGTGCTGCAGTCCATTCACCGTTTACATACATTTTCAGTTCAGTTAAATTGACCAATCCACTAGTTTTTAGCATGAATATGTCTCCTTTTTTCGTTGGATTTGCAAAGCGATTCATTATATACACAAAAAGATTATAGCCCTGAAACTTTTGTTCCCCCGTCAATGTCCGTGTTAATCGAAATCCTTTCATTTTTAAGAACGAATGTATACCCCACAGCAGCAATTAGGCAAATGACTACAGGTATGATCAGGGCTATATTGAAATTATTGAATTTCGCTATTAAGATCCCTGTTGCTACTGGGGCAATCCAGCCAGCGAGGTTCCCCACGAAGTTTTGCAGCCCTGCAAGCTTTCCTTCCGCACCCTTTGGAGCAACATCCGAAACAGTGGCCCAGAGAATACCGGCAGCCAATCCTTCACCGCCGATTGCTATTGAGATATACGTAAGTGCCATTATGGCACTGTCTGTATAGATAGTCGGTATTATGGCTAATGGAAAAAGCATTCCGATGGTTAAAATAGTTTTTCTTGCTTTGATGGAATTCCAACCTCTTTTAATTAAGAAATCCGACAACACACCTCCCAAAATATTTCCCAGAAAGGACATGATCCAAGGTAGCATCGTAAAAAAACCGGCTTTTAAAAGAGTCATTTCCCTTTCGACTACAAGATAAGTGGGAAGCCAGGTCATCATTAAATACGTAAGATAATTATGGGCAAACAAGCCGTATAACATAGGGTAAACACTTCTGAATTTAAAGAATTTAAATGGTGAGAAGTTTAGTGTCTTCGCTTTTTCGGTTTGAGTTTGCTCCTCTTTGATATAGGCTACTTCGGCCTCGTTTGCAATCTTACTTTGCTCTGGATGGTTTTTGAAAAAGAATAACCAGAATGCCAGCCATACAAAACCGATGGATCCAATTACCACAAAGGATGCTTGCCATCCCCAAGCCTGGATGATCCATGCTAAAATGGGTGTCGTTATGCCAATCCCGATAGCTGTACCAGAATTAAAAATCCCGTTTGCAATGCCCCGTTCGTGTGACGGCAGCCAGTCCGAAATAACGCGCGTATTGGTTGGAAACGCTGGAGCCTCTCCGATTCCCATTAAAACGCGAATACCGATTAGTCCGCCAAGCGAACGCCCCATTCCAGTAAACACCGTACAGAGCGACCACCAAACGATGGCAATCGAATACGTTAAGCGTGCCCCCAATTTATCAACGATTACCCCGACCGGGATCTGCATTAAGGCATACGACCAAAAGAACGCTGACCCCAATATCCCGAATTCTACTGCCGAAAGCGAAAGATCCTTCATCATCGAGGGTCCTGCAATGCCAAGAATTGCCCTATCCATATAATTGATTGTTGTTGCGACGAAAAGGAGTACCACTACAAGCCATCTTCCATTGGTCTTTTTCATACGTCACCTCATTAGATAATTATATTCAGGTAGAAAAAATGCTGCGGGAAATCCATGTGTCCGAAAAAAGTTAAAAAGGGGAAACTGATTTGAAATCTCCTGAAATTCCAGGTGATTTTCTAATTGAATGGTTTTTATACATTCACGATGGCCGTTTCTGAACTTTTGGCACTGCTTGTATTTCGATTACCATAATTAAAACCTTCAAAGTCCCCCTCATAAGCCTTCTCTATAATCATTTGGATATCCGATGCCTTCGTCAGCCTTGGATTAACGACCACGTTACCGCTTCGCATGGAATCTTCCACTAATTTCGGCAAAACGTCCAATGAGACTCCAAGCTCTTTAATATTAAGAGGAATATTCATGCTCCGATTCATTTCGATGATGGTTTCGATTGCTTTCTCGGCTGCTTGCGCATTGGATAAACCGCTTACATCCCTTCCTAAAGCTATTGCAATTTCTCTATACTGATCCTCGCATGCCGGCAGGTTGAATCTCATGACGAATGGCAATAGTGCTGCATTTGCGATGCCATGCGGGATATTAAAAACTCCTCCAAATGTATGGGAAATGGCGTGTACATTACCCAGTCGGGATTGCGAAAAGGCTGCACCAGCTAACAGGGAGGCTACAAGCATGTTTTCCCTGCTTTCCATGTCCGTTCCTACAAAGTACGATCGTGTTAAATTTTCACCGATCATCTTCATGGCCTGCATCGCGAAAGCCTTGCTGACAGGGTTGGCAGATTTGGAGGTATAAGATTCAATTGCATGAGTCAGAGCATCCATACCAGTCGCTGCAGTAATCTCTTGAGGCAAATTTAATGTAAGGGCAGGATCCAATATAGCTAGCTTTGGAAACAAAAGTGAACTAAGTACACCTAATTTAAAAGAGGTGTCCTTATTCGTTACCACTGTCGAATTAGTAGCTTCACTGCCAGTTCCAGCCGTAGTCGGGATTGCTATGATCGGGAGCGGAGGATTGGAAATCTTTCCAACTCCTTCATAATCCAGGATATGGCCGGGATTAGTAGCCATTGCCGCAATGCCCTTGGCTGTGTCAATGCTGCTTCCTCCACCTACAGCCAGAACCGCCTCCATCTTTTGTTGCTTAAGATACACTGTCCCCTGTTGGATTGTTTGAGCTGATGGATTAGGTTCTACCTCATCGTAAATCTCAAAAAAAAGGTTTGCCGAAGCAAGGGATTGTTCAATGCCTTGTAAGAGACCAGCTCCTCTAACCCCTTTATCTGTTACGATCAGCACACTCGATACACCTAAATCCTTAATTAGCTCCCCTGTTTTTCCAGATATTCCGTTACCGCACTCCACCCGTGTCGGCATACTATATGTAAAAGGCATAAGAGACATTTTCATCTTCCTCTCCATTTATATTCTATTAGATGGTGAAAACCTTTCCGCCCCGGTATGCTTATCCATCATGAATGGTTATGATGCTTAACCTTCCAGGGACACCATTCCTTTACATGCAATCTATAAAGCTTTTCTAAGTAATTCTTCTAAACTGTGCTGGGTAGGCATTCTTGGGTTATTCCGAATCAGGCGATCGATTTGGAGGGTCTTCTCAGCAATTTCGGGAATATCCTCTTCTTTGATCCCAATCTCCGTCAGCTTTGTAGGCAGTCCAATTTCCCCAAGCAGGGTAAGCACAGCTTTTGAAGCAGCCAAAGCGGCTTCCTTATCGGAGAGGCCATCCGAGTTAACATTGAATGCCTGGGAAATCCTCACCATTTTTTCTGTTTCTACAACTGCATTATATTCCATGACATATGGAAGCAAGAGCCCGGTCACCTCTCCATGCGGCGACTTCACAAGCCCTCCAATTGGGTAAGCCAATGCATGGGCTGCTGCAGTACCTGCATTTGAAAAGGACATTCCAGCAAGCAGGCTGCCCATTAGCATATTGGAACGTGCCTCGAGATTGCTCCCTTGCTGCACCGCAAGCGGCAGGTTTTTTGCAATCAATTCAATAGCTCTGTAGGCGAGTGCATCGCTTATGGGGATTGAACCTTGGAATAAAATGTTTCCTTCTGCCTGGATATATGCAGAAGGTTTGGCTGTGTATGCCTCTATCGCATGTGACAAAGCATCAATTCCGGAACAAGCTGTTACATAAGCGGGAAGCCCTACCGTTAATTCTGGATCAAGCAGAGCAACGGTTGGTCTTAGGTAATTATCCGAGATACCAACTTTCAGGTTATTTTCCACATCGGTCAACACCGCTACAGATGTCACTTCTGAACCGGTTCCTGCAGTCGTCGGAATCGCTACTAGAGGGGCGATTGGTCCAGGAACCTGGTTTTCTCCGCCATAATAGTCCAGGGGATGTCCGCCATGCGCGACCAGCAAAGCGACAATCTTCGCCATATCAATACTGCTTCCTCCGCCAAGGCCAATTACTGCATCAATATCCATTTGAGATTTAGCAAACTTATAACAGTCCATCGCCGAATCTACCGGAGGCTCGGGTACGACCTGGTCATAGATAACTGTTTCGTAATTTGCATGTTCCAACAACGATGAAATTCTGTCTACGATTCCTGCATTTTTGATACCTGGGTCAGTAACGAGCAAGATGTTTTTCGCCTTTAACCTTTGCAGGATTGAATCCAATTGCCCGATCGCCCCGTTTCCAAATACGATTCTTTCGGTAGAATAAAAATCCCATGTATTTCTCATATCCCTTACCTCCAAAGTCTATAGATTGATGACGACAAGTTTTTCGTCTGTCATCTCTTGCATGGCATAATGCGGCCCTTCTTTGCCAATTCCGCTGTCCTTCACGCCGCCATACGGCATGATGTCGGCACGGTATGTAGAAACATCATTGATGATCACACCGCCAAAATGAAGTTCCTGTGTTGCCCGCATGGCTAAAGTGATATCGGATGTAAATAAACCAACTTGTAAGCCGAACTTCGTATCATTGGCCTGACGGAAAGCCTCCTCGATGCTATCGAAAGGAATGATGCTGATCACCGGCGCGAACACTTCCTGGCAGACTACCTTCATTTCCGGTTTCACATCTATTAATATAGTAGGTTCTAGAATCGAATCCCTCCTTTTCCCTCCATATAGCACTTTGGCACCTAGACGCTCAGCCTCCTGAATCCATTCTTCCGCACGCCTTGCTTCCTTCTCGGAAATCATAGGACCAATGTCCGTGGAAGAATCTGCAGGATTTCCGACCTTCAAGCCCTGTGCCACCATGACTGCCTTCTCCACAAACACATCGCAGATATCACTATGAACGTAGATGCGCTGCACAGAGATGCAGGCTTGCCCTGCATTCACATACCCCCGCGTGACACAGAGCTCAACTGCTCTGTCTAAATCAGGGACATCCTTGTGAATGATATTTGGGGAGTTATTCCCTAATTCCAAGGTAACCTTACGAATTCCCGTACTGCTCTTAATGTGCCGTCCTACGCTGGGACTCCCTGTAAAAGTGAACATCGCAATTCGTTCATCCTCCAAAAGGTATTGACCTGTTTCCTGCCCAAACCCGTTGACCACATTCAGAAAACCTGCAGGCAATCCAGCTTCGGAAAAGATTTCTGCTATCTTACATGCAATGAGCGGCGTCATTTCAGCCGGCTTCAACACGATTGTATTTCCCGCTGCCAACGCAGGAGCAACCTTGTGGATGGTGAGATTGAACGGGAAGTTAAACGGGGTGATCGCACCGATAACTCCAACAGGAACCCGGATGGTGAAAGCCATCTTATTGTCGTTTCCAGACTGCCCCAAAGGAACGCCTGTACCGGCAATCCGTTTTGCTTCTTCCGCTGATGCAATCATCGTTTGAATTCCTCTATCGATTTCCCCCCTGGCATCCTTCAATACTTTACCGACTTCCTGAACCAGAATCATCGCCAGCTCTTCTTTTCTTTCTTTCGCGATATCCGCTGCACGCATTAAAATCTCGTAGCGTTGATCGAAATCTAGCTTTCTCGTATTAAAGGTTTCCAATGCATTGGTCACCGCATCAGAAACAATTTCGCGGGATGCCCTGCCAATCCGGGCAATTTCTTCTTTGTTATATTTGTTCATAACAGCGATTGTATGTTGATCGGATATCCATTGCCCATTTATGAAATGGCCATAAAATGCATTTCTTCTACTTAGCGATGTGCTCATTGAAGATTCCTCCTTTGAAAAATAACGATCACATTTTTTCACTTCACAGTTATTTCTGCTAATTCAATAAATTTCAATCAAGAAAAAGGCAAGCATAAAGCGCTTCCATTTTAAACTTAAGATTTTGCCTGCCCATCCATACTCTTTAATTGTTGTTTATAGAATCCTGCTCAAAATAGTATGTAATCATTTCCGAAAATATATCACATAATATATGATTATGTAAATATTTAAAATTAAAAATATTCTGTTTTTCTGAACAAAACCTTAATAATAAAGGGTTTATTGATTTAAATAATATTGATAGATTAATTAATTCATGTTAATTTGAATTATTTTATATATAATTTTGTATAAAACTCACAAATTTAATATATAATTATCAGTAATGAGGATATTTTTTTTTAGCTATCCAGCAAACTATAGGTCACCTTATAAACTCTCTATTCTTGATATCAATATGGTTTCGCCTTATCTTATTGATAAGGGCAACAATAAGAAAGTTACTTCAGTAATAATTTAAGTTGTTACATCTATATGAAATAACACTCGTTCTCATAGAAATTTTTTTAAGTTAGGGGCATTTCGATGATAAAGGAAAAAGAACGCGGGGAGACAACGGAATATGTCTACAATTTATTAAAAGAAAAGATTTTTGAATGGGATTTATCGCCGGGACAAAAAATCAATATCAGCCATTTAACCCGGGAAATCAACATTAGCGCCATACCTCTCAGAGAAGCATTATCTCGTCTGAACTCTGAGAACTTAGTCATCTTAGAACCAAATAAGGGATATCGGGTCAGTGACATATTAGATACTGAAAATATGGCGAAAATGTTGGAGGCCCGGATATTACTGGAGACGCATGCGGTCCGGAATATTATCCGCTTAAATAATGTAAGCGTGACGGAAGAAATGGCCGCGCTTACAGATGAAATGTTTTCCACAAACACAGGTGCTTCCAACAAAAAAATACTAGATTTTACTCATTTAGATCAGCAATTTCATCATGCCATCATGAACGCTGGAGGAAACCCGTTTTTATTTGAAGCATATAAAGGCATGCACTGTCATCTTCATATAGGCCGGTTTTATCACGTCAAAGGTGAGATCGACCAAAAAGACGCACCATCGGAACATATGGAAATCATTGAGGCCATCCGGACAAGGGATGTATACAGAGCCGAGATTGCGATCTCCAGCCACATACAGGATTCCATAGATCGTTTATTGGAGAGAACAAAAAGATAATACTTGGAAGCTATTGAGGATAATCTTCTTCGGATATCAGTCATCGTAATCGCTTTGATCAAATTTCCGGAATATTCAAGTGGGTGTAAACAGACATTCCCATCTCAAATGCTGAAAAAAATAAACAGAATAACATGTGAAAGATTTATGCACCAAGAAGAAAACAAGTGCGATCAAAGGGATGAAACCGAGGACAAAAGAAAAGAAGCCTTTTTATGCTTCTCTTGTTTTGAAAGATGATGGATCGATTGAAAAAAAAAACATTGCTAAATCAAAGTAACAAACTAAAATCCCTATCACAATTGATAGGGATTTTGCCATGAAAGACTATATGCTGAATGATTCGCTGAGTGAATCCACTTACTGCTATAACCTTTTCTGATTTTGATCGCCAAAGAAAAGAAAAAGTATATGTGAAATACCCAAACGAAAGAAATAAAAAATAACGAAAACCCTATAACTAATTTGCCCCTTATAGTTTTTGTAGGTCGTGGGTTTTACTTAATGAAAAAAAGATAGCTTAGAGCACAAAAAAAACGATTTTCCCTTAACGTGGGGCAAAATCGTCTTTTCTGGTACATAATTTGAATAAGGTAAATGTAGCTCTCAAGACAGGGGTGTTCACTTTTCTTAAATCTTCTTCTATGCGTATTTCATCCAGAAGTAAAAATCACTTCCAAAAGTTAAAAAAGGGTTTGATACCTTCAAATCTATTTTTCCAAATGAAAACAACCATCTTTATGGCTTAAGGACCACTTTAATACATCCATCTGTCCTTGTATCAAATACTTCATACCCATGCTTTGCTTGGTCAATTGGAAGTACATGGGTTACAACATCGCCAGGATCTACTTTTCCTTCTGATATTAGTTTATAAAGGTAGGGCATATAAGGAATAACAGGAGCCTGACCGGTTTTAATATCCACGTTTCTTTGGAAAATATCTCCTAGGGGGAATCCATTATAACGGCCGCCATAAACGCCTGTTATTTGTATGGTTCCCGCCTTACGCACGGCTTGGGACGCAATTACAATCCCTCCCATGGCTCCCCCATGTAATTTAAGACCCGATGCAAGATATTCCATCGGAGTCATTTTGCCACTCATCCCGGAACAGTCAATAACGATATCTGCACCACCTTTAGTGATTTCTTTAAGGTATTCACCAGCATTTTCATATTGTGCAAAATTTACGGTTTCGACTTTATTCGTCCTTTTTGCATGCTCTAAACGATAGTCGAGATGGTCGACAGCAATCACTCTTTTCGCCCCTTTAAACCAAGCGAATTTTTGAGTAAGTAGACCTACAGGGCCACAGCCTAAAACGATAACCGTATCGCCAGATTTGACACCTGCGTGATCTACACTCCAGAATGCTGTGGATGCTGCATCTGCGAGCAACACCAATTTTTCATCTTCTACCTCGCAGTCTTCTGGGATTTTGAAAGGGGTAAAGTTTCCATAAGGAACACGCATATATTCAGCTTGCCCGCCCGCATACCCACCAGTTGTTTCTGAGTATCCAAAAAAACCACCCATTTCCCCATGAGGATTTGAATTATCGCACTGACTTGTAAGGTCGTGGTCGCAATACCAGCAGCTCCCGCAGCTAACGTTAAAGGGGATAATGACCCGGTCTCCCTTCTTGACCTTAGTTACCCCTGGTCCAACTTCCTCAACAACCCCCATCGGCTCATGACCAATGACATAATCTGTAGGCATATTGGGAATTAATTGATGAATTAAGTGCAAATCGGAGCCGCAAATGGCTGAAGTAGTGACTTTTACAATAATATCATCCGAATTTTTGATGTTAGGGTCTTTAACTTCTTTAACCTGTACATTTTTATTGCCCTGGTAAGTTACGGCTTTCATGATGCTTTTCCTCCTTTATTTATTCGGCGTTGCGAACATGCCGAGTCTGTCAGTATCATTCGGGAAAAGATTCATTCCAGCGATACTAACCGCCATATCGGCTGATTTCAAATCTAATTCCACCTGTTTACCTACATCGTTCGGATAAAGCCAGCCCTTCCTGATCATTAAATCGGATAACTCACCATGTAAGTCAATGGATTGCTCCATTTGCTGGTACAATGCTTTTCTCAATGCGGGATTCGCTGTTTCAGATAATGCAATACCATAAGTATGAATCCCACTTTTGATAGAGAGTAAAAAATCTAGCGCAAAAGAGGAATCAGCCATTTCCGGCATATGTTCAGCGCCTTGAGGATCTAAAAAATCCATCTCCATTTAAATTTCACCTCATTTTTCATAGTTTGTTCGGGCTCCTGTATAAAAACCCTTTAGCTCGTTTATTGCAGCTATAGATTGTTGTACGTCTTTTTCCATTAATGCTTTTAAGTCATTGTCAAAGCAAATTCCTTGCATTAATTTTGATCTCATTAACCCTATTGTTTTAAGATTTAAAATTTCATGCGTTTCCATGGTTTCATGAAATGCCAAGCTTTCATTTTCCATACGCTCACCTCCCTAATCTATATAACAAAAATACCTTTCCCAGTTCATCTGTTTGTTATACGGATTATTGACCGATACGTAGTATATTTCGCAAAGTACACGTTACCTTTGCAAATGATGATGAATAAAAAATTTTGTATGACGAAAGATATGTAAGTGAATTCTCAAAGAAATGGAGGGAAAAAATCATGACGAAAAATTTAGGACTGCATGAAACTCTAGAGGCGCACGAAATTTTAACTTTCAAGAGTCTTTGTCTAACAAAGTCCTCTACAATGAGCAGTTTAGTGCAGGATACAGAACTACAAAATATTCTATTAAAAGACATGGACACTGGAACACAAGATATTCAAACACTGCAGGAAATTCTGACGAATAGAGGGGAACAGTAATGACAAATTTTTTGCAAAATATGGCGGGTATGGGTGGCATGACTGATCAGGTGATTGCGACGGACTTCTTAATATCCGCAAAATCAGGAATTAGAAATCTTGCTTTTGCCATTACAGAAACAAAAACACCTGAATTGAAAGCAGCCTTAAGAGAACAGCTTCGTGTCGCTGTAGAAAGACATGGAGAGATAAGTAACTATTTGATTGCAAAAGGTTACTATCATCCACATGATTTAAGTGAACAATTACAAGTTGATTTAAATACAGCAAATACAGCCCTAAACCTTCCTCAACAATAAAGTCAACTCATGGATGTGAGAGCAGACAGATCACATCGGGGTTCGGGCGAATGGAAAAAAGCAATGAATTTCTCAACCTTGAGATACATTGCTTTTTTTAGGGGTATATCATAGGAAGTGGTTAGCCAAGTTAATAATGGTAATGTAGATGATCCAATCTTAGATGCTGTTGTTTTAACGAATTTCACTTCTTTCATACTAGGGTTAATTCGATTTCTTCATGCCACACTCTCTGCATTTACGAATATATTTAACCGAACTTTCAAACTAAGTGTTACCGCAATTGTCACAGCGACTACTAACGTATAATCTTCGTAGTCATAAATAATTACCTTCTGGATTTTCTACAGACAAAGTAAAATCACCTTCACTATTTTATTTGATTATATAAGACAGGAATGCGGAGCAAGCCTGCCTTTGTATAATTTCTAAAACTTTACCTTGCACTTAATCTTTAAACTCTATTATGCCAGCTGGCTTTATTCAATTATTTTCTTCAATCCCTAGAAGCAAACCAAATTCATCTTTTCACAATCCAGTTATCAATA
The DNA here is from genome assembly GCF_056397085.1 of Peribacillus sp. 05N428. Taxonomy (NCBI): domain Bacteria; kingdom Bacillati; phylum Bacillota; class Bacilli; order Caryophanales; family Bacillaceae; genus Peribacillus; species Peribacillus sp. 05N428. The sequence goes on along the minus strand of NZ_JBFTMS010000046.1, from coordinate 6,561 downwards.
TACCGATGCAGTTAAATAGATAACCTTGAGCCCTGCAATCGTTTACCAATCTGATATTTTGAATTTACTTATTTGACAATCCCTTCCAGCCTTCACTGTGTTCAAACTAAGCTTTTTCAACTAAACTACCTCTCTAGTTCCATAAGAAAAAGGCTGCCTCAGCAACCTCCCTTATTGAAGTAAAGCACCCTATCGTTTAAGTAGATACCTTCACATTTCTTTTGTGAATCAAAAAAAGGATGGAACCAATTCAATCCCATCCTAAAAATCTTTATTGTTGGTGTTTCTTATCCTCTTGTTGTTTATGCTTCTCTTCCTTTTGTTTGTGTTTCTTTTCCTCTTGTTGTTTATGGTTCTCTTCCTTTTGTTTGTGTTTCTTTTCCTCTTGTTGTTTATGCTTCTCTTCCTCTTGTTTATGTTTTTTATCCTCTTTATTTCGACCAATTTCAAATGGTTTATCATTATTATTTTTTGTAACTGGTGGAGCTTCTTCAGGATTTGCACCTTTAATGAACAGTTCATTATTCACCCGGTATACATCACTAGGCTGCTGGAAGCTACTTTGGTCTGTTCCAAACGCTTCCAGCATGGCCTTAAACATTTGGTGCGAGATTTTAGTTGAATTTCCATCCATATAATTTCCTGGACCATTTTTAGTATATCCAGTCCAAACCGCCATAGTGTATTGCGGTGTATAACCAGCGAACCAACTATCATTTACCGCACCGGTTGGATATCCATATTGTGCTCTGGTTTTACTGTCAAAATTGGTTGTGCCAGTTTTTCCAGCCACATCTAGTCCAAGGACATTTGCTGTTTTTCCTGTACCAGATTTTACGACTGTCCGTAACATATCCGTCACCAAATAAGCTGTGTAATCATGCATAGCACGTTTTGGCTTTGGAGTTAAATTAACAACTCTGCCATCAGGATAGACAACTTTACGAACAAAATGTGGTGTATTGTATTCACCATTATTTCCAAAAGCACTATATGCCCCTGCCAACTCTAATGGATTAACCGTATTACTTCCAATCGCATATGATTCGTACACCTTATTATTATTAAAAGTAATACCCAGATTTTCTGCAAAATTTTGTGCTTTATCCATCCCTACATCTTGAAGGGTAAGAAGTGCTGGAATATTGTATGACCATTGAAGTGCTGTTCTAATCGACATCATTCCGTGATATTGATGATCCCAGTTAGAAATAGACTGACCATTTGAGTAGGTTATCTCATGATCATTAATTTGGTGTGCTGTAGACCATTTTGAATTTTCAATAGCCGGACCATAATCAAAGACTGGCTTGAAAGTAGATCCTGGTTGACGTTTAATATCAACCGCAAAGTTGTTGCCTCGGAAGGAAGCTTTATATTGGTTTCGACCGCTTCCAATAGCTCGAATTTCTCCTGTTTTTGTATCTGAAAATACGAAGGCTCCTTGAAAATTGTCATTTGGATAAGAAATAATCGTATCGGTGTTCATTATTTTGTCCGCATAGGTCTGAGCTTTTGGATCTAGCGTCGTATAAATAGATAATCCATCCGAACTGATATCTACATTTTTCAGCTTTCTTTCAACTTCTTTTACAACAGCATCCAAAAACGCCTCGTACGGCATTCCTTGCTGTTTCGTTTTTGGAACAAGTCCTGCTGTAACTGAAACCTTCTTTGCATCCTCCAATTGCTTTTTCGTAATATACCCTTGTTTATACATAGCTTCTAAAACAATATTACGACGATTTGTTGCAGCTTTCACATGTTCTGGTTCAGTGGGATCGTAATTACTTGGACTCTGTGGGAGCCCCGCCAACATAGCGGCCTCCGGAAGCGTTAATTTATTTAGATGATCGGCATCGATTCCGTAGTAATTTTTGGCGGCAGCTGCTACACCATATGTCCCGTCTCCAAGGTATATCTTATTTAAATACATCATTAATATTTGATGTTTGGAATACTTTTGCTCAAGCTGATAGGCCAAGCTCCATTCCTGTACCTTCCGCTTTATTGTTTTCTGAGGTGACAAAAAGGAGTTTTTAATGACCTGCTGTGTAATGGTACTTCCGCCTTGAGATCCAAAATCACCTATTAGGTTCTTGGAGATTGCTCTCGCAGTTCCTTTTATATCAATGCCATTGTGTTCATAAAAATGTACATCCTCCGTGGCAATGAAAGCATGTTCCAACATTTTTGGAACTTGAGAATACTCAATTTTTGTCCGCTTTTCTTTACCATATTCGTAAAGGAAATTCCCGTTTTTATCGTATAATTTGGTAGAAAGCGGATCGACTAGTTTTGAAGCATCTATTTTAGGTGCATCCTTAATCATTGCTGCAACCGTAACTGCCCCTATTCCAATTGAAACAACACCTAACAGTAAAAACCAAAGTAAAACTTTATTCAAGAAAGACCTTCTTTTAGGGGAATTTTTATCTTTTTTTTGATCTTGTTTTGTTTTTTCCACTTGTTTTCGTTCCTGACGAGAACGATACGTTTCTGACATTAATCTTCTCTCCCATATTCAAGTTATTCAACAAAATTTAAGAAAACTATGCAAAGAAATAACCTTTTATTTACTCAATAGCAATTGATGGTCGGTATGGTATTTATAACAATGCATTTCATGCAAAACCTGTATATAACGAATTAAGGAAGAATTTATCCTATACTCTCCTTGGTCGGTTTTCGCAATAAAGTAATCACTTCGTACTATCTCATCTTATGCATCTTGTAGAACGTATTCCTTCTTTACATCTGGCCCTTTTAATATTTTTTTCTCGTTTAATATCATTATCCAAGGTATAACAAACAGTGACATATAGTGAACAAATAAAAAAGACAACGTACCACGCTGCCTCTTTTTGTATGGGTTAAAGAAAACGAAGAATTATTTAAACTTATCTAGTGAAATTATTCTATGTTTTAATTCTGAATTCATATCTAAAACACCTATCACAAATTGATTATCTTCCGTCAATGTTATGTATCTGAAATACTCATCATCAGAAATCAACAAATCGGTGTCATTCGTCATTTTTTCTATTTTGGCAAATACATCTTCTGTGTACTCAAGGTGAAAAAAGTCATCCAATCCCTTGCTTGAGCTACCTACCCAGGTATACAGAAAATCTTTCAGTGTGATTTGTTCAAGCATCGATAATTGTTTCTTGAATTTTAACTTATCTACTGTTACGTTTATCATCTTTCAACACTCCTTAACGAGGATTAATTATATACAATGAAGTCTCCTCCAACAATGCTATTTGTATAACAATCCGTTTACAGTTTAGTTACTATAGGGTACCGCCACATCGCCATCAAGCTAAGAAAAAGGATTATCCCCAAAACGAAAAAATATGCTATTCTTTGTAAATGCTGCTGAAAAAAAATTCCCTATCAATTTATAAATTTTAGAGAATAGGCATTTATATAAATTAGGAGGAAGAAGCTTGTTGAAGACTAGTATCATCATTATCGATGACCATCAGCTTTTCCGTGAAGGCGTTAAGCGTATATTAGATTTTGAATCATCCTTTAATGTTGTTGCCGAAGGCGATGACGGAAGCGAGGCTATGGATCTTGTTAGCACACACAAACCAGATGTCGTTATCCTGGATATCAACATGCAGAATATGAACGGTATCGAAGCAACTAAAATGCTTGTAAACCGTTACCCTGAAACGAAAGTCATCATTTTATCGATTCATGATGATGAAAACTATGTACAGCATGCATTGAAAACAGGAGCACAAGGTTATCTGTTGAAAGAAATGGACGCAGATGCGTTAATTGATGCTGTTCGTGTAGTCGCAGAAGGTGGCTCATACCTTCATCCGAAGGTGACACATAATCTAGTCAAAGAATATCGCCGTTTAGCTACTGATCGTGATTCAGTGCATGCTGTAGAGATCAGAAGACCGCTTCACCTATTGACTCGACGCGAGTGTGAAGTTCTTCAAATTTTAGCATATGGAAAAAGCAACCGTGTCATCGGCGAAACTTTATATATCAGTGAAAAAACAGTAAAAAACCATGTGACGAACATTCTTCAAAAAATGGAAGTAAACGACCGTACACAAGCTGTTGTTCTAGCTATTAAAAACGGATGGGTAGAAGTGAAATAATTTCAACTTATGTTAAGTCCGGCTCTTCAGTTTTCGCAATGCGTGCTGAAGAGGCGGGCTTTTCTCACGAAACGATCCTTAGAAACAAGAACTAGCAAAATATATAGAATACTATAAAAACAAACGAATCAAGGCAAATTAAAAGGCATTTAGCCCGGTACAATACCGAGCTCATGCCCAACGGGCTGCCTAACGAAATAACCTGTCTAACTTTATGGGGTCAGTTCAACGTTAAGGAATCGACTTTTTTTACTTTTTCTTAAGGCACTAACGCACCTGTTAGTTCAACAAGAACGGGTTAAAAGTTCATCACTTAACCTACATAATTCTCTTGCTTTTTTCTCCTCTAAAAGATCAAATCCAATCTTCTATAAATATCTTTGTAAATCTTTAGGAAAATTATCAAAATACTGTACAAAGATAGTTCGAATAAGCTGTTACCTGTCTCTTTGTTCCTTGTTAGGAGTTTTTCACAAAAGCAGACTTTATCTCTTTATCTGTTAAACTACATACTTTTTTTATCCATAAAAGAACACATAGGCATCTATACATGGGAATACAATGTAATAAATCTAATTCACTAGGGGTAAAGAGATGCCTAATAACACAAATAATCAATTAACGACTCAACAAATGATCAGCATTATTAGAAATGGTCTTAAAAAGTCACAAGTTCCCAAACATATTACTATTGTTGGCGCAGGACTAGCAGGACTGGTTGCTGCTTCTCTATTGAAGGAGGCAGGGCACAACGTCACAATCCTTGAAGCAAACAACAGGGTAGGCGGACGTGCCTATACCATACGCTCCCCCTTTAGCAATGGGCTTTATTTTAACCCAGGCCCAATGCGTATTCCTGATGTTCATTTTTTGACCTTAGAGTATATAAAAAAATGGGGGCTAACCGTAAACCCTTTTATTAACCGAACTCCAATGGATATTCTTTATCTCAATGGAATCAAAACACGTCTTAACATTTTTGAACGTTCTCCTGGTATTCTAAACTTTCCCGTTGCATCAAATGAAAGAGGTAAAAGCGCACAGGAGCTGGTGAAATTAGCTACACAGCCAATTCTCGATTTTATTAAACAAGACCCAACGAGAAATTGGTATCTCGTAGAAAAAGAATTTAAAAACTACTCACTAGGTACTTTCTTAAACTATTACCATTATCAATATGGAACGACTTTTTCAGATGGCGCGGTTGATATGATTGGTGTACTCCTTGACTTAGAAGCATATATGGGGATGTCATTTATTGAAGTTTTGCGAGAAGAGGCGTCCTTCGGAGCAAATCGTTTCTATGAGATAACCGGCGGTATGGATCTGCTGCCAAGGGCATTTCTCCCGCAATTAAAAGAAGTTATTATGTTCAATCAAAGGATGATGAAAATTCTCCAACATAACAACAGAGTAACCATCCATTCCACCCATCAGCACACCTTAGAGGATTCCACCATAACTGGTGATCTTGCCATCATAACCATCCCCTTTTCAGTGTTACGATTTGTGAAAGTTGAACCATACCATTCTTTTTCCTATTATAAACGACGAGCGATTCGTGAACTAAACTATATGAGCGCAACAAAGATCGGAATCGAGTTTAAAAGCAGGTTTTGGGAAAGGCACCATCAATATGGTGGTAAATCCATAACTGACCTTCCGATTCGATTCACTTATTACCCCAGTCAGGGGATTGGTACAAAAGGACCTGCTGTGGTTTTGGCAAGCTATACATGGGCAGATGAGGCTTTATCATGGAACGGTCTATCCAACGAAAAACGCATTCAATATGCTTTAAAGAACTTAGCTGAAATTTACGGAGACCAAGTCTATTCTGAGTTTGTGTCAGGAACTTCCTTTAGTTGGGTCGATAATGAATATTCTTCTGGAGCTTTCACTGCTTTTGAACCGAGTCAGGAAACCGAGTTGTATCCTTATATCCCTATACCTGAAGGAAGAGTGCACTTTGCCGGTGAACATACTTCGCTTACCCACGCTTGGATGCAAGGGGCGATTGAATCTGGAATACGGGTTGCATATGAAGTGAATGACTTGCCAAAATAAAACAGGAAAAATAGATAAATTAGGACTTATAGAAATTTCTTATACAACTAAACTGCCCCGTTAGTGCCATAAGAAAAAGCTGTCTTAAAGACAGCTCCGTTCTTCAGCTAACGCACCCGTTAGCCAACCATGAAGCGCAAAAATCAGCGCTTCACCACAGAGAATGAAAATGGTTCAGAACGGTCAATACTGATTCTACGGCTGGGAGAGGAAGGTCGATGAACTATGGTGCTTTAGAGCCCATCCGTTAGTCTGACTCCAACGACCAAGGTGCACCACTGACTGTCGCTCCCTTACGGGAAGCACACATGGTAGATTAATCCTATTCTGGTTTTTGCACCAGCCTCCAATTGTATTGAGAGCCGTA
>NZ_JBFTMS010000045.1:0-35283 GCF_056397085.1 Peribacillus sp. 05N428 | reverse complement strand
TGTATTAGGCACGCCGCCAGCGTTCGTCCTGAGCCAGGATCAAACTCTCCGAAGAAATGTTTGACTTGCTCATTTGCTTTTTTGATAGTGTGTGCTCACTTAAAATTTAACGTTGGCGCTTTGTTTTGTTCAGTTTTCAAAGAGCAATAATGGAGCGGGTGAAGAGAATCGAACTCTCATCATCAGCTTGGAAGGCTGATGTTTTACCACTAAACTACACCCGCATTTAATTTTAAAGTATTTTCAGAAAGAAAGGATGGTCGGGAAGACAGGATTCGAACCTGCGACCCCTTGGTCCCAAACCAAGTGCTCTACCAAGCTGAGCTACTTCCCGTAAAATATGGTGCGCCCGGCGGGAGTCGAACCTACAACCTTCTGATTCGTAGTCAGATGCTCTATCCAATTGAGCTACGGGCGCTAATTTCTATGATGTTATTGGTGCGGCCGAGAGGAGTCGAACCTCCACGGGGTTTCCCCCACTAGGCCCTCAACCTAGCGCGTCTGCCATTCCGCCACGACCGCGAAAGCGACTTTGTAAGCTTAACACCTTTTCAACTTGATGTCAAGAAGAAAAATTTCAGTGCGGGTGAAGGGACTTGAACCCCCACGCCTTGCGGCGCCAGATCCTAAGTCTGGTGCGTCTGCCAATTCCGCCACACCCGCGAAAAAAATAAATGGTGAGCCATGAAGGATTCGAACCTTCGACCCTCTGATTAAAAGTCAGATGCTCTACCAACTGAGCTAATGGCTCTAAATGAAAATGGCTGGGCTAGAAGGGATCGAACCTTCGCATGACGGAATCAAAATCCGTTGCCTTACCGCTTGGCTATAGCCCAATAATCAAATACTAATTAACAACCAGGATAATATTATATCACGATAATATTTATTTGGCAAGTGTTTTTTGAAGAAAAAATGGCGGTCCCGACGGGAATCGAACCCGCGATCTCCTGCGTGACAGGCAGGCATGTTAACCGCTACACCACGGGACCAGTATTTTGATTGTGTATAAGAAAGTGACCCATACGGGATTCGAACCCGTGTTACCGCCGTGAAAGGGCGGTGTCTTAACCGCTTGACCAATGGGCCTTGATATAAAAATGTGTGTAACTGGCGGAGAAGGAGGGATTTGAACCCTCGCGCCGCTTACGCGACCTACACCCTTAGCAGGGGCGCCTCTTCAGCCTCTTGAGTACTTCCCCAAAAAAAATGGCTCCGCAGGTAGGACTCGAACCTACGACCGTTCGGTTAACAGCCGAATGCTCTACCACTGAGCTACTGCGGAATAATGAAAATTGGGTTCCTTTTTCACGCTCAAGGACCTTAGTGTTTGTCGTTAAGGACAAGTTGTTATCTTGTCGACTCTTATGATTATAAAGAGGTTGCAACCTAAAGTCAAGAGTTCTTTTGTGTTTTTTTATTTTTTTGTTTTTTGCTCCTTAAACCCTTGGTAAATCAATGTTCCACGACATTTACCACAAACGAAACGGGTAGTGTCGATTCGTTTTTTTCTTATATATACCTGCTGACAGTCTTCACATTTATATTGAATTGTATTCATCTTTTTCTTTAATTGGTTAGATGGCAGCGGCTCGCAAAATCTCGGTGCCCCCACTTTTTTGAGTAAATGCTTAAAGTCCGCATCACGATGCTGGTACCCCTTCTTCTCGATGTGCAGATGGTAATGGCACAATTCATGTTTAATGATTCCAATCATTTCTTCCACACCGCGTTCATCAAGATACTTCTTATTTATTTCTATATTGTGTGAACGGAGCAAGTATCGTCCTCCTGTTGTCCGGAGACGCGGATTAAAACTCGCTTGGTGTCTAAAGGCCTTTTTAAAGTCTTTCAACGAAATTTCTTCTACTAGTTTTTGCAATTGACGATTATCCATTTCCCCCTCCCTTTCCTTGGTAACATGACAACCCATTATAACATAGACTAATAATACAATAGGAAACTAAGGGAGGAAAAGCTATGCCTAATTGGTTCCAGAATCAAATCCGCAAAGCCTTTTATGAAAAGGATTATTATCAAGTGAAGATGTTGAATCAATGTTGGTTTTTTTATCAAAAGAAAGAAAGTCTCAGGTTATAGATTCGACATTGTTCCAAGTATAAATACATCATTTCAAAAAAACCCCTTCTAATATAGAAGGAGCTTACCTTAGGCTAGTTTTGATCCTTTGGCTCGAGCATCGTTAAAGATACCCTTTGCTTTTGGGAGTCAACAAGTTCGACCCAGACTGTGACAACATCCCCAACGGCAACTACATCCAATGGGTGCTTTACAAACCGGTTGCTCAGTTTAGAAATATGCACCAGTCCATCCTGTTTAACACCGATGTCCACAAACGCACCAAAATCCACAACATTCCTCACTGTACCTTGTAATTCCATCCCAGTTTGCAGATCCTCCATTTTTAGTACATCCTGCTTAAGCAGCGGTTTTGATAACTCATCCCGAGGATCTCTTCCCGGTTTCATCAAATCATCGATGATATCTTTAATCGTAATTTCCCCAATTTCCAATTCATTGACCAAATCAGCCGGATTTAATTTACCTAACTCTTCATTCAGTGCATCACTGCCTAAATCATCAGATGTGAATCCCATTTTCTTCAATAATTTATTCACGGCACTGTAGTTCTCAGGATGTATCGCGGTTTGATCTAAAGGTTCATCTCCATTAATGATACGTAAGAACCCTATACATTGTTCATATGTTTTGGCACCAAGCCGGGGAATCTTCTTTAATTCCTTCCTGCTTGAAAACTTCCCTTCCACTTCCCTTTTCTTCACAATATTTTGAGCAACCGATTTTGATAAACCAGCTACATATTGTAATAGAGACGATGAAGCGGTATTGACATTAACACCCACCTGGTTAACAGCTGTTTCCACTACAAAGGTGAGGGATTCCGTTAACTTTTTCTGAGACACATCATGTTGATACTGGCCTACTCCCACCGATTGCGGATCAATTTTTACAAGTTCAGCAAGGGGATCTTGAAGCCTTCTGCCTATCGAAACGGCGCTTCTCTGTTCTACTTGAAGATCCGGAAACTCTTCACGGGCAATATCCGAAGCTGAATACACACTAGCTCCCGCTTCATTAACAATTATATATGAAACGTTCCCTTTCACTTCTTTTAGAATATCTGCAATGAATTGCTCTGATTCACGTGATGCCGTACCATTGCCGATTGCCACGATCTCAACCGAGAACCGCTGAAGTATTTCGATTGTTTTTTCACGGGCAGCATGAAGTTTCGCAGCAGGAGGATGCGGATAGATTACACTGATATCGAGTACCTTTCCAGTTTCATCAATGACAGCAAGTTTACAGCCAGTCCGATATGCCGGATCTAAGGCGAGGACCACTTTTCCTTTAAGAGGAGGCTGCAAGAGCAGGTTCCGGAGGTTTTCAGAAAAAATGTGGATAGCTTGATCCTCCGCTTTTTCCGTCAGCTCTTTTCTGATCTCCCGCTCTACAGAAGGCATGATCAAACGCTTAAGTCCATCCTCAATCGCAGATTTAAGAACAACTTGGGCTTCAGATTTGTTATTTTTAATGATTTTACGTTCCAGATGACCAATGATGACTTCAGTCCTGGGCTGAATGGAAATTCGCAAAACCTCTTCCTTTTCACCTCTATTCAGCGCCAATACCCGATGTGGTACGATTCTTTGAACCGGCTCCTCATATTCATAGTACATTTCAAAGATTTTTTTCTCGTCTTTCTCTTCATTTTTCACAGTTGAAACCACTTTTCCAGCTTTGAAAATTTCAGCCCTTATCCACTTCCTTAATTCCGCATCATCGGAAATATGTTCAGCTATGATATCCTGCGCACCTGCAATAGCCTCTTCAATAGAAGGAACTTCTTTTTCTGCCGATATGAATTCAGCTGCTTTTTCACTGACTCGAGGATGCATTTGACATTCCAAAAGCCAATTAGCCAGTGGTTCAAGACCCTTTTCTTTAGCAACTGTCGCTTTCGTTCTCCTTTTTTGTTTGAATGGCCTGTATAAATCCTCGACTTCCTGCAGTTTTGTTGCCTTCTCGATTTGTTTTGTTAATTCTTCCGTCAATTTTCCCTGTTCACCAATTGAACGCGTAACTTCCGCTTTCCTCTGGCCAAGGTTTTCTAGATAGTTCCATCTTTCCATAATGGAACGAATCTGCACTTCATCAAGTGAACCAGTCATTTCTTTTCTATACCGTGCGATAAAAGGGACAGTATTCCCCTCTTGCAGCATCTGTATGACGTTTTGGACCTGATGATTTTTCAAAGTCAGCTCATTGGATATTTGTTTTATCAATTCTTTTAATGTATCTTCTATAACGATCATTTTGTATACCTCCAACCTTTTGATCTAATATATATAGTCTAGCAAATGAGCGATGAAGTTGCGAATTCCATACAAAAAAGCTCACTTCCGAATCATGGCGAAAGTAAGCTTCCTAAAATGAAAGTTGTATCATCTGCAGTTAATGGACTGCTTTTTAATATGCATTGGGCGTTCTTATCGATAGGGACCAGCCTTTTTAAAAAAGACTTAGCTCCCTTAAGTTCCAAACCATCGGAATGAAGAATGAATTTTGCATTTGGTTCATATTTGTATCTCTGCGTCCTGTATTTTTGTTTCCTGCCGGATAAATACCCTGTAACAGGTAAAGGGTAAACGAGTTTATCGTCGCTTGGATTATACAGGAAAAAGCGGATGTTACCCACTGAACTGTATACAAATTCATTCTTGTCATAAAAGATTTTCAAAATGGAAACGGCTGCCCCCCGTTTATCGACTAAAACTTGATTGCACACTGCCATTAATGCTTCCACATCCAAATCATGATTACGTTTAACTTCCTCGATGACGGCATGGGATGAATCGTATGCATTTTTCCCGCTGCCTAGCCCATCTGCCAGGACACATACAAAGTATTCTTCCGTATGAAGAAAAAAGTAATCATCGCCACAGTAAACCATCCCGTTTTTAGACGATTGAGAGACAAGGACTTCTATTTTTTCTCCCCTCAGAATATCTTTGATCACTGAATTAACTCCGAGTTTTCAGCATTAATGGCTTCTTGAAGTTTCTTGATCGCGCGGCGTTGGAGCCTTGACACATGCATTTGGGAAATCCCAAGCTTATCGCCAGCTTCTTTCTGGCTTAAATTCTCTAAATAAGTATGTTGAATGATCATCTTTTCACGGTCACTCAGCACATGAAGCACTTTTTCAAGCACAAGACGCTGATTGACCTTTTCAAAACCTTCATCGACATTTCCGAATATATCAAGCAATGTGACAGTGCCGCCATCAGAATCCGCCTCAATTGAATGATCCACGGATAAAGCTTGATAGCTTTTTCCCATTTCCATCGCCTCTAAAACTTCTTCCTCGGTCACGCCTATACTATCGGCTATTTCATCTATTCTTGGTGAACGGTGCAGAGTTGTCGTTAACTCCTCGACAGTCACCCTGATTTTTGGACCTAGTTCCTTAATTCTCCTTGGCACATGGACACTCCATGTTTTGTCACGAAGGAACCTTTTGATTTCCCCGATAATAGTGGGGACGGCAAATGCCTCAAAGCTCTTGCCGAAAGATTCATCATATCGTCGAATGGCACCTAATAGACCAATCATGCCGACTTGGGAGATATCCTCCTGAAATGATTTCCCTTTCGCATACTTACGGGAGATTGTTTCAACCAAACTTTTATAATGGATGACGAGATTACTCTGCGCTTCTTCATCTTGATTCTGCTGGTAAGCTCTGATCCATTCATTTACCTGTTCTCTTTGTGCCTGATTAGGTTGAGACTGTTTTTGCATCCATCTCCACCTGCTCTCCTTCTAAAAACTTAGTCATAAATACAGTAACCCCATCATGCTGATGAATTTTTACATCATCCATCAGAGTTTCAATAAGGTAAAGACCCAAGCCTCCTTCTCTCAAAAGTTCGACTTTTTGTCCATTTTCGTATGGACCTAGCCCTTGACGAACCTCCTCGAAATTACAGCTCTTGCCACTATCGGAAACCATGACCTCCAAACGGTCAGGATAAAGGCCGAAACTTACTTTCACTTCACCTTTTTCAGAATCCTTATATGCATGCTGTACCGCATTTGTACAAGCCTCACTGGTAGCGATTTTCAAATCCTCTATTTCATCATACGCAAATCCCATCCGGCTTCCAATTCCAGAAAGCGTTAAACGAATGACACCGATGAATTCTGGTTTTGCAGGTATTTTCATTTCGATGTAATCATATACTTGACTCATTCTAACCCACCCTCTGTACCACTTTTTATATCAATGATATCTGCAAGACCTGTTATATCAAATAAACGTCGTAACCTTTCCGATAATCCAACTAACGTGAACTCGCCATTATGTGCCCTTACGCTTTTAAAAGCACCGACGAATACCCCAAGTCCCGTACTATCCATATACGAAACTTCAGTTAGATCAATAGTAATCGAAACATTTTCCTGCTCTGAAATTGGAAATAATGATTCTCTTAGTTTCGGCGCAGTATAAGCATCGATTTCACCTTTTAGTTTTACATTAAATTCAGTATTCAATTCATTAACATCTACTGTTATATTCATCCTTGACCCACCTCTTCAAATCCTCTTCATTCCTATATCTATACCCAGCAGAAACAATACTAAACATTTGATTTTAAAATTATTAATGTAAAATCATCCCTCAGTTGGAAGTTCTGCATTTTCTCCAATTGTTTATATATATTATTCACCATTTCCTGGGCTTGCAAATGCATATTCTTTCTAATCAAACCAATAAGCGTTTCCCTTTCTATGAACCCATCATTCGTGCGGCACTCCGTTACTCCGTCAGATAATAAAATGATCATGTCTCCACGATTCACCGTTTTTTCATATTGGCGATACCTTGTTTTTTTATCAACGCCAAGCAACAAGCCCTTTGCATCTAAATCGCTAAAAGTACCTGTAGCTGCGTCATAGTAAAATCCAGGTTCATGTCCGGCTGAAGCATAGGAAAATTGCCTGTCATGCGGATCATATAAACCATAAAACATGGTTATGAACATGCTTGGATCAACATTATGCTCCACAACCCGGTTCAAGCTCTCAAGTACACTATTCGGTTCATGACGATGCTCCGGAAGACTGTCCATCGCATATTTGATCATCGACATGCACAGCGCAGCAGGGATCCCTTTTCCTATGACATCGGCTATCCCTACCCCTATACGCTCATTTTCATCCTGGACGAAGTGATAGTAATCCCCGTTCATCTGCCTCGCAGGAACACTGATCGCCCCGATTTCAAGAGCTTTGATATCAGGAATTTCCGTTTCCAAAAGAGTATGTTGAACGTTTGCCGCTATCTCGATTTCCGTTTTCAGTTCCTGCTGTTGATGTCTGAGGCTTTGATGTTCACGGTATGCAATGCCGTAGCCCATCATGACTTCTAGCAGAAAATCGAAAGAATCCAATACTTTTCCCGGTAATTCCGGGTAAAGTTCCATTAAGTTATTTTTATGCATACTTATGATTTCTTCTGGAGATATATTGTATTTGATATGTAGGCGGCTAATCTTCTGCCCTTGATAGAGTGCCTGCTCATTTTGGTCTTTAAGATAAGTAGAAAGCGCCTCATGATACTTTTTCTCCATGTTCTCCCTAATATCCATAGTCCCCCCCTAACGGAGCCATTTCGTCGCGATAATCTTAGTCCCTTCACCTGGTATCGATTCAATATCAAAGTCATCCATTAAACGTTTGGCTCCAGGAAGGCCTGCCCCCAGCCCCCCTGAGGTGGTATATCCATCTTCCATGACTCTGCGGATATCCTCAATTCCCGGCCCTTGGTCTTCTGCAATGATTTTCAATCCTGACTTCCCATTTATATTTAGCTTTTCTATGCTAACACTGCCTTGTCCAGCATATAGGTATATGTTTCGGGCCAATTCGCTAATGGCCGTTGTGATTCTGGCCTGGTCTACAGTACCGAACCCCAACTCTTTAGCGACATTTCTTCCGAGCTGCCTTGCAGCTACGATGTCCCATTCATTTATGATTTTTACGCAGGATTGGAACTCCATTCTTTAATCCCCCAATTCCTGTTGTAATTTCTCCAGGCCTTTCTCTAAGTCTAATGCTGTCAGAACATCATCGAGACTAATTCCTAGTTCAATCAATGTTATTGCAACAGCAGGCTGGATTCCCGTAATTACAACTTTGGCCCCCATAAGCTTAGACATGCTAAAGACATCGCCTAATACCTTTGCGATAAAAGAATCAATAAAATCGATTGAGGTAATATCTATAACAACGCCATTCGCGCTTGTTTCATGAATCTTATGCAGTAAATCCTCTTGAAATTGAAGGGCTGTCACATCATCCAATTCCCACTGTATAGAGACTAACAAGCAGTCATAAAGCTTTAATATCGGAATCCTCATACTTATCCCTCCACCTTTACGATCTTACGGCTCGTTAATTCCAACGCAACTTCTATCCCTTTTTTCAACGTATTTTTTGTAATCACTTCATTTAAATTAATGCCAAGATTAACGATGGTTTGAGCTATTTCAGGGCGGATGCCGCATAGTATACATTTGGCGCCCACTAATCTGACTGCCTCAGCAGCTTGAATGATATGGTGGGCAACCATGGTATCCACGACCGGCACGCCCGTAATATCAATAAGAACGACTTCAGATCTATGCTTAACCACGCCAGTCAACAGGTTTTCCATTATCTGTTTGGCACGTTCCGTATCAATCGTACCAATCAGCGGCATTACCGTAATTCCTTCCAATACAGGAATGAGCGGTGCCGAAAGTTCTTGCAACGCTATTTTTTGCATGGAAACGGTTCTTTCCCAAGTTTGAGTATATATATTGACTATTTCATTATTTATCGGTGTCGCCCATTTATCCAAATGGTTAACGAGATTGACTTGATTATCAGGAGTAACGAGACCCTTTTCCACCATTCCATTAATGACAATTAACGTGAACTTATGAAGTCCTTCATTGACGAAAGTAAGAGGCCATCCCAATTGGACGACTTTCTCGGCAAAATCTGAAAGCTTCAATGTGAATTCCTTGTTTTTACTATCAACGTTCGTTATGATCATATCTATAAATTCACTGCTCGTTTGCGTGAACATTCGATCTGAGACAACTTTAATTAATCTTTCGTCCGTACTTTCCTTCATGATGCCCATCCACTCAGTAAGGATGTAATCTTGATTTTGCTTAATAAAATCGTAAACCAATTGATTCATAATATCCTCCCATTCTAACACAATTGCTATGTTTCCCTGTCCACGTCACAAGGATGTTAACTAACTGTAATGTTATTTCCATTTGGATTTCCTTCGAGTTTCTCCACTGCACTTTTGCTTTTTTTAGGTATTTACAACATAACTACATACCCGAAATTCAGGTAAGAAAAACATAAATTAATGAAAAGTTAGGGAGATACCATAAAAAACAATGACATTCCATCCAATATCTAACTGTATAATGTTTTTATTCGTCAAATTTTTCATATTTCCTCCCTGTTTACTTTTTGGACACATGTTTATGTCATAAAAAAAACACGATTCCCACAGTACAGGAATCGTGCCATCTAAATAATATCAAGAATGATTTGTATTATACTAACGCCCGGTTTAACGGGAAAAATTTTCTTTAAAACTCAATGAGGCCTAAACTTATTTGCAAAGCTTCATTGACTTTTTGCATCATCGGTTCGTCAAGATGCGTAATTTTATCAGTTAAACGCTGCTTATCGATAGTCCGGATCTGTTCTAATAAAATGACGGAATCCCGTTCGAATCCGTACTTTTTTGCATTAATCTCAACATGTGTAGGCAATTTCGCTTTTTGAATTTGAGCTGTAATGGCTGCCACGATCACAGTCGGACTAAAGCGATTACCAATATCGTTTTGTAAAATTAGTACCGGACGGGTTCCACCCTGCTCTGAACCGACTACCGGGGAAAGGTCTGCGAAGTATACGTCACCACGCTTAACAACAATCAATGGCTCAGCCTCCGCTAACTAATCGTTCAACGCAATGACCAGCCTCGAATTCAGCCTGGAAGGCTTCAGAAGCAATCGTTAAATTAATGGCCGCCATTTCAATATAACCGCGTTTCATCGATTCACGAAACTCTTTCTTTTTACGTTCGCGAAGATACATTTTTGTGGCACGATAAATAAATTCACTGCGATTCACATTTTCCTCACTCGCATACCCGTCTAACTCTGTTAAAAAATTTTGAGGTAATCGAATTAATATCTCTCTTGTTGCGCTGGATTCAGACACAAACATACACCTCCACCATCACTACACACCTTTATTATATATCCTTTTCAATATTACCATTAAATTGCCTATCTGCAAAGAGTATATTCTATTCTCAATCCTATTATCAGCATAATAAAGGAAATCTTATTCACAATCTTAGGATTTTTTTACAATCCGCTCATTCCAAAATGAAGTTGCGTGCATGATTCATCTGATTGTCTTTCATATATATGCGGGGCACTCTTGCTCCTATCATGCATGTCACCTCATAGTTGATCGTTTCCAATTTTGCCGCTATCTCATCGACAGTGATCGATTCATCCCCATCATTCCCGATTAATGTGACCACTGTTCCTACAGGGTATGGTCCAGGCAGCTTGATCATGCATTGATCCATGCAAATCCTTCCGACTATGGGCACTCTTTTTCCATCCACAAGAACTTCCTGACCTTGCAGCTTACGGATCCAACCGTCAGCATACCCGATTGGCAAAGTTCCAATCCATTCATCACCTTCAGACGTATAAGTCGCTCCATAACTAACGCTTTCACCCTTAGCAAGCAGTTTAACCGCGACCATCTCCGTTCTCAATGATATAGCCTGTTTTAATGGAAATGGCAATATCGGCTTCATTTCCATGGAAGGACTCAAACCATACATGGAAATCCCCATTCTTATTGCATTCCATTCTGAATCGGTGAACCTTAAAGAAGCTGCACTATTGGCTGCATGAACATATTCCGGCTTTCCCGTCAATTCGGAAAGCATCCCTTTAAAGAAAGCAAGCTGCTTTTCATATAAGTCCGTCTTCATTTCATCCGCAGTCGCGAAATGAGTGAATATCCCTTGGAAATTGAAACAAGCTTCCCTCTTAAGCAAACTTTCCACTTTCATGAGTTTACCTTTATCTCGAATGCCGATTCTCCCCATGCCGCTATCCACTTTTACATGGATTTGCAAAACTTGTCCCGGTTTCAACAAATCCTTTGCCTTCTCCAACCATGCTTCATCGAAAACCGTCACGGAAATCCCATGCTCGGCAGCAAGCGCTGCACTTTCAGGCCTAGAAGCCCCAAGGACAAGAATCGGAGCCAATATACCTTTTTTCCGTAAGGCAAGAGCCTCATCCAAAAAAGCTACACTTAAAAAATCCGCCCCCGCATCAAGCGCCGTTTTAGCCACTTCATAGTCCCCGTGGCCATAAGCATTGGCTTTAACGACAGCGAAAAGACTAACGCCCTTTCTCAGACTTTTTTTCATTGAAGAGATATTTTCAAAAATATTATCCAAATTTACTTCTGCCCACGTATCTCGATGAAATATTTTCGTTTCCAAGACCTTTTCCTTCTTTCCTGCACTCACCATAAGATTCTTCCCAGTAGCGAAGTTTTCGTTTCATTATAGGACCATTCTATAACCAACCGCTAGAAAGATAAAGTGCTTTTTCACCTTGATCCTCATTTCCCAGCTGCCAGCCTAAATCAAATAATGGGTTAAAAATGTCAACAAGCCGCTTCCCCGCCTATCCTACCCAGAAGAAACCTTCGTAAGGAGACGGGAAACATCAGCTTGTTATGTAATCCTATTTGACTGGATCTTCCCCAACCGAACGGGCGACTTCTATCATCTCTTCCTGTGTCAAATCCTTTGATGCTAGCATGTAATCGACACCTTCAAAAGTCCATGCAATCGTATTTCCCGTCATGGCACCGACAGTATAACCCAAATCAACAGGTTCTCCATTCACATTCGTCGAAACGGAAGTTTGGACTACCTCAGCTTTTTCCTGAACTAATGTAAAACTTTTTGTACCCTCATAGGTCAAAACGACACGTTCTCCCTTTTCCGTCGTAATTTCTTTTTCTTCCGTTAAATTCATATCACCAATATTTTCAGGGTATTTCACTGCAAACCCCTCATTTTGGACTTCTGCCATAACGGGAGCTTCAAGTTGTGCACTTGTCATGTTTTTCTTCATGTCGAATGAATCTTTATCAAAACTCGTATCGAATTTTACTTTTGAGAATTCAACAAGAACCAAAGCGGTCCTATCAGGGTCCATGACTTTTACACTGACTGGGGATAAATCCTTTTTGTTTATAGTAATCTCTTGAAATGGTAACATTTTATTGTTTTGGTAGCGCGTTTTCGTTTCAAAGACATAATGTTTATCCGTTTCTTTATATGTCGCACTTTTATCTTCCGTAATGTCTTTCACCAACGACTCGAACAAATAGGCCTGACTGCTGTTCTCCGGCCACTCGCTTTGAAATTTAAAACTTTTATTCAAAGCAGGCGTCAAAACATATACACCATCATCATTTTTCAAAATCATCTGGCTTTGATCTTTCTCTTCATTTTTCAGATTCACGCGGTAAAAAGAAGGGTCCTTATGCCAAATCTCCACATTATACACTTGAGGTTCCGTCCCCATCTTTAATGTCATCTTCGCGTTAGCTTTATATCCTTTCATTTCACCAAGCTTCTCATTCAATTCACTCACTACATCACTCTGCGATTTTTGGCCGCAAGCAGAAAGAGCAAGCAAGAGCATGATCCCTGCAAAAAGCATTACCATCTTCTTCATCTTTTCAACCCCTTTTTGTCATTTGAACGTAAAAGGGAGAGGAAAAGGCAGGATCCGGACATTGGCTCGACTGATGTCTTAAATTCCTCAGTATTTTAGACAGGACCATTTCTCGATCCGGCTAAAAACTTTTCGAGAGCACCTACTCTGCCATGTACCTTTTACCGGGCCTTGTCTCCCTATAGCACTAAATGTATATGAGACAACCTTAAGGTTTATGACCCGATTGGACAAAACTCCACTCACCCTTCAATTACGACTTGAGCAACCGCATAATCCCTGCTATGGCTAATCGAAAGATGGACCCCTTCAGAAAACGGCTTAGAAATCACCGGCTTTCCTTTATCATCCGAGATGATTTCAATATCCAAAAAGGATAAGTGTTTACCGATCCCTGTACCGTTCGCTTTTGAAAAAGCCTCCTTTGCCGCAAAACGCCCAGCAAAATACTCGACCTTCCTTCTTCCATTTAACTTTTCGAAAATCAAGATTTCACTTTCCGTCAATATACGCTCCTTTAAACGGGGTTGCCGATTAATCAATGTTTCCATTCTATCCAACTCAGTAATGTCCACGCCTATACCTTTAATCACTTTGACACCTCTTCTATTAATTTAATAAGTTGCATATCATTAGGAGGACTCTTTTACCTGAAAATGATAATATTGTATCTAATTAAAAACGATATATAGGAGGAATTTATGTTTACAAGAACAGAAAGCTTCCGCGAATATGCAAATTCTTATCGAGCTGTAACTGTGCTCATACTCATTATGATGCTTGTATTCGTTCTCGTCCTTTTCCCCGTACTTCCCGGCAATGTACTCTTTTATTATGGCACAGGTGTGAATTTATACATCGCTGATGGACAATGGTGGCGTTTGATCACCCCCATCTTTCTACATAGCACGTTTACACATTTACTGTTTAATGGATTCTCACTTGCCATCTTTGGTCCATTCCTGGAGAAATTACTTGGAGCCTTCAAGTTTTCAATCTTCTTTTTAACGACAGGGATCCTTGCCAATATCGCAACCTTCCTGATTAACCCACTGACATATAACCACGTAGGTGCTAGCGGAGCAATTTTTGGTTTACTCGGATTCTTTCTATATCTTGTACTGTTCAATAAAACCAATTTTACGAACAACGAAAGAAATACAGTATATACATTGACCGGAATTGCCATTATCATGACTTTCATCCAACCGCAGATCAACGTTGTCGGTCATTTGGCTGGAATGGCAACCGGCTTTTTAACAGCTCCATTATTCTTAAGAAAAAAATGGTAGGCCAAACAGCCGACTCTTCCTTTCAATCATTGGGAGTCGACTGCTTTTTTAGGTGAATACCATGATTTAATTATTAGGCAATCCTTTTCTTCCACATCAGCAACCATACCGACCCGGGAGGTAATTCCTGATTTAATCGATGCTGTAATGGTGGCTAATTCTTTTCGATTCTGAAACCAGCTTTTTTTATATGTGATTGATTGAATTCTGCTTCTCTGCATGATCAATGTTTGCTTCGAGAAAAAACGGCTGCTCAATAGCAATAAATTCCCTTCTATGCTCCAACCTGCATCTCTATATTGCATGTATGCCCAAAAAATCGCCAACGGTACAAGCAAGAAGGAAAGATAACCCCAAGGTCTGAAAAACCATACCAAGGCACCGATGATCGGGATGAGGTATAGAAACTTTCGAAACACATACCTGGAAAGTGCACGCTTGGGTATTGGTGTCATCTCCGTATCCGTTTCATAAACCGGTAAAATTTCCATGATTTTCTTCTGTAAATGCTTCTTCCTGATTAAAGGGAACAGCATGATGGAAAGACTTTCTTTATCTTCCATGCTCCCTCCCGCATATTCAATATAAACCGTCGCCAATCCCAATGGCTTTCGAATTAAATTCTCCATGATCCGGATACCTTGAATTTTATGGATAGGGATTGTCAGCCGTCTTTTCTCGAGAAGCCCCCTGGAAATAACGATCTCCTCATCCGTTTTTATCACGGTAAAGGAAGCGTATTTAATTACCATACTTAATGTGGCCAGCACATAAACCGCCAATAAAGCCACAAGGGCAAACAAGGTCAGAATGAAGGTCCCCATTTCAATAAAATCTTCATAATCCTTAAATATTCTCTCAAAAGGTATCATTTCATCGAACTGTGAAATAAAAGCGACTGCCCCGGATAGGAAGACACCTACCGCTCCCGAAGTGGCAGCCATAGCGAATAACTGCGGCAGCGTCTGCTTAAAAACGGAAGATGATTTTGCTGCGATTTCATTATCCGCGACTTCATCTTTATCCCTATCAAATGGGTTATACGCATTTTTTTCCTCACTTATATAAGCATTGATTCGATCCGCATCACTTTTGCTTATGGCTGATAATACGGCATCCGCCTGAGACCCGCCTGCCGTTTCAATATTCAGCTTCACCAGGCTGAATACCCTCTGGATGATGCCCTCTGATATATCTATGCTATGAATCCGATCAAACTTTATATACCGTTTCTTCCTTACCAATACCCCGGACTCAATTCTGAATTCGCCCTCTTCTATCCGATATGTAAAGCGTAACCATTGCAAGAATGCATTCCCTATAATCAAAAGTATAATAATGGCAATGACCAGCGGTTGTATCCATCCGGGAATTCCTTCATTCTTCCCAGGAATGACGACCACTAATAAAAAAGGGATGACTAACTCCTTAATCGATTTAATGATGTTAAGCAATACAGCTATGGGGTGAAGCCTTTTAGGATCAGACATCTTCTTCCTCCACACTTGCCATTCTCGAAATATAATGCCGCAATTCATCTGCCTCTGCAAGGTCCAAGGCAGGGATAACATGAAGAGTAGCTGCAGTGGAAATTTCAACGGAGGCTAAATCGTATTTTCTTAATAATGGCCCTTGCTTCGTTTCAACATGCTGAACCCTTATCATGGGTATGAGTGTTCTTTTAATGACGAAAATACCACTTTGGATATCAATTTCAGTATTTCTTACTTCGTAACGCCATCTCTTCCATTTAACCGACGGAATCAGAAAGATGGCCAGATAGGATTGGATTATCGAAATTAGGACCAACGCGCCAATCACCCAATATGTCCAATCAAAAATGATTGTAAGCACGAGTACGGCGATGCTTATAATCCAGGTTATTGAACAGCTTATAAGACCACTGATTTTCCATACGGTTAAGGCCTTATTCGATATACGATTTTCAGGTTCCATGTGCTTCTCCTCTTCCGGACAGGTAATGCTAATTGAATCATCATCATCCATCCTTGCTTTCATCCATTATACTATATTTAAATACTGGAAATTAACCCCTTTTCAAACAAAGGCTGTGAGCATTCCATCCAAAAACCGCGGATACCTTCATGAAGAGTTGGAGATGCACATAAAAAAATGCCGCTCAAATGAGCGGCATTCCCAATTCAATTAAATCTTATTAGTTTTTTCTCTTTTTTGGCTCGTGCTGCGGTTTCCGTAACCATTCGATTTACGGTTCGTGCTTGGGCGTTTCCCTGATCCGCTGCCGTAATCTTTTCTGCCTGAAGAACTGCGGCCATTGCGCTGTCTGTTGCCAGAAGATCCGCTTCCTCCGCGATTGCGACGCATTGGAGATGGAGATTCTTCCGTTAACTTGATAGGCGTTTGATCCGGTTCTTTTGTCATTGATTTAAGCATGGCTGCAACTAAATCCGCTGCGCTATGTTTTTGTAATAACTCTTCCGCTTGACCAAGATATAAAGTTAAATCCTCATTCTCGATTGTATTAAGGATTTTTTCCGTTACTGCTTTTTGTTGACCTTCCAACGCTTCAGTTAACGTAGGAGTCTTAAGTTTCTCCATACGTTTTTTCGTTGTATGTTCAACTGCATGCAGTTGGCCTCTTTCTCTTGGTGTTACAAACGTAATGGCTATACCATGTTTACCCGCACGTCCTGTACGTCCAATACGGTGAACGTAGCTTTCCGGATCTTGAGGGATATCAAAGTTGTATACGTGAGTAACGCCGGAAATATCAAGTCCACGTGCAGCAACGTCAGTAGCAACGAGCACATCGATGCTGCGGTCTTTGAACTTTTTCAATACAGAAAGGCGTTTTGCCTGGCTAAGGTCACCATGAATGCCTTCAGCCATATAACCGCGGATATTCAATGCAGATGCCAATTCATCTACACGGCGTTTCGTACGTCCGAAGACGATCGCAAGATCCGGTGTTTGAATATCGAAAAGGCGTGCAAGTGTATCGAATTTTTCACTTTCTTTTAACTCCAAGTAATATTGTTCGATACGATCCACTGTCATTTCTTTTGCTTTTACACGTACAAGAACTGGTTCTTGCATGAATCTTTCAGCAATTTTACGGATCGGATCAGGCATTGTAGCTGAGAAAAGCAATGTTTGCCTTTCATCAGGAACCGTTGAAAGGATTAATTCAATATCCTCAATGAATCCCATGTTAAGCATTTCATCCGCTTCATCAAGAACTACAGTGTGAACTCCGCCTAATTTAATATTTTTACGTTTGATATGGTCTAAAAGACGACCAGGCGTACCAACGATAATATGTGGTTTTTTCTTTAAAGCACGGATTTGACGGTCGATGTCTTGTCCACCATAAACTGCAAGTACACGAGCACGTTTTCCGTAACCAAGCTTGAAAAGTTCCTCGGAAACTTGAATGGCAAGCTCACGTGTAGGTGCAATGACGATCCCTTGCACGTTTTCGTTATTGATATCGATGTTTTCCATCAATGGAATACCGAATGCTGCTGTTTTACCTGTTCCTGTTTGCGCTTGACCGATTATATCTTTACCTTCAAGTGCTAGAGGTATCGTTTGGGATTGAATCGGGCTTGCTTCCTCAAATCCCATTTTTTCTATTGATTTCATGGACGTTCTATCTAATCCTAATTCGCTAAACAATGTCAATGTTTTCGTACTCCTTTTTATATCGTAAATTTACACGTGCATTCATGGATCATGCACAGATGTTTTAGTTCAAATCCTCATCATCATGACGGATGTTCTTCTTTATCTCTTAATAAAAAGTTTATCATTATCACCTAAAAGTATGTCTGCCTTTTAGTTCAAATGAACTCAATATGATTTTTTAAAAAGGAAATATACCAGTACGGACATTCACTGGCATTTTTAATTTCGCGCACGTGTAAACTTATCATTAACCTACGCTCATCTTTTTAAAAGTACATGTAACCAAAATTAAATTCAATATGGAAAATTAAAAGTAGCATAAACGGTGTTTGACCGTTTTATTCAGGTGAGGGCTGCTGCACCTATTATTCATCAAACTTAAAAAGGCTGGATGAACAAAACTTGACGAGAGCCAAGATTCTTATACAAAACAGGCCCGGTGCGTTGAGGATTTGCAGAAGTGGAAAAGCGCTAAAAATGCGGCTTGATTCCCTAATAGCTACTAAAGCCGCCAAGAGATGCAGCTTTTATATATGACCAGACGCGCGGCCTATTTAATCTAAAATAATCTCAAGAATGAACTCATGAAACATGTAAGAACATACAATTTTGTTGCCTCAACCTGATTAATTTAAATAATCATCAATGATAAGACATTTAAACTCATACTCATATTACCATTTTCAAACTGTTAATGCAATAAAGGATATCGCCCCATTCAGAGTTACTAAAACTTTGGATCGTTTCAAAAACGGTGAAATTGGATATCACCACCAGATAAATGTACAGCTGATTTATTCAACAGAATTACCTTAGTTACTATAACCTATCATGCGTAAGTGGATTCAGACTGGAAACGACAGTTGGCTTCAGGAATCCAGTTGGGAGGATTTCAGTAACCTATTCCTGTTTTAAAATAACGGTTTGGGATAAACCATTCCAGACCACTTACTATATCCATGTGAATTTTTCACAAAACGAACATCCATTTATATATGATATGAGTTTAAATCAAATAGTTTCAACAAACCTTTTTGAGGAAGGATTAAATCTAATGATAACACCCTTCCACGGTTGCCCCCGTTGGAAGAAAGGGCTTATCATGATTGAATTTCCAGGTATATGGGATCATTCATTTTTCCGAAAATTACATCTTTTTGTCTAAAAATTATAGTAAATACGTCTAAATGCAGTATGATTGACCTATCAACAAATCAACGGGGGGTTATATGAACATATTCACAATAGATGTTCCTTTATGTAAGGATTTTGGTCGAATCTTAAAGAAAATGAACAAGAAAGTCACTTTTTTGGAGGATCCACTCAACCAAAGTCATCTATTCGAAGATTCATCGGACTTAATGAAATCATTATTTATTTTGCCTTTACACATATCAAAAGATTCTTGGCAGCAAACTTCTTTATTCGCCTTAGCTGAATCTCACGAAATCCCTATCTTATTCATTTACAAACGCGCTTTAGGAATGGATCCCCCTCAGGCCTTACCGGAAAAGACCTTTTATGAAACCATGGCAGTCCCTGCCGATTCAGTAGAAGTCCGGATTAAATTAAAGTCACTCAAAAACATCAGCATGCAATTGTTTTCGGCAAAACTGAAGGGGCAAGAGCTTGAAAAGATACACCAAAAATCGGCAAGGAGCCTGCGAATTGCAAAGGGCATTCAACTTTCAAGTTTACCTTTGTCGATCAATAATGAAGATATAGAGATCAAAGGCCTTTTTCAGCCTTCGAGTGACCTTTCTGGGGATTTATTTTACTGGGCGGAGGTTGATGACAGGATATACGGCTTCATCATGATCGATGTATTTGGAAAAGGCATCCACACAGCCCTTATAAACATGTCCATAAGGGCTGTGATGCCCGACCTTATCAAACGGGTAAAAGACCCCATTTACATAACAGAGGAACTGGGCAAACATATTCGGGACCTATTTCAAGGAGTTAATCGGCAAAACAAAAAACATGCTCGTATTACAGCCTTCATCGCATACGTGAATACAAAGGATCGACTCATAGAATATGTGAACTACGGACTTCCTTCAGCCTTTTTGTATTCCCCATGCACCAACCAAATTCTCAATTTAAACAAAGGGGCCACCCCAAGCGGACCGATCCCCGAATTGCCCATGAAAAAAATAGTCTTTCATTATGAACCAGGAAGCCGATTCATCATCTATACAGATGGACTGTCTAAAACGCCCACACCTTCCGCCATTGACCGATCTGACAATATCGAGAGGGAATTCATTGAAAATGTCCATCTCGATACAAATGACCTTCTTCAGAAGCTATTGGTCTCAAGGATGAGGCATTCAGTGATTAACGATGACATCTGCATTATAGCCGGGACACTGTTTTAAACACAATAAAAAAGGCCGTTTCAAAAAGAAACGGCCTTTTCTTTATTTTTTATTTTTGTAGAGCTTGAACGACTTCCTCCAGCTTCATGCCCCTGGAAGCTTTAACAAGTATGATGTCATTTTCCTCTGTGGACGACTTAAGTTCCTCTATAAGCTCCTGCTTATCTTGAAAAGGGCGAACCTGCTCCGATGAAAAAGACTTGCTCGCTCCCTTGGCAATAAACTCGGCTAAAGGACCATATGTGAAAATCTTATCAATCCGCTCATTGGAAATCAATTCACCAATTTTCGTATGAAAGTCTTTTTCCTGCGGCCCTAACTCCAACATATCTCCCAATACAAGAATCTTATTCTCGAATCCAGATAAGCCCTCAACCAACTCCACTGCCGCCTTGACTGAAGTTGGACTGGCATTATATGCATCATTGATGATTTTCTGCCCTTTTGCGCCTTCAACCAATTCCATCCTCATATTAGTTAACTGAATGGCCGATAGGCCTTTACGGATCGCCGAATCATCTACATTGAATTCTTTAGCAACCAAGATGGCAGCCAACGCATTAAGAACATTATGATGACCTAAAACAGGTATCTCATAACCGATTTCCTTATCACCGCTTGCGATTGTAAACGTGGTACTGTCTGCCCCTTGGCTAATGGCCTGTGGATATAAATCATTTTGTTCCGTACGTCCAAAAGATATTACGTTTAAATCAGGAAAATCCTTTTTGATCCGATTGCGAAGCAATGGTTCATCACCATGATATATCAGCGTTCCATCTTTCGACAAACCTTCGACAATTTCCAACTTCGCATTCGCGATTTCCTCGCGTGATCCTAAATCCAATAAGTGTGATTCACCGATATTGGTAATGATCGCTACATCAGGCTTTGCCATTTTGGATAAGAACTCGATTTCACCGCGACTGCTCATTCCCATTTCCAAAACAGCCGCTTCCGTATCCTCTGCCATAGAAAGCACCGTTAACGGCAAACCTAAATGATTATTGAAGTTTCCATTTGTTTTATGAACCTTATAGGCAGTGGCCAGCAGCGCAGCGGTCATATCTTTCGTAGTGGTCTTACCGTTGCTCCCTGTTATCCCAATGACTTTTATATTCAACTCCTGGCGGTAAGAACGCGCCAATTGCTGAAGTGCTTTCTCAGTGTTTTCGACAATAATTATCGGTAAATCATCAGGAGGATTCGGAACATCCCTTTGCCAAAAGGAAGCTGCAGCCCCTTGCGCTAAAGCCTGCTTGACATACTGATGGCCGTCAACCTGCTCACCCTTAAGCGGAATGAACAAACATCCTTCCTTAACCGTTCTTGAATCGATGGTAACCCCATTAATTCCTTTGGACTGGAATGGACTGATATCATTCAATCCCTCTGCCATTTCATGTACTTGTTTTAACGTTCTCTTTATCATTTTGTTCCTCCTACATTCATCGAACCGTTGATCGCTCTCCGTTAACCAAACGAAGCAGAAACCAGTTTAAATCGCACCGGTTCCTGCTGATTGGAATCCATCAAATCAAGGCTTGATGGATTGTGGAGTTTACTGATACTTTACCTGCATGATCAAACTGTATATTTGATTTGTTGTTTTTCCTGATGACGTTCCAAGGCAAGTTTCACGAGTGTTTCAATTAGCGCTGGATAGTCGACACCTGTGTGCTTCCACAATAACGGAAACATGCTGAATGGAGTAAACCCAGGCATTGTATTCACTTCATTAATATAGATTTGCCCCAAATGCGTCAAGAAGAAATCTGCGCGAACCAATCCAGAGCAATCCAATGACTTAAAGGCAGTAATGGCCATTTCGGATAAAGCTGCATACTCGCTTTCCGTTATCTCCGCCGGAATGACCATCGCTGAATTACCGTCTACATATTTTGCTGAATAATCATAGAAGGCAAAATCTTTCTTAGGGATGATTTCGCCTGCCACTGAACAAGACGGTTCATCATTACCAAGAATACCAAACTCGAGTTCACGAGCAATGACCCCTTCTTCAATGATGACCTTCCGATCGAATTGAAAAGCTTCCGCTACCGCTTTTTCCAGTTCATCAGCATCATTACATTTGCTGATACCGACACTTGAGCCTAAATTGGCAGGTTTGACAAAACAAGGGTACCCCAAATCATCCGCTACCTTTTTGATGGCACTTTCAGTATTCTTCTCCCATTCAGAACGGATGAACCAAGTGTATTTCACTTGAGGAAGTCCCGCCTGGGCAAAAATGTTTTTCATGATGACCTTATCCATTCCTGCTGAAGAAGCTAAAACGCCATTCCCTACATAAGGAAGGTTCAACAGTTCCAGCATCCCTTGTACGGTTCCATCTTCTCCATTCGGTCCGTGAAGCAATGGGAAAATTACGTCATACCCTGTTGATTCACTATTTTCATCAGTTGAATGTGCTTGCAAGGCAAGAGGCGAGCTCGATTTTTCCGGTGAAAATGTCAATGCCTCCACGTTCTCGGCAGGACCTGTTAACTTTGGTCCATTAATCCATGAACCATCTTTTGTTATGTAAATCGGATATATATCAAACTTTGCTAAATCGAGAGCTTTAATGACCGCTAAAGCCGTCTGCATAGAAACCTCATGCTCCGCAGATTTTCCACCATAAAGCAAACCAAGTTTAGTTTTCATGAGTTATTACCCTCCAATATTCTTTTAACCATGTTCATTGTATCACTTTACACTAAAACGGATAAAGCGAAACTTCCATCATTGAGGCTTTTCCAATGATGGTTAGTTGAGCCAATCGGGCATTTACAGGCTGTTGGCTCACCACATTTCTTTTTCATTACATTTGTCACCGAGCATCCTTACAGCCTGTTAATGCGGGGTAAAGCGAAACTTCCATCATTGAGGCTTTTCCAATGATTACTATTTTGCAGAACACAGGATAAAACCGCCACATCCTGTGGCAACTCCTGTGCTAGCACATCCTGTGCGTCGCAATCGGGCATTTACACGCTGTTGGTTCAACACATTTCTTTTTCATTACATTTGTCATCAGGCTTCCTTACAGCCTGTTAATGAGGGGTAAAGCGAAACTTCCATCATTGAGGCTTTTCCAATGATTACTAACTTACTGAACACAGGATAAAACCGCCACACCCTCTCTTATCTCTTATGCATGAGACGGTAAGTCTTACACCTAAAAAGTTCAAGGAATTCAAATAAAATTAGGAGGATGGTGTATTTTTAATAACACTTTCCCAAATCTTCTCTTTTCGATTGAAGATAATAAATGCATCGGGCTCCTTACTATCTCTATCCGAAAAGGAATCATGCATCTCATCCATGTTTAAATAATCCCCTACGACCCATGCCGGTATCTCAATTTTCGTTCTAGTATACTTAACATCCCGAAAGGAAAAAACGAGCCCCTCTGCCAGAATATGAGCCAAAGAAGCAATGATTTCTGCAGGAATCGCCGTCAGCTCTTTTTTCTTTCTGATTCCAAGCCACGTCCTCTCTACTTTTAATGGCTCCAGCTTTAGCGGAATCAGACTTCCTAACATCATATAATATGTCGAAAGAGAACGAAAATAAATTTTATTGAACCAGCCATCATCCTGGGCAAGGTACACAAATTGGTTATTCAATTTACGGAAAAACGGGGGATCCAGATGGGTTTTAGCATGTCCTAAATATAAAAGTTCCGCTATTTCCCTTCCATCCAATTCATCCAGCCCTTCCGTTTCTTCAAAATCGATCCAACAGAAATCTCCATATGCCCGGACATTTTCTTTAACGAGCTTCGCAATAGCTTCAGATGAAGCGCTCTCAAGCAGGACATTCAAATTGTATTCCCCACCATCGAATTGATGTTTCAATAATAAGATCGAATCCAAGGTATACGGAAGCGAATTGACGAATTCACGAAAATTGAGTCCATTAAAAAGGACAAACCGTTCGGAAGCCTGCATATACATGTATAAGATATCATTGCTATCATTCTTCATAACCTGACCCCCTCCGAGCTCTCAATCAATAATGTTATTTTATCAAACTTTTGGAGTTTCACGTAAGTTATATAACCCCAATATTAATCATCATCTGCATCGTTTAAATAACATGAATCAAAATCCATTTTAACCAATAGGAAAAAATATAGAATTCGAAGAATGGATCATGAATGGTTTTATCATTCATTCACTCATTTCATGTGGCCGCTCCCCTTTATGCTGATGATCCCCAGCGCAAAATACCCGACATTAGTCAAATCAACGTATTTTTAAGCCTGAAGGTAGTTTCATTTCACAACACATGACCTTCTGGGAGGAAGAGGAAATGATTTGGTTTTGGGGTAAACAAGATGAAAGGCTTTATGAATTTGGGGGTATTTTGACATCCGGGAAGACGCGTCAAGAAGTAGTTCCCTCCATAACACCTGAAGGAAGCAGAGTTTTACAGTCATCGAGAAAAATTAAGGAAGCGCTTTTTCATTCAATAAAAAAAAATCCAGAGTGACATTTCACTCTGGATTTTTTGTATCAAGAAACTTGTTGTTCTAGTTCTTTTTTGGAAGGAGGGTTGAATTGACCTTCCCATTTAGAGATAACGATTGCCGCAAGTGAATTACCAATAACGTTTACCACTGTACGTCCCATATCAAGAATACGGTCGATACCGGCAATAAATGCAAGACCTTCAATAGGAATACCGACAGTTCCCAATGTCGCTAAAAGAACTACGAAAGATACACCTGGTACACCCGCAATCCCTTTGGATGTGATCATTAACACTAGCATTAGCGTGATTTGCTCATACATGCTTAAATCGATTCCATACATTTGAGCGATGAAGATAGCTGCTAACGCTTGGTATAATGTAGAACCATCAAGGTTAAAGGAGTATCCAGTCGGAATAACAAATGTAGCAATATGTTTCGGACATCCCGCTTTCTCCATTTTTTCCATGATTTTCGGAAGAACCGCTTCTGAACTTGCAGTAGAGAAAGCAAGAATCAATTCTTCTTTTAGAAGTTTAATCAAAGTAAAGATATTGAATCCTACAAATTTTGCAATAAGACCCAGAATGACAATTACAAAGAAGATCATTGTTCCGTAAACAGAAAGCGCTAACTTTCCTAATGGAATTAAAGATTCCAAACCGAACTTGGAGATAGTCACACCGATTAGTGCAAATACACCGATAGGAGCGAATTTCATGACCATGTTAGTTAGGTAGAACATTCCTTCAGCTACACCTTGGAAGAAACGGAATACTGGTTTACCCTTTTCACCGATGGCCGCAATACTTAGTCCAAACAACACGGAGAAGAAAATTATCGCTAGCATATCGCCTTCTACCATGGCTTTAACTGGATTGGATGGCACGATGTGTACAAGTGTATCTACGAACGATTCATGCTGCTTAGTTTCTGCTGTATCAACATATGTGGAGATATCAGTTTGTTCCAGGTTATTCATATTCACACCAGCACCAGGCTGGATGATATTCGCTGAAATTAAACCAACAGCAATCGCTATCATAGTTACGACAACAAAGTATGATAATGATTTAGCACCTAGTTTTCCTACCGCTTTCAAGTCACCTACACCGGCAACTGCAACGATAAGGCTGGATACGATGATCGGCACTACGATCATTTTAATCATTCGTAGGAAAATGTCTCCGAATGGCTGTAAAAAGCTTTGGGCCGACTCATTACCATAAAAAATGGCACCAACGATAATCCCTAGAATTAAACCAATGAAAATTTGGCTAGCTAAACTTAATTTGAATTTCTTCATTTACTTTCCTCACCTTCCATAAAGTCTTTGATGCAAAAACATTTTTGTCTCGGTAAGGGAAACAAGATACTAATAAAAAGAAAGTAATTTTTCTTTTTTTGAAAAACTCTGTCTTTACGCCGAAAAAAAAGACACTTCATGTGTCGATTTCTTATTGGCGTGAATATTCACACATGTTCCCTTAAAGACGCTGACGAGGTTAGCTGTCGGGTTAGGAATTGGAAACACAAATGCCCTTTCATTTCTGAATTCACCCCTAGCGGATAAAATCCACAAAAATGGGTCCCCCGTTCTTGGAATAAGATTAAGCGAGTTAACTTATAATAAAATATTATACTAAAAATGATAATCTGTAAATATTTATTCGCATCAGTTCTAGAAAAAATCTTTTAATATGTCTGAATATTCTGCATTAAAGGCTGTTGTATCTATAATTACGCTTCCCGATTTTTAATCAAATAAGTTATATCGATATAATTAATTCCTAATTTAACATCACCTCTCTTGTGAAAAAAGCGGTTATTTTTCCAGAATGCCAAGTAACAGATATCTTACTTTTTCCCTAGAGGTGAATTTTTTATAAGTTCCAGCTTTCACTTTTTCAAATTGAATCGGGGTAATAAAATAAGAATGGTTCTTCACTGCCGCATTCGGCTTCAGCAGGATGACGTCACCTACAGACGGTCCCTTTATGATTTCTTGCTTCCCTTCAGCCTTAAGACCTTTTGTAATGTAATGTTTATCCACATGGCCTTTATTAGTCAACTTGTAAATATAAGGCTGCTTTTGGTATTGTACGGCCTCTATCGGAATGGAGGGTACACCGGCTTTCTCATTGGTTATTACAGTAAGATTCACTTTCGATCCCACTAACAAAGGTTCCGTTTCTTCGCCTTCCGGTTCGATTAAAGCCTGAAATGGAAATCTGTTATTTTTTTTTAATGATGGCTCTTCAGCGGGATAGGAATGGATACGGCCTATCTTCCCTTTCAATGCCTTTTTTGAAACAGAGGAACTTGCTTTTATAGTCATGCCCACTTCAGCCTTTTTCATTTCCTCTTCGGAGAAATCCCCTTCAATTGCCATATTTGTCGAAACAATGGATATAATGGGATTATTCAGGTTTTTATTGATATTTTTAACGACACCATCAGCCTCGCTCGTCGTTACAATTGCATTGGACTGCTCCTCAATCGAACTTAATTTAGCATCAAGCATTTTCACTTTTTCATCCAACCTGTTTTTTTCTAGTTCCTGCTTGTACATTTCTTGCTCAATGTTACTTTTAATAAGATCTGAAGAGCTTGTCGTTATATCAATATTCAAGTTCTTTTCCACCGATTCATCAATTGCCGCTTCAGGTTCACTGATCACGGTCCCCTGATAAGACCTCAACTTCCCTATGTATTCCTCAATCCCTGCAATTTCCCCCTCCGCGGCCGTTTTCTCCGCTTCCAAATTCGCTTTAAGCGCATCAAGTTCGGTCGTCGTATACTCAAACAACGAGGAGCCAGCCGTAATCGCATCGCCTTCTTTTACAAGGAATTTCTTAAAATCATTTTTCTTGGCATCAAAATAAATATCATACTCTTCTACTGGTTTAATTACCCCATTTGTTTGAATAGTATCCGTAATTGTATCTTTTTTTACCTTAGTCCAGTTTTCAACGAAAACCGTCCGTTCCACTTTGCTTTCTTTTTTTTCAATAAGGTATAAGTTAACGGTTATTAACACTATCGACGCAATGGAGACCGTCGCTATTTTCCATTTACCGCTCATTCATTTCACCCGCTTTATACAAATACGCCTACTTGGATGTATCCTAAAAAGGCTTTAACAAACCATGTGGCCAAATACAATAGAACAATCATTAAAAGGACCATATAATTATTACGTTCTGTAAATTCCTTTAAATAAAAATATTGCAGAGCAATAATAAGAAATTGAAAAATGGTAATTTCGCTGAAAAAGTGAATGAAATAATCACTTCTGAGAAAATACTGACTGATGATCCCCAATGAAAAAGGATTGGCATCGCTGCCTAAATCCATTAAAACGAATAAGGGAATCAATAATGTTTTTTCTATTAATTGCAAGCCAAAAAGAATCATTTGAACGATAACTAATTTAATATAGGGGATATCAGTAACGATCCAAAAGAATAGAGCTGCTAAAAATATGTATATGGAAGGGTCGATTATTCCTGTTATTATATTGCCGCTCAAAATCAGCAACTTTGCTGCTTCGAATTCATTGGCGCTCATCTTCGTGATTTCTTTGGAGAATGATTCTGAACCAATGCCAAAATATCCCCCAACGGCGAATACTATAAGACTAAGAAAATATAAAACTATTAATTTCAATCCAAGCTTTGTGACTGCCTCTGCATTTTGCAGCTGATAACGACTCCGATAAGGCTCTAAAATGCCCTTTAACAATCCGACCTGGTACACCATAATTGGTCCTCCTGCAAAAAATGATATATCATCATACATTTTATCCTATTTTGGAAACAATTGCAGAAATAAGGAATGAATATACAAAAAAAACACATAAGCCTTTTCCTTCAAATGTAATCCTCATACTAATTTGGTGTTAATACTGACAAATGGTGGGCAAGGACTTTAATGCGCGAAGGAGTTTGTCTATAGTTCTCTCCATCCATATCCACATCAAGCGGCCTCTTGGATTCAATAGTCAAGGTACCTGCTTGTAAATAAGTCACCCCAGAGTCAGAACTCATATTTTCAGTCCATGAACGTTTCATCGCTATTATTTCTAAAAATGCACCAAGGCTTGCATTTTCCAAGATGGCAACGCCAAAGAGCCCATCGTCTGGACTAATCATGGGGAAAGGTAATAAATTAGTGCCGATAAAACAACCATTCAAGACCAAAATCATAACGGCTTCCCCTTCAATGAAATTCCCATCATATTCTAGTTTATAGGAAAAGGGAGCATTCTCACCAATCGTCCTTACAGCGCTTAATAAATATCCTATCTTTCCGAACCTGCTTTTTTCCTGCTCATCAATATTGTTTGAAGCATCTGAAATAAGTCCCACTCCCCAAAAATTGGAAAAATAATCGTTATTGGACTTCCCAATATCAATTGGACGAACCTTGCCATTTACTAATGCTTCCGCAGCTTGACGAACTTTTTGAGGAATCTTTAATGTCCTGGAGAAGTCATTGCAAGTCCCTCCAGGTAAAATCCCAAACAACGGCCGCCTCTGAAGGGGTGAAAGGCCATTTACACACTCATGTACCGTTCCATCTCCTCCCAATACGAAAACTACATCCATTTCTTCACCATATTCCAAACAATAACGGCACGCATCGCCTTTTTGCTTGGTTTGTAGAATGAGAAACTCATCAATATGTGGAGCTAATACCGGAAGACAACCCTCTAGATTCCTTTCGAGTTTATCTTTCCCTGCATTTTTATTATAAATCAGCATCCCTTTTTTCCATCGCATGATTCTTGCCCCCATATCATTGAAAGAATGGTCTTCTTCCCATCACTTTTTACTTTTTCCTAAACCTCCGTTTTTAACACTCATTAAAAATTCAAATGAAAAAGAGGCTATTCGCCCCCTTTCAGTAAAGCCTTCATATATACAACAAATAATCCTTCATCATTAAGATAAGCTTTGAACACAAGGGACTTCTTTTTTCATTTTTTTCCAAAAATAATAAAAGGCTTTCCAAGATGATGGAGCTCGGCCTAACTTTTGAAAATTCTTCCTGGAGCGCTTTTAAAGCTTCCGTATTTTTACGTGTTTCCATCCCCTCTTCTTTACGTGTTTCCACTTCCAGCATCCTGGCGATAATCGAATGGATTTCTTCTTTTGGGCTCATATCCCGCATCGAGCAACCTGGTAGGGGAAATTGTTTCAATAATGGATCTTCCATGTTTTCCAGACTTGTGACAATGGAATCCATCCGGTTCAATATGAAGCTAGGTAACAATTCCACATCGAAAGCATTTTGTTTCCTGATCAATATTCCGATATATCCTTTGAAAAGCGAATCTAAAATAATGGTGCAATCGGGTAGAAGATCAGATGAAAGCCCCGGGTATAACTCAATGATTTTACGCTTGAACCAAATCAAGCCCTCTTCATGGATATGATGTAAAAATCCATCTAGTTCCTTGCTGATATGAACCATTTGTTCCTGCATCATCATTTGAATCAAGTTGGTATTTCCCGTCATATGCTCAATGTGAACAGTGATCTGCCTCATGAATTTGTCTTTACTGGACAATGAAGCATCCAGTTCAAGATCAAGTAATGAGTCTGTCAACGCTTCATAATAAAATTTAAAAATGGAGACTAGTAATTCCTCCTTCGATTTAAAATAATTATAAAAGGACCCTTTTGCTATCCCGCATTTTTCAACAATTTCCTGAACCGAAGTTGCATGATAGCCTTTCTCCGCGAAAAGCTCTACAGACTTATCTATGATCATCTTATTTTTTTCTTTCATCAAATTCATCCTATCTCTTAAAATTGTCCATTGGTGACCAATGGGTCACATCTTCCAAATTGTATCCCAAAACCCTTGAAATCACAACGTTAACACTAACGGATATTATCTGTTGCAATCATAATCCATATACTATATATTTGAGTTTGTGACCGACTGGTCACAATTTTATGTATGGAGGGTACAAGCTTGAATTCAATAATTAAATTTTCATTAAAGAATAAATTGGCAATCTGGTTGCTTACCATCATCATCGTTGCAGCTGGTTTATACTCCGGTTTAAACATGAAACAAGAAACCATACCAAGCATCTCCACTCCTTTAATAAGCATCTCCACTGTTTATCCTGGAGCTGCACCTGAAGAAGTAGCAGATAAGCTCACCGACCAGATTGAGCTAAAAGTAACAAATTTGCCAGGAGTCGAATTAGTCAGTTCTTCGTCCATGGCCAATGCCTCTTCCATCCAATTACAATATGATTATGATACGGATATGGACGATGCAGTAAAAGAAGTGAAAGAAGCTTTAGAGAAATTGGAACTGCCAGAGGGAGTAGATGACCCGAGCGTATCTAAATTAGAATTAAACGCTTTTCCTGTCGTCGCACTCAGTGTAACAGATAAGGCTTCTGATTTACCAGCCCTTACAAAAAATGTCGAAGAGGTGTTAGTACCTAAACTTGAAGGAATTGACGGCGTGACATCCGTATCCATTTCCGGACAGCAAGTAAATGAAGGCAGCCTTGTATTCGACCAGGACAAGATGGCTCAATACGGGCTCGATGAAGAAACCGTAAAGAAGGTTATCCAGGCCGCAAACGTCAGTATGCCGCTTGGCATATATAACTTTGATGATAAAGAGAAAACGATCGTTGTGGATGGAAACATTTCCACATTAAAGGACCTGAAAAATATAAAGATACCTTTAACCGGCGGCCCGCAAACAGGAGCTCCAGCACAAACTGGACAGGAAACCAATCAATTATCTCCTGAAATGGCAACAGGTCCTGCCCAAATGCAAAATGTGAAATTATCAGACATTGCCGATGTTAAAATCACCGGTAAGGCTGAATCGATTTCAAGAACAAACGGTAGCGAATCGATTGGAATTCAGGTTACAAGATCACCTGATGCCGATACAGTTGCAATCGTCGACGAAGTAAATGAAGAAGCATCGAATTTCAAAGAAGAATTTAACGGGGTAAGTGTACACACTACTCTCGATCAAGCTAAACCGATTAAAGATTCTGTTGAAACCATGATCAGCAAGGCACTCTTCGGCTGTCTGTTTGCCGTCATTGTTATCATGCTATTCCTTAGGAACTTTAAAACGACTCTCATTTCCGTCATTTCGATTCCATTATCCCTGTTAGCAGCCCTTTTGGTGCTCAAACAAATGGATATTTCATTGAATGTCATGACACTTGGGGCCATGACCGTTGCGATTGGCCGAGTCGTCGATGACTCCATTGTCGTCATAGAAAATATTTATAGAAGAATGGCGTTAAAAGGCGAACAATTAAAAGGCGGCGAATTAATACGATCTGCCACTAAGGAAATGTTCATCCCCATCCTTTCATCGACAATCGTTACTGTAGCCGTATACCTGCCTTTAGCAAGCGTTACAGGACCTGTCGGGGAACTATTCATGCCATTCGCCTTAACAATGGTGTTTGCATTAGTCGCTTCATTAATAATCGCCATCACACTTGTTCCGGCAATGGCAGACACTTTATTTAAAAAGGGACTATCTAAAAAAGAATTACAATCACATGAAGAAAAGCCAAGCAAACTATCAGCATTCTATCGAAAATCACTGGATTGGTCGTTAAACCATAAGCTAATCACTTTCGGTACAGCCATTGTATTATTAGTTGGAAGCTTATTCCTAATCCCAAGCATCGGTGTCAGCTTCATGCCTGCAGATGAAGAAAAAACAATCATCGTAACTTACACTCCCGCACCTGGAGAGTTAAAAGAGGATATTGAAAAGCAAACAGAAAAAGTGGAAAAATACTTCATGGATAAAGACGATGTGAAGACCGTTCAATACACACTTGGTGAAAGCATGATGGGCGGCGGCATGATGGGCGGCTCGAGTAACTCGGCTCTCTTCTATGTACTCTATGACGAAGACACCGAAAATTTCGGGGACAAAAAAGAAACCGTCATAAAAGAATTAACTGAACTTGATTCACCTGGAACATGGAAACAACAAGATTTCACATCAACATCAAGCAACGAAACCACTCTATTTGTTTACGGAAATACACAAAAAGATATTGAACCGGTAATTGATGATATTCAAAATATCATGAAGAAAAACAAAGATTTAAAAGATGTTGATACAAGTCTTTCGGATGCTTATGAGCAATACACTCTAGTGGCAGACCAAGAAAAGCTAAGTGACCTTGGACTGACAGCTGCACAAATTGGCATGTCCATTGCCAATACGAATAAAGATGATGCTTTAACTACCATTAAGAAAGATGGAGAAGAAGTCAAAGTATATGTCGAGACAAAAGAAACGACATTCGAAGACAAAAAAGATCTAGAGAATACGAAAATTTCTTCTCCAACGGGAATGGAAATCCCATTGAAAGAGCTTGTGAAAATCGAAGAAGGCAAAGCTTCCGATACAATCAGCCGCCGCGATGGAAAAATTTATGCCGACGTGTCTGCAACAATCAAATCGGATGATGTGGCCGCAGTGACAGCTGAGGTACAGAAGGAAGTTGATAAATTAGATCTTCCTGCAAGCGTATCTATAGACTACGGCGGAGTGACGGAAGATATCCAAGAATCATTCACTCAACTTGGTATCGCTATGTTAGCGGCAGTTGCTATCGTATACTTTGTCCTAGTCGTTACTTTCCATGGTGGTTTAGCACCAATAGCCATTCTCTTCTCCTTACCATTTACGGTAATCGGGGCATTGGCAGGGCTATTCATTGCAGGTGAGACCATCAGCGTTTCGGCAATGATGGGTGTCCTGATGCTTATTGGTATCGTCGTGACCAATGCCATCGTATTAGTGGACCGTGTTATCAAGAATGAAGAATCCGGGCTATCTACCAGGGAATCTTTACTCGAGGCAGGATCCACCCGTCTACGCCCTATCCTGATGACTGCCCTTGCCACAATCGGCGCTTTAATACCTCTGGCAATCGGTGCGGAAGGCAGCGGATTAATATCACAAGGTTTGGGAATTACCGTTATCGGCGGACTGGTGAGTTCTACATTGCTAACACTTGTAATAGTGCCGGTAGTATATGAAGTTATAATGAAAATAGGTAAAAAGAAGAAAAAAACAGTTAAGTAACGAAGAAAAAGAAAAGCGGATTCCTGATATAAGGAGTCCCCTCTTTTTTGATTCAACAATGCATCAATATGTTCGGCCCTTTTGACTGAACTATATTCCTTTTCTTTCAACCTGTCCCGTCTCTTAAGACAAAACGTCCTATTCGTCATTTCCAAGGAAATCTGTTTGTTTAAACAAAAAAAAGGAAAGATCTCGCTTCCCCTTTTAATTTCTATATATTAGTGTTTGGTGAAAGTTTGATCTATCGCATTTGCCAGATCCAGAGATTTTTCTTTTAGATAACGCTTCGTTACGTTTAAATCTTTATGACCGGCAAGCTTGGATATCGTTTGTATATCTATTCCATTATCCACTAACCTTTGACAAAAAGTATGTCGCAGTTTATGCGGATGCACATTGTATTTTTTCAATATATATTGAACTGACCTCGGAGTGATCCTTTGATTATAGCTTGAGATGAATAGCGGATCTGCTTTTTCTTTTAAAGACAAAAGATAATTTTGTACATGTTGTATTGCCGATATCGTAAGGGGTACGGATCTGTCGATTTCACCTTTTGCGTTCCGGACAAGTATATAATTACGCTCTGTTTCCATGATGACATCACGGCCATTTAAGTCACATAATTCGGAGACACGAATTCCAGTATGTAACAAAAGGTAGACGATGGCAATATTCCTTAGATTTCCTTCTGCTTCTATATCTCTTAATAGTATCTGCTGCTCATTGAGGCTTAAAGTTTCAGGTACCTCAAGCTTGTGCTCCTTAACTTTACGTTCCACAGAAAGCATCACTTGCGGTTTGCCTAAAAATTTAAAGAAGACATTTAATGCGATATAGTGTTTTTCGATTGTCCCTGGGCTTTTCTTGCAATTTTCTAAATAATCAAGATAACCCTGAACATCTTCAGAATGGATCTCCATCAATATCTTTTGTGTCTGGTCACAAAACTGTGAAAGGACACCAGTATACGTTTTGATCGTATTAGCTGATTTGCCTTGGTCTCTCAACCATTCAGCAAACGAAAAAATCATTTCATCTTTAGCAGAGGTATCCATCGGCTATTCCCCCAATGACAGTTTCAGAACTATGTTAAGTTTAACATATATCCCTACAGAAACGAAGAATTCTGTCCCTTTGTCTTAAACTGATATGGATAAGACAGATAGCTGTAGAAATTCAGATGCATTAATAGTATGTCCTACCATTTACCCTGCATATAACTTTCTTTAAGGTCTTTAACAGGTTTAAATAATAAGTACTGAAGATAACGACCTCAAAAAAGACCAGCCGGATGGCTGGTCTTTTCAAATGGCTTGGCGGCGTCCTACTCTCACAGGGGGAAACCCCCAACTACCATCGGCGCTGAAGAGCTTAACTGCCGTGTTCGGAATGGGAACGGGTGTGACCTCTTCGCTATCGCCACC
>NZ_JBFTMS010000044.1:0-36978 GCF_056397085.1 Peribacillus sp. 05N428 | reverse complement strand
GCAGAGGGGAGTCCCCTCTGCTTTAGAGCATTATCTAAAAGTACACACTGTAATATAAATTGAAACGCCGTATACGCGAACCGTACGTACGGTGTTGTGAGAGGGGCGAAAATAATACATTTATTTTCCCTCTACTCGATTTTGATATTTAAAGGAGATAAAGTGTCTATTTTAAGATTAAAATTATTTTGATATATTCAATCCCTTAATTATTTGAGAATGTTTGGTGTGTGAAATTGAAATTAAAACACTTACATTTCCTATTATCTGTGTATAAATACCTGAAAATATGAAATTATCTTTAAATTCAGATGATTCAGTGTTATTATTTTATAAGAATATTCAAACTATTAAATTGGAAGGTGAGGGAACTCATATGTCACAGATGTTGGCTTTGGTTATTGTTATTCTGATTTTATTTGTAGGGGACATAGTGGCGGTTCGAACAAAAGCCTGGGTACCTTCCGTTTTCATTTCCGCGATTCTATTTCTTTGTGGTTATTGGACATTCTTCCCGCAAGACATCGTTTCAATAGCAGGTGTTCCACCAGTAGTGGCAACCATGATGATGTACTTATTGATCACGAATATGGGAACATTGCTTTCAATAAGGGAATTGGTGAATCAATGGAAGACGATTGTCATCTCCTTATCTGGTATTCTTGGCATTGTTGCACTATTATTCGGAATTGGCATCTTTATTTTTGATCTGCAAACTGTCCTTGTAGCGGTTCCACCATTAGTGGGAGGTATGGTTTCTTCAATAATCATGTCAGAAGGAGCGGCAGATGCAGGACTTACGAGCTTATCCGTTTTTGCCATTGTTATTTATGTCATGCAAGGCTTCGCTGGATATCCTTTAACGTCAATTGTCTTGAAGAAAGAAGGGAAGAAGCTTTTGGGGCAATACCGCAATGGAAAGTTAACAGTAAAAAAGGATGAAACTGCAGCCGCTGCAGAAGGCATGACGGAACTTAGGCTGTTTAAGAAACTTCCTGAAAAATATAATACGGAGTATTTCAAATTTTTAAGACTTGCAGTTGTTGCTTTACTCGCTTACCTTGTTTCAAGTGGATTAGAGCCGATTATATCCATAAATGCATTTGTTCTTTGCTTACTATTCGGGGTTATCGGAAAAAGTATCGGTTTCTTGGAAAGACAGACACTGCAAAAAGCAAATGGATTTGGATTTGCGATCATGGCCCTTATGCTTTTCGTCTTTGATGGATTGAAAAATGCAACACCAAGTATGATGATGGAGATTCTTTACCCACTTGTTGTTTGCATTATCTTAGCTGTGATAGGTATGTATATATTCTCATTCATAGCAGGGAAATTGTTAAAAGTCAGCAAAGAAATGGCCTTTGCTGTATCTTTAACAGCATTATACGGATTTCCAGCTGATTACATTATCACCAATGAAGTCGTCAATTCATTAACAAAAGATGAAAATGAAAAAGAAGCATTGCTAAGCCATATGCTGCCGCCAATGCTTGTTGGCGGATTTATATCGGTAACAATCGTAT
The DNA here is from genome assembly GCF_056397085.1 of Peribacillus sp. 05N428. Lineage (NCBI taxonomy): Bacteria > Bacillati > Bacillota > Bacilli > Caryophanales > Bacillaceae > Peribacillus > Peribacillus sp. 05N428. The sequence continues at coordinate 35,452 of NZ_JBFTMS010000044.1, read as the reverse complement.
CGGTTATTTTGGCAGGAATATTCGTACAATTCTTGTAAAATAGGAGGGATTCTAAGTGAGGCTTAGCGAACGTATAGAAAAGCAAATAAATGATTTGAACGAATTTACATCAACACCCGGAGAAGGGACTACCCGGCTTACGTATAGCAAGGAAGACTTGCTTACACGTAATTATATAAAAAATAAAATGATGGAATACGGCCTGACAGTAAAGGAAGATGGATTTGGAAATATTTTTGGAAAGCTTGAGGGTACTTTAAAAGATGCACCAAGCGTTCTGTTAGGTTCACATTTTGATTCCGTACCAAATGGCGGTGCGTATGACGGACCAGCCGGTGTAATTGTCGCACTTGAAGTGGCTGCCCTATTTGCAGAAAATCAATTAACACCTAAATATCCATTGGAAATCGTTGCCCTGATTGAAGAAGAAGGAGCTCGTTTTGGCGGAGGGCTAATGGGGTCGAGAGGAATAGTGGGAACGCTTAGTGAGGAAAGTTTTAAAAATTTAAAGGATAAAGATGGTATCACCACAATTGAAGCAATGTCAAAAATTGGACTGGATTTCTCTCTTCCGAAAAGAAGAAATCCCAATAGCATTAAAGCATTTCTCGAATTGCATATAGAACAAGGTCCAATCCTTGAAGAGAAGAATATCCCCATTGGTGTTGTAGAAGCTATTGTTGGTTTAACCCAATTTGAAGTAACCATTGAAGGAAAGGCAGGACATGCAGGCACAACCCCAATGGATCGCCGTACGGACGCATTGGTTGCTGCCGCTCAAATTATTTCTCAATTACCGAGCTTTGCAATTGGGGAAGGAGAAGGAACGGTTATAACGACAGGGCGACTAGATGTTTTACCAAATGGAGCAAACGTCATACCGAATAAGGTGGTATTTTCGGTAGATATTCGATCAAGCAAGGAAGAACATATTAACAATGTCATCAGGCGGATGAAAGAATTAATCGAATCCTATCAGGTACAGGGGATCCATTCAACGGCGGAACAGCTGTTGTATATGCCGCCAAAGATATTGAGTAATGAGATTAAGGATTTATTAAAAGATAAAAGTTCAGATTTGGAAATTCCATACTGTTCCATTGATAGTGGTGCAGGTCATGATGCGATGGTTTTTTCCGATGTGACTGATGTTGGCATGCTTTTTGTTCCAAGTAAAGCAGGACTAAGTCATTGTCCAGAGGAATGGTCTGATGCACGTCATTTGGCAAATGGAGTGCAAATATTTTACGAAGTGGCTAAATGTTTAACGGAGGTAGAATAAGAATGATTAATCAAACGATAAAAGAAGCGATTCAAAATTATAGTGATGAATTAACAGAAATACGTAGAAAACTTCATAGCGAACCTGAGTTATCATGGGAAGAAGAAAATACAACTGCCTTTGTTTGTGACTACCTTGAAAAATTAGGAATTACTTATCGAAAAGCAGAACCAACAGGTGTCATTGGAGAAATTAAAGGCGGTAAGGCTGGAAAGACCGTCGCATTAAGAGCAGATATGGACGCCCTTTCTGTAGAAGAACTAAATAAAGACTTGCCGTATGCTTCAAAGGAAGAAGGGAAAATGCATGCATGTGGTCATGATGCACACACATCCATGCTATTAATTGCAGCGAAGGCACTAAACGAAATAAAAGAAGAATTACCTGGGAATGTGCGCTTAATATTCCAACCAGCCGAAGAAGTAGCAACAGGTGCAAGGGAAATGGTTAAACAGGGGGCCGTTGAAGGTGTTGATAATGTTTTTGGCATACATATTTGGTCGCAAATGCCAACAAACACGGTTGCTTGCACTCAAGGACCTTCATTCGCTTCAGCAGATATCTTTACCGTAACCTTTAAAGGAAGAGGGGGACATGGTGCAATGCCGCAAGATTGTATCGATGCTACTATTGTCGCCTCTTCATTCGTCATGAACGTACAGTCCGTCGTATCAAGAACGGTCGACCCCCAAAATCCCGCGGTTTTGACAGTTGGAAAAATGGTCGTTGGCACACGTTTTAATGTCATTGCAGAAAATGCCGTCATTGAAGGGACTGTCCGTTGTTTTGATTCTAAAACACGTGACCATATTGAAAAGCAGCTCCAGATTTATGCTGAAAATGTTGCGAACATTTACGGTGCGACCGCAAAGATTGATTACTACCGTGGCACGCAAGCTGTCATTAATGATGAATATAGTGCCAAATTAGTGCAAAAGGTGGCCTCACAAGCGTTTGGCGATGACGCAATATATAATGAAAAGCCAACAATGGGGGGAGAAGACTTTAGCTTCTATTTAGATGAAGTACCCGGAAGCTTCGCTTTAGTGGGATCAGGAAACCCTGAAAAGGATACGGAATGGGCGCATCATCACGGGAAATTCAACATCGACGAGGATGCGCTTGCTACCGGTTCAGAACTTTATGCCCAATATGCATGGGCGTATTTGAATGAATAACGGACTGAAAAGAAGAAGGAACTTGGACAATTTCAAAACAGTCTTTCAATGTCAGAAGGCCGCCAATTGGCGGCCTTCTGGCGTTAAGGGTTACATTTTACTACAAGGGCGTTGCATACAGTCAAAAAGGGAATGGATTTTACCATTCCTTTTTGTTTTCCATTAACAAGGAATGAAACAACAAAGGTATCTTGTGTCGAAATTAAAATGAGAAATCAATTAATTACCACGAAAAACTTAAAAAAACTTAAAATAATGCAGATTTTATTGCTATTAAAATTAAGTAGACTTATAATTGGATCTATAGGGTGACATCATGTAACTGGACCAGTGACTATTTCAACAGATATGAATGGATTGAAATTGTAAAAATAAATCCAAAAACACCACTAGAAGAGATATGAAGATTGGAAGAAAAGAGTAAATCCAATCAAATACCGGGCTGGATGCCTCTTGTTCTCCAATGAAGTTTATAATCATGATCATCTTAAAATACGAACGTACTAAAGGAGGATTTCACAGGTGAATCAGGAAAAAGAAGGTTTGTCCCGCAGAAAGTTTATAGGTAACGTCTGTAAAATTGGAAGCGCTTCCGCCATTCTCGGTGTCACGGACACGGTGGGATTATTTATGCCTGAGACGGCAAGTGCCGAGGCTGAGAGGAAGGCTGGCCATAACACCAAAAAACCAGGAAAGAACAGTTCCTACATATTGATGAATGTTAGATTGGAAAGTGGATACAAGTATAAAGATGGCCAGGTCGTCGCAACCGAAACCGTATTGAGGAATCTCCATATTGTAAAAGGCATCATTACCAGAATACTAGATACCAAATCCCCTTATGGAAAAGGTGTCGATTGCTACGACGCGAAAGGCATGCTGCTACTTCCTTCTTTTAGAGATATGCATATTCATTTGGATAAAACCTTTTATGGCGGTCCTTGGAGAGCGGCTGCGACGAGGAAAAATGGCATTTTTGACATGATTACCTTGGAGCAGACACTGCTGCTGGAGCTCCTTCCAACAGCTCAGGAGCGTGCGGAGAAATTAATTGAACTAATTCTTGGCTATGGCTCAACTTATGTCAGAAGCCATTGCAACATCGATCCAGTCGTTGGCTTGAAAAATCTTGAAAAACTAAATCTGGCCTTAGCGAACTATTCAGATAAAATATCACATGAAATCGTTGGATTTCCACAACATGGCCTACTACGTTCAAATTCTCAGGGATTGATACGCGAAGCCATGCAGCTCGGAGTTACACATGTTGGCGGACTTGATCCAACCTTAGTTGACGGGGATATGGAAAAATCGTTGCAAACGATGGTACAGATCGCTGTTGACTACAAAGCAGGTATTGATATTCACCTTCATGAAGGTGGCGAAACGGGTTTGAAGGCAATACGTCGATTGGCTGATCTGACTGAGGAAGCGGGTCTGCAGGGAAAAGTGACGATCAGTCATGCGTTTTCGCTCGCTTCGTTAGGGGATGGCGCCGACGTAGAAATGGCAAAGCGCCTTGCATCGCTGGGTATTTCCATCGCCTCAACCGTTCCAATCGGCAAAGACGTAATGCCGATTCCGCTCCTTCAGAAGCATAAGGTGAACGTCATGCTAGGTAATGATAGTATTACGGATCACTGGTCACCATTCGGGATTGGCGATACGCTGCAGAAGGCACATCTCGCCTCAGATCTATACGGATGGTCAAACGAATACAACCTGTCTCGCTCACTTTCCCTTGCTACCGGTGGCATTACACCGTTAGACGAGGCTGGTAAGCAAATATGGCCAAAGGTAGGCGATGCCGCGACCGCTGTACTCATTCCAGCAAGCTGCTCGGCCGAAGCCGTAGCCCGACTGCCTAAGCGTGCTGCCGTATTGCATAAGGGAACTCTCTCTTCAGGTTCTCTGGATAGCGTGAAGCCTAAGCTTCATACCAATTAAAAGGGTATGACAATGTTAATGAACCTTGGTAAAAAAGAATTGGGATAGGTTCGATGAGCACATTAATGTTTAACGTTTTAAAGGAATTACAAAATATGAATACTGATGGGGGAAGTTATGCTACAAAATATTGGAATACCAGGATTGATGCTAATTTTAGTGATTGCCCTTATTATTTTCGGCCCTTCAAAGTTACCGGAAATCGGAAGGGCGTTTGGCTCAACATTAAGAGAATTTAAAAAGTCTACCAGAGACCTTGTTGCAGATGACACTAATGCAGATGTGACCAATAAGAAAGAAAGCTAATCAAATAAATGAAGAGGGGATGTAGGATCTGTCTTACATCTTTTTTTCCTGGAGTGATGAAGTTGGAAAATCAAAAAAAAACGAGCATGATTCAGCACCTTGAGGAGTTACGTAAACGTATTATTATCACGTTAGTCGTTTTCACGCTGTTCCTCGTACTGACATTTATATATGTTCAAGATATTTATAATGTAATAGTTAAAGACTTGCCGTTTAAGCTAGCCCTGTTAGGACCGAGTGATATCATACTCGTTTATTTAATGATTGCCACCGTCGTTGCCATCGCGGCTACTATACCGGTTGCTGCTCACCAAACTTGGCTGTTTGTACGTCCAGCGTTAACAGCAAAAGAACGCAAGGTTACTAGCGCTTATATTCCAGCTCTATTTATTCTATTCATATTAGGAATCAGTTTTGGTTACTTTATTTTATTTCCTATTGTCCTAAATTTTTTAATGTCTCTATCAAACGGCATGTTTACTACTTTCTTTACAACGGAGAAATATTTCCGGTTTATGCTTCATATGACATTGCCTTTTGGATTTCTGTTTGAAATGCCCGTTGTTATCATGTTTCTAACAAGTTTAGGAATTATAAATCCATACCGTTTGCAAAAAATCAGGAAATATTCTTACTTTATTTTAATAGTTATTTCAATTTTGATTACTCCACCAGACTTTCTATCAGATATCCTAGTTACAATACCTTTATTACTCTTATATGAAAGCAGTGTCAGCTTATCTAAATTCGTATATAATCGACATCAAAGGGAAAAAGAAAGTAAAAAATATGAATCTGTCTAAAAGGGTCTTGCACCAAGATAGTAGCATCTCGATTTTAAGGTTGATTTTTTTATGTCCGGAATAACCCCATTCAATAGTCGGAATCTATATTTTGGTGGGCTGACCGACATGTTTAATCTCTGGTTAATATCCCCGATATGAAATTCTGATAACTAAGTATATTGATTAATGTGTTCGGCATTTACTAATAATCTAACCTCAAAAGCTTAATTATCCTTAAAAAAATTCATGTTTCTTTGTGATTAAACTTGGATTAACTTATAATTAAATTACGAGGTGAGATCATGCTACAGGATGAACGACTAAACGCCATTGTTCAATATTTAAACGAACACGAACGGATTGATATTGAAACAATTTGTAAAATAAATAATGTATCTAAAGATACGGCCAGAAGAGACTTAATCAATTTAGAAGAGATGAGGAAGATCATTCGAATACGGGGTGGGGCGAAAAAGGCTCTGCTTTCCAATGAAGTCCATAATTATGGTGAGCGCATGAACATGGCATCGGAAGCTAAAGGCAAGATCGGAAAATTTGCAGCTTCTTTGATAAACAACGGGGATCATCTTATTTTGGATGCCTCTACAACAGTTCAATTTGTAGCTAAATATTTAACGAGCCGGAACAACACTGTCGTGACTAATTCGATTAACATTGCCAGTGTATTAAGCCAGAGGGACGATATAAAAGTTAATTTATTAGGCGGAACATTAAGCACTAGACACCAAGCCATTTATGGTTCAAGAGCCATCAGGGATGTACAAGATTATAAGGTGAATAAATGCATCATTGGTACTTGCGGAATATCTGCTGAAGGACTGTCTACATCCATCGAGGAAGAAGGTCTCCTCGTTCACGAAATGATTAAGCGTTCTGACCAGGTCATTGTGATTGCAGATTCAACGAAGTTTAATAAAACTTTTTTTCAAAAGGTATGTGACTTAAACTCCGTTGATATAGTGATTACAGACAAAGAAGTACCAAAAAACATGCAGGAAATCTTAAATAAACATGTGGTAGAAGTGATTGTGGTTCTAGGTCATGAAAGAGACGAGTAATAGTTTTATGGGTTCGATTTACTGCTAATTATATTAAACTCATAACAGCGGTTAATGCTTAAATTGAGGATATACAATATAGTGTTGAACGAAAAGCAAAAAAGATATGTTTGTGAATCATGTAAAAAAATTTATGAAAAAAGAGCGCCCAAGAGGTGCTCTTTTTTCAGTGGATAGATTGATGAAGTTCTTTTTAATCATTTGTAAAGGTGATTAGCTGTTCACTCCACATTGCTGGTAAGAAAATAAACCTTTTGGTATTTTCCTTCTGTATCCATTGCAGTCGCTTACATATTGCCTACTAATGAAGATGTTGATATGCTCCATTTCGATAGAAAGGGCCGTTGAAATTCCATTCATTTTACATGGAAAAATGGTAAAGTTAGTGGAGGATCCTCTCCAATCGGCTGTAGAGCCGAATGGAAGGAGGGAAATCAAAAGATTAATAAATTAAATCATGGCTGTAGAAGTAATAATAAGAAGTAGAGGGACTTTATAAAAAGGCTATGCGGAGGGAAAACTCATATGGGCAATTACTTATCAATCAGTGAAATGGCTACCATTCACAGTATCTCAAGGCAAACACTCATTTATTACGATAAGATCGGTTTATTTAAACCCGTACATATAGATGAACATGGTTATCGATATTATAGTGCCGTTCAAATTCCGTTTCTAAGGGAAATTTGCTTTTTGAAGTCGGTTGGCATCAAACTGAATGATATTAAGGACCATATAGGAAATCGCAATTTAACGACTGCCATGTCACTTTTGGAATTTCATCAAGAATTCATTGATAAAGAAATAAATGCCTTGATGAATACACGTACATTCATTCAACAGAGGTTAATGAAATATTCAGAAGCCAAAAATATTAAAAGTGAATTGGATAAACCTATTATCGAAGAATTTCCTGAAAGGCATGTATTATTTATACCATTTGAAAATGAATTGTGCCGAGAAGAATTACATTTAACGCTTATGAAAGCTTGGAATGTATTAAGTAAACATGAAATGCTTCCGTCTGAGGGATTTGGCACGGTTATTTTAAAGGATAAGCTTGGAACGGATGATATTTTCGAGGGTGCGGGAATATATACTGCATTACCTTTTATCGATCCTGATATGGATAACATGATGACGTTGCCTGCTGGGCAATATGCATGTGTATATAAATATGGAATGCCATATAACATTGAGTTTTTAAATGAATTGGTTCAATGGATCAGTGAAAATCACTATAGAATTATTGGGGACGTCGTAGATGCTTGCTTATTGGATACGACCTTTTACGAGAATGATAGTAGTGTTGATTTTTGTCAGCTGCAAATCCCTATAGAGAAAATTACTTGAATTTTCAAATATCCATTGACTGTATAGTAGAAATACACTTTAGAATATCAATTGTAACCGATAACATATAGGTTATTTTAATGTGACTATACATAGGATACTGATCTTAAATTGACAGGGGGATTTATTATGTCTGAAAAAATGAATAAAGTGACAGATTTACGTTCTGCGCTGGAACTACTGAAGTCGATTCCAGGACAATTGATTGAAACGGATGAACCAGTCAATCCTCATGCTGAATTATCTGGCGTGTATCGTCATGTCGGTGCTGGCGGGACAGTGATGCGTCCAACAAAAATCGGACCTGCCATGGTTTTCAATCATGTTTTGGGTCATGAAGATTCAAGTGTGGTAATCGGACTTTTAGCCAGCCGGGAAAGAGTCGGCCACATGCTGGATACAAAACCCGAGCGGCTCGGGTTCCTTTTAAATGAAGCTGTAAAAAACCCAATTGATCCAATCACCATTTCGAATGATAAAGCGAAAGCTCAAGAAGTGGTTCACTATGCAGAAGATCCCGGTTTTGATATTAGAAAATTAATACCTGCGCCTACGAATACAGAGGAAGATGCAGGTCCGTATATCACGATAGGCATGTGCTATGCCTCCGATACAGAAACGGGTGAATCTGATATTACGATACATCGTTTATGTTTACAAAGTAAAGATGAGATGACCATGTATTTTGTTCCTGGACGTCATTTGGAAGTTTTTCGTGAAAAGGCTGAAAAAGCAGGAAAACCGTTACCCATTTCCATTAGTATCGGTGTTGACCCTGCTATTGAAGTCGCTGCTTGTTTTGAAGCGCCAACGACACCCCTTGGCTTTAATGAGTTGAGTGTTGCAGGGGCGATCAGGAAAGAAGCGGTAGAATTGGTCCAATGCTTGACGATTGATGAAAAAGCTATCGCGAATGCTGAATATGTAATAGAAGGGGAATTGGTTCCCGGAGTGCGTGTTCGGGAAGATCAAAACACCAATACTGGAAAAGCAATGCCGGAATTCCCTGGTTATACAGGTTCAGCTGTTGCGGATCTGCCACTAATCAAAGTGAAAGCTGTAACGCACCGAGTCAACCCAATCATGCAAACAGTTATTGGTCCGAGTGAGGAGCATGTGAATATGGCTGGCATTCCAACTGAAGCAAGCATTCTGCAAATGGTGGAAAAATCCATGCCAGGAAAATTATTGAATGTATATGCCCATACTTCAGGAGGAGGTAAATACATGGCTGTTCTTCAATTCAAGAAAAGTCAGCCAAGTGATGAAGGGCGCCAAAGACAAGCTGCACTATTGGCGTTCTCCGCCTTTTCTGAACTGAAGCATGTATTCATCGTGGATGAAGATGTGGATCCCTTCGATAGCAATGATGTTCTATGGGCGTTAAATACTCGTTACCAAGGTGATGTTGATACGGTTTTCATTCCTGGAGTGCGCTGTCACCCGTTAGATCCTACACAAGATCCTGCATACAGCCCTACCATTCAGGAAAAGGGGATTTCCTGTAAAACCATATTTGACTGCACAGTACCATTTCATTTAAAAAATGAATTTAAAAGGTCTGAATTTAAAGAGGTGGATCCAAGTCGATTCGTTCCTGGATTTTCCAATTCATAAGTTTCTATAAAGTTTCGATTCAATGACTAATGTAAGGAGGGGAATGAATGAAAATCATTGTTGGGATAACAGGAGCGACTGGAGCCATTTTTGGAATTAGGATTCTTCAGATGCTTAAAAGCAGTGAAGTTGAGACCCATTTAATCATGTCCCCGTGGGCACATGCCACCATTCAACATGAAACATCTTATTCTGTTAAAGACGTGGAGGGATTAGCTGATCATTCCTATTCCTACAAAGATCAAGCAGCAAGAATATCAAGTGGATCTTACCGGGTTGATGGCATGATCGTAGCACCTTGCAGTATGAAAACGCTAGCTTCCATTCGCATGGGACTAGCGGATAATTTATTAACGCGATCTGCTGATGTCATGTTGAAGGAAAGAAAAAAATTATTACTAATGACTAGAGAAACCCCTCTGAATACGATTCATTTGGAGAATATGACGGCGCTTTCCAAAATGGGGACCATTATATTCCCTCCGATGCCAGCCTTCTATAATCATCCTGAGAATGTTAACGATATCATTGACCATCTTGCTTATCGGGCGTTAGATCAATTTGAAATCGATACTCACGGTGCGAAACGGTGGGACGGAATGAAATATCGCACCAAAATATAACAGATTGCTAGTGAATTAAGGAAAAAGGTGAAAAAATGAATGGGGTGGAAATGCCAGTAGAGGTATTCGACTTGTTAAATGGTAAAGATCTTGTCGACAAGCAGCATGAAGCCATGATGCTGTTGACGGTAAGTGAAGAAGGATGGCCGCATACTGCTATGGTTAGCGTGGGTGAGATCGTAGCGATAAGCAGGAAGGAATTAAGGATTGGCCTATGGCCGGATACTTCGACTACAGCCAATGTCATTCGTACCCATAAAGCCACACTGGTTTTGTTTTGGAAAGGTAAAGCACAATATATTCGCCTTTCATTAGAGAGATTAAAAGAACTGCCAGATGCGCAATACAAAAGAGAAAGATTCCACGCCAAAATAATAGAGGCACGGGAGGATATGGCTAAATATGCTGAAATAACCTCTGGAATTAAAATCGACTTGAAAAACCCTAAAGAAGTTGTTGAACGATGGAGCGCTACCATAGAGGACCTCCTTCAATAAAATCCCAGTTACCGACTTTAAGACAATAAAGGATTCGAAATAATCAAATTATGATTGAAATAATTAGAACTTCATGTAAAATAAAATCGTTACATGTATTTATATCTTGCCTATTCATTAATCATTAAAAAATGCCCTTTTTTAATGAAAATTAATGAACTGACTGGCTATCTTAATTTCTCGATCAAGTTACCTTGATGTGAAGTTAAGATAGCTTTTTTTATTAAATAGCAGGATGGTTAATGTTAATAAATATGGAAATGGAGGAGTTGCTATGGAAATGTATGTAAAGGAATTGGGGGATCACAGAATCCAAATTGCTGATTATCCTGGAACGAAAGGGCCAATCATCGCCATACATGGTTTAACGGGTAATCATAAGCAAATGCATTATTATGCAGAAATGTTAAAGGGCGAGTACAGAGTCATTTCGATTGACTTGAGAGGGAGGGGGAATAGTTCAAGGGCAGATGTGCAGACTTCTCTATTCAAACATGCAGAAGATGTAATTGAGTTAATTCAAGAGTTAAAGATAAATAACCCGATTTTGATCGGGTATTCAATGGGAGCCTTCATCTCAAGCGTTGTAGCCAGCAAATTAACCTCGGTAAAGGCCCTGATATTATTGGATGGTGCGGCCAATTGCTCTCAACAACAAAGGGACATCGTACAACCTTCTCTAGGCCGATTAAGTAAAGAATATGAATCACAAGAAAGCTATATTGCAGAAATTAAGGAAATCTATAGCCGTTTGGGTATCAAATGGACGGATCACCTGCAAAGTGTGGCGGAGTATGAGGTTCATGAAGTGGATGGTTACTGGGAGAATAAATCATCAGAAGACAGCATTCTTAGAGATTTCGATAGTTTTTATTCTTTTGTCCCTAAAGAGATTTGTAGACAAATTTCCTGTAAAACGTTATTGGTGTATGCCAGTGGGAAAATAGGGGGATTTCCTCCTTTATTTTATGAAGAAGCCTATGCTGATACGAAGAAATATACGTCTGATATTGAAATGATCGTTTCTACATGTAATCACTATACAATGGTTTTTGAAAAAAGGGCGGAGATTAACGAAGGAATAAAATCTTTTTTAAAACGAATTTGATTTTTTGCAGTTATTTTAAAAAAAGATATTGAAATTAACAGAAAATAGTGTAATATTAAGAATATAAAATAAACTTAATTATTGCCTATTCATTAGCTATTAAAAAATAACCTTTTTTAATAACAACTAGTGAACAACTGGCTACCTTAAACACCTGCTGTCAATTATTGATAGTATGTTTAGGGTAGCCATTTTTGTCGTGATAATGTAAACGCTTAATGAATTTGGGGGTTTTATGGTTGAAAATCATTGATTTAACATTGGAACTTTACGATGGTCTAGTTACGGATAATGATTTACCTGCAATAGGCATTAAAGATGAACCTCTTGAACATCTTGAACATGAGGCACATCCTAAAGGCTGCCGTTCCAAGTTGATTTCTTTTTCTGATCATAGTGGGACACATGTCGATGTGCCTTCACATTACTTTGAAAACGGGGAGTCGGTTGAAAACATCAATCTGGAGAATATGTTTGGTGATGCCCTCATACTGGATGTAAGCATGTTAAAAGCGACACATGAACCGGTTACGAAAGCTTTACTTGAAGAGGCGGAACGCAGGCAGGGGGTGTATGTAGAAAAAAACGATATCGTCCTCATCAGGACATGGGGGAAATCATGGGGGGAAGAAGGCTTTTTTGAAGCGCAGGCATTAGATGATAGTGTGGCCCAATGGTTTATTGAAAAGCAAATACATATTGTCGGGTTGGATTTGCCCAATGCGGATTTGAACCAGGATTCAGAAAGCGGAATTCATCAAAAATTACTGAACAATGATATATATATCGTTGAAAATCTAGTGAATCTCGAAAAATTACCCAAGCATTCCCGTTTTCTTTTCTTCGGGATTCCTTTAAAGCTAAAAAATGCAACAGCTTCACCTATTAGAGCACTATCGATACTTGACTCTCAATTAATTTAAAGAGGTGCAGACGAATGAGCGAAGGATTATTGTATTTCAAGGAAGTTTATGATGTGGTACCAGGCTGGGTACAAAAAATGCACGATTATAGCCCTAATGCACTTGATCACTATACCAACTTGCGCAGTAACATCATGCAAGAGGGAGCCTTGACGAAGAAGGAGAAAGATATATTACTGGTCGGCATGAATGCTGCAAGGTTGTATGAACGGAGTATGGTTTACCATACAAAAGGGGCAATGGATGGTGGAGCAACATTACCGGAACTGGTGGAATATCTAATAGTTTCATACTTATATAACGGAACTAAGGCATTAAAAACTGGGATAAAGTCATTGGAATATGCCCTTGAACTTAAAGGGATTCGATATCCTGAAGGAAGTGGCCATAAAGAAACAACAGAAGAAATCCTGTTGTATATGATGGAGTTATTAGGTGATGAGGAAACGGGATTCGTCTCGAATGTTTTGAAACTGGTTAAATCGGAAGACCAAAACTCTCTTGAAGATTATATATTAAGTGATTCAGTGGTTTCAAAAAGGCTAAAACATCTTCTGATGACAGGAATATTCATTACAGAATTAAAAGGGGAACAGGTTGGGGAATGGATGGAGGCGGCAAGGTTAAATGGGGCCTCGGAAGAACAATTAGCTGAAGTGGGTCTGATTTGCTTATTGACGGCTGGAATACCTGCTTGGTTTGAGGCAAGTGATTCATTGATTGAAAATAAGTAACGTGAGATTGGTGGGGAAAACATGACGAAAGTACATCAAGATATAGAAGCAGCTTTATCTTGTGTGAAGAACGGTCATACATTAATGGTAGGTGGATTTGGCTTGATCGGTGCCCCTCTTACATTAATAGATGGTTTGGCCAAAAAGGATGTAGCAGGCTTGACGGTAATCAGCAACAATTTAGGCGAGAAAGGAAAAGGGCTGGGAGTTCTCCTAAGCCAGAAGAAAATAAAAAAAGCGATCGGTTCTTATTTTACAAGCAATCGTGAAATTGGGGAGTTTTACCAACGCGGGGAAATTGAATTAGAACTATTACCACAGGGGACATTAGCGGAATCCATTCGTGCTGGCGGTGCTGGCATAGGCGGTTACTATACGAAAACGGGTGTAGGGACCGATTTAGCTAAAGGAAAAGAAGAAAGGGAAATAAATGGGGCTACATATATTTTTGAACCTGCCATAAGAGCAAATGTAGCTTTAATTAGGGCATGGAAGGCAGATACACTTGGTAATCTTGTTTATTATAAAACGGCGCGAAACTTTAATCCGGGAATGGCAACAGCTGCAGATGTCGTAATTGTGGAAGTGGATGAGATAGTTCAACCTGGAGAACTCCCACCAGAGGAGATTGTAACACCGCATCTATTCGTCGATGGAATTATAAAGGCAAAGAAAATCCTGACGAAGGAAGGTGTCAAAGATTATGAGTGACAAAGAATTCATGCAAAATATGATAGCAAGACGCGCGGCAAAAGAATTGACGGGTCCTTGTATAGTGAACCTTGGAATCGGGATTCCGACCTTGGTTGCAAAGTACATTGATGATGAAAATGTTTTTTTCCATACGGAAAATGGATTATTGGGAGTTGCTGATGTAGAGGAAGATGAAATCGATCCCAATTTAGTTAATGCAGGCAAGTTACCAGTAGGGCAATCGATTGGGGCATCATTTTTTAATAGTGCAGAATCGTTTGCAATGATCCGTGGAGGTCACATTGATGTTGCCATCTTAGGTGTTTTGCAGGTAGGTCAAACCGGGGAAATTGCAAATTGGGCGGTACCAGGCAAGAATATCATGGGTGTTGGAGGAGCGATGGACCTGTTGGTTGGCGCCAAAAAAGTGATCGTGACCATGACACATACAAGTAAGGAAGGTAAAAGTAAAGTTTTAAAGAAATGCACCTACCCGATTACTTCCACTAGAAGCGTTGACATGATCATTACCGAGTTGGCTGTCTTTGAAGTTATTGACAAACAGTTGAAATTGATTGAATTGATGCCCGGTGTAACGATCGAAGAAGTAAGAGCAAAAACAGAAGCGGATTTTATCTATTAAATGTTAAAAAGGTGGATTAAATGAAAATACGTTCAGTAGAAGTATACATTATTGATTTACCCACAATTCGTCCTCACCAGCTTGCCATGCATACGATCGTGGAACAAACGATCATTCTTGCCCGTGTCATGGATGAAGAAGGCGCGGAAGGTTGGGCAGAGGTGGCGACAATAGGCGGTGCTTCATATGGTGAGGGGACGCCAGAGGCGATAAAAGTGAATATTGATACATATATCGCCCCGCTTATCATTGGTAAAAACCCCGTCCATTATGACAAAATCATGCATGAAGTTTCACTCAATGTTAGAGGAAATAATTTTGCGAAGGCTGTCGTTGAATCAGCCATGGTGGATTTGGTAGCCAGAAGGAGAAACATCCCTGCTTATGAATTATTCGGAGGACAAATTCATAAATCATTGCCGGTGGCATGGACATTGGCAAGTGGGGATACGAATAAAGATATCGAAGAAGCGAAAGAATCCTTACACCAAAAACGTCATAATATCTTTAAATTGAAAATTGGCAAAGGGAATCCATATAAGAATGTGGAGCATGTATTGAAAATTATTGAAGCCGTGGGAGATCAAGCACGCATTACGGTTGATGTTAATCAGGCATGGGATGAAACAACGGCTACGTATTGCATTGAAGCTTTACAGGAAGGCGGGGTTTCCATGGTCGAACAGCCGCTGCCAGCTTGGGATAATGAAGGGATGTCAAGATTGACGGATCGTTTTAAGGTCCCGATCATGGCCGATGAGTCATTGAATTCTTTACAAGATTCATTCCAAATAGCTAAACATAGAGCAGGTAATTCGTTCGCCTTGAAAATATGTAAACATGGCGGGATGACCCAAACGAAAAAAGTGGCTGCAATTGCTGAAGGTGTAGGTTTTGGTTTGTATGGAGGAACGATGATTGAATCATCATTAGGCACGGCCATTTGTGCACAACTTTATTCAACCATTCCCAAATTTGAATTCGGTACTGAATTATTCGGTCCGTTACTATTCAAAGAAAATATTACCCTAAACGAAATAAAATATGAGAATTATGAAATAATCATCCCGGATGGTCCAGGATTTGGCATGGAGATAGATATGGAAAAAGTAAAACATTTTTCAAGAGGTCTTTAATTAATATAAACTAGAAAGGGGATTATGGAAAACCCACTAGTTTATGCAAGTAATCTTGAGAGGATGTAGTTTTATATGGGACAGCCAACATTATTAATCACCGCCTATGCGAAGGCGCCGCAAAATACGAGCATGTATGAAAATTATAAATACGCTGGGATGGTATTGGAAATTCACAAGGAAAGTCACATCATCATTAATGCAGAATTTACGTTTTTAACAACTTTGGCCCAGGATTTTTTCAAGCGAATGATAGTTGGTTTTGATTTTAGTAAGGATATTGATTCTTTAATAGAGAATATTAAAACGGACTTTTTAGCTCCATCGCAGCAGTCGGTGATTGTTGCCCTGAAAATAGCTCACCAGAGATATAAGGATAGTTTAGAAGAAAGAAATAAAAATAGCAGGAGGTAGAAAATTGAGCAATGTAGTTATTATAGACTCGGTTCGCACCGCTATAGGGAAATTAGGGGGAGCATTGGAAAATGTTCCTGCCGATTTCCTGGCAGCTGCTGTCCTTGATGAAGTGATCAAGAGAGCGGATATTCCTAAAGAGAGTATTAATGAAGTGATTATGGGACAAGCCAAACAAAGTTCAGACGCTTCAAATTTGGCAAGAGTTGCATCACTCCGGGCAGGATTTCCTGTGGAAGTACCAGGTTATACCGTACACAGACAATGCGGATCCGGCATCCAGGCAATCAATTCTGCTAGTCAACAAATACAAAGCGGATTAGGAGATGTAATCATTGCGGGCGGAGCGGAATCAATGAGCACGGCCCCATACTATATGAGAAATATCCGTTTTGGATTGAAATCAGGGAATGGACAGTTATTGGACCCGAATACGGAAAGCCAGCCAGGTTCACAGCCCGTTGAAGATTACGGAATGTTAACGATGGGAATGACAGCAGAAAATCTCGCTGAAAAATACTCCATTTCAAGGACTGAACAAGATGAATTTGCTTTAAGGAGCCAAGAAAATGCAAGACGGGCAATTTCTACTGAAATATTCACGAAAGAAATCGTCCCCTATCAAATTAAAACGAAAAAAGGGTTATTGGAATTTAATGTGGATGAGCACCCAAGAGAAACCAGTCTGGAAAAGTTGGCAAGTTTAAAACCGGTTTTCAAGACAAATGGAACGGTGACCGCTGGAAATAGTAGTGGAAGAAATGATGGTGCATCCGCTCTGATACTTATGTCGGAAGAAGCAGCAAAAAGGCATGGTAAAAAGCCGAAAGCAAGAGTGATTGCTCAAGCGGCAGCAGGCGTATCACCGAATTACATGGGGCTGGGGCCTGTCAACTCCACCTTGAAAGCGCTTCAAATGTCAGGGTTGAAACTGAATGATATTGATTTAATAGAACTGAACGAAGCCTTTTCTGCGCAAGCTTTGGCAGTAATCAAAGAATTGAAACTTGATATGAATAAAGTGAATCCTAACGGCGGTGCCATTGCCATGGGACATCCAATTGGTGCCACTGGTGCAATTTTAGCAACCAAATTGATACATGAGTTAGAAAGAACGGGAAAAAGATATGGGCTAGTCACACTATGTATAGCAGGTGGATTAGGAATCAGTACCATCATTGAAAATCAACAAATATAAAAACTTTAAAAAAATTGGAGGAAGTATTATGAAGAATCAAAAAGTAATCGACGTTTATAATGGATTGGTAGTTAAATTCAAGGAATTAGTTAGTGAATATGAAATAGATCATAATGACTATCAAGCTCTTGTTGATTGGATGGATCAATTAGGCAGGGCAGGGGAAATTCCGTTATTTATGGATGTATTCTTTGAAACGCATGCACTTCAGGAAATGTATAAAAGCGTAAAAGGAACGGAACCTACTATTCTAGGACCATATTACATTGAAAATACGCCAGTCGTTCAAAATCCCGGAATGCTGCCACAACGAGAAAATGAACCAGGTGACGCCCTTTACTTCTCAGGATCTGTTAAAGATGTTAATGGAAATCCGTTGGCAAATACCAAAATCGATATGTGGCAGGCTGATGCAAATGGTGAATACTCCTATTTCGCTGAAGGTATTCCAAATGATAATTTGCGTGGTGTTTTTTATACAGATGCGAATGGTAATTTTGAAATAAAAACAGTTGTACCGGGTAATTATTCAATTCCAACAGATGGACCTTCCGGACAATTCTTAAAGTGGATTGATCATCATGCATTTCGTCCAGCACATTTACATCTCTTGTTCCAACCGGAAAATGGCGATAGATTAGTAACGCAAATATATTTTGAAGGCGATGAATATTTAGAAAACGATGTTGCACAAGGTGTTCGCGGAAGCTTAATTACGAAGTTAGATAAACATTCAGGTGCAGAAAAAGGATTGAAAAATGATTATTATACGGCTCATTTAGATTTTGAATTAAGATTACAAGATAAACCTGTTTTCAATAAACCTGTCGTGAAAAACTAATCATCGCTAAGAATATGAAGGCAAAGAATCTCGAAAAAAAGGGTAGTTACATCTGATCTTTTCAAAATTATTTTAGACTGGGAGACCCTAATAAATGGTGTCTAGTATGTAATGAAAATAAAAAAGATAGTTTGTTGAACAATTTCAATCTGGATTATCTGATTTTTCCGAATTTTTCCGAGTTCCTATTATGGAACTCGGAAAATAAATTCGTTACGGAAATTTTTTAAAATGATGGGAGGCGGAAAATGCGTAGTGTAATTGCTTCGGATATCATTGCTGTCAGTAAATTTAACCGCTTTCATTCACTTGTTTTTCTTTGGTGTTTTTATGCCATCGCTTTCGACGGGTATGAAATAGCGATGTACGGTGTGGGTTTGCCTTGGATGATGGAAGAGTGGGATTTAACTTCGATTCAGGCTGGGGCAGTCGGCAGTTATTCCTTATTCGGCATGATGATGGGCGCATTGATTTTAGCACCGATCGCAGATAAACATGGCCGGAAGAATGTTCTCGTCATTTGCATGATTTTGTTCAGCGTATTTACCTTGGGGGCAGGGATTGCACCCAACCTCACATGGTTTACCGTCATGCGTTTCATAGCGGCAATAGGCATGGGAGCTTTGATGCCGAATGTTATATCGCTAATGACTGAATATTCCCCAAAACAAAATCGGGCCATCATTGTAGCTGCGATGTATTGTGGCTATTCAATCGGCGGAATCCTGGCATCGTTAGTGGGAATGTATATCATTCCTTATACGGATTGGCGTGTATTATACTTTATTGGGATTTTGCCATTACTTACACTTCCAATATTCATGAAGCAGTTTCCTGAATCCCTTTCCTACTATCTAGCAAAAAAGGAATTTGGTAAGGTTGTTGAAATCCTTAATAAGGTCAAACCAGAAGGGGATTTTAAAGAAACTGACGATTTCAGGCTTAGTGAAGCTGAACAGAGGGGGAAAGGATCTCCAGTAAAAAAACTATTCACGAATAAACGGGCATTCAGCACGATTTCCATATGGATGGCTGTGTTCTGTACATTGATGATGGCTTACGGATTAAATACATGGCTTCCAAAAATGATGCAGGATTCAGGATTCAGTATCACCTCAAGCCTTTCATTTAACCTGGTTTTATGCCTTGGTCAAATAGGAGGCTCATTAATCGGCGGTTATTATGCGGGGAAAATTGGGCATCGCAAAATACTTGTTACACTATTCTTTTTAGGGGCCGTTACCTTTGTCGCATTGAGCGCTACGACTAATACCATCGGAGTATATTTACTTATTTTTATGGGGGGGGCATGTACTGTTGGTGCCATGAACTTAGCCAATCCCTATATCACAGAATATTACCCCCGTGAAATCCGTACGACGGGAATGGGCTATTCGCAAGCTATAGGCAGGATCGGCTCCATTCTCGCTCCTACTTTAATAGCCTTTCTTCTATCAACAGGCATGGATCCGAAGGTGGCTTTTGCTACATTTGCCCTGCCAAGTATCATCGCAGCGGTCGGTTATATTCTGGTCCAAGAAAAACATGGATCTTTTGACAGGGTAGTCAAGGAGGACACTGAAGAGGTAGAATCAGAGAAGACTGTAACTATTTAAAGAAATGATTCACAATTCGGAATAAAACCCCCTTGGTTGTTTAACTTTGCAACAAGGGGATCTGCAATTCAATGTTTATAGGGAAACTCAGATTGATAAGTGATTGCAGGAAACATATAGCATTTATGAAATTTCAATAAAATTTAGTAGAACGATGTACTAATGTTGGGCATTAGGTTAGGGGGAAAAATATTGAGCTCAGAATTAAAAGAAATAATAGACGATCGCACATCGGAACTGGTAACGGACGGATCAAAAAAAGGAAAACAGAAAACTGTTCGATGGTTCATCTTATTTCTAATTGCTTTAGTCACTTGTATTAATTACATCGACCGTGCCATCATTTCGCTTGCTGCTCCGAATATTCAAGCCGATTTACAAATAGATCCGGCTTTGATGGGAATCATATTTTCCGTATTTGGCTGGAGCTATACCTTCTCCATGCTATTCAGCGGCTACTTTCTTGATAGATTCGGTCCTAGAAAGGTATACACGGTTTCCCTCATTTTATGGTCTGTATTTACATTCATGGTAGGAAGCGCGAAAAATATATCGTCACTTATTACATATCGCATAGGGCTTGGTGCCTTTGAATCTCCTTCCATACCTACTAATGCCTGGTGTGTATCTGAGTGGTTTCCTAAAAAAGAACGTGCAACTGCTGTAGGGATTTATACGGGTACCCAATATATTGGGCTAGCCTTCCTGACTCCAGTTTTTACTTGGATCATCATAACCTTTGGCTGGAATTACCTGTTTTATATCGCCGGAATTATTGGGATTCTTATTGGATTTGTTTGGTATGGATTCTATCGGAACCCTAGGGAACATAAGCGGATTTCTCAGGAAGAGCTAAATTATATCAAAGAAGGCGGGGGAATGATCGGAACTGAAGAGAAGCATCCTTTCTCCTGGAAACGAATAGGCCAACTGCTTAAACACCGTCAAATTTGGGGAATGTTCATCGGGCAATTTTCGATTCAAACTACTTTGTTTTTCTTCATGACTTGGTTTCCATCCTATTTGATCGATGAAAAGGGAATGACGATGTTAAAAACCGGAATTTATGCGAGTATCCCTTACATTGTTGCCATATTAGGAACTCTGATTGGCGGCCGATGTTCCGATTGGATGCTGACTCGCGGTGTATCAACAGGATTGGCCCGTAAACTGCCCATTATTGTCGGATTGTTATTGTCTTGTTTGATTCTGGGGGGGAATTATACGGATTCACCAAACATAGTCATCACCTTTATGGCGATAGCATTCTTTGGACAGGGGATGGCATCAACAGTTACCGGTGCCCTTTTAGCTGATATTGCACCGAAAGGAATGGTAGGCCTAACGGGCTCCTCACTATATTTCGTAGCTAACATTGGCGGGGCATTATCTCCGTTAATCGTCGGTTTAATCATAAGTGCGACACATTCTTATGCAGCAGCGCTAACCTTCATATCCGTAGTGGCCCTAATTGGCGCTTTTGCATATATCTTTCTTATCGGAAAAGTCCAGCGTATAGAAATCACGATGAAAAACTAAATGGAGAAAGGCGGAATTAAATTGAAACTGAGTTTATGCACGACAGGATTTAAAGAATGGGACATAGAGGAAATAATAAATTGGCTCCTTCCGTTGCAAGCGGATGTTAAAGGACTTGAATTATGGAATAAACATATAGAACGATTTCAGGAGAAGCACGGACCACTGGACAAATTAGCCAAATTACTTGAAACCAATGATCTACAAATACCTTCCATTAGTGGATATACGACTTTTTCGAAACTCTGGAACCAAAAAGAACATCAAAATGAAATCAATCAAGCAAGAAAATTGTTAGATATGGCTCATCAATTAAACTGCCCATTAATACGGACGTTCGCAGGCCATATAGCTTCAAGGAATGCCTCACCAGAGCAATGGTCGGAAACGGCTACCGAATTAAATAAATTAGGGCAAATGGCAGATCTCTATGGAGTGGATGTAGCAATAGAAATTCACTATGACTCCTTTGCGGATAACCTCGAAGCCATTCAAAAGCTTCTAGAAGATATCGACCATCCACGGATAAAACTGATTTTCGATGGTGCTAACTTATACGTTGATCAATTGAATCCGAAAGAGGTATTGGAATCCATCTTCCCCCATGTCAGTCATGTACATTTAAAAAATTATCACTTCGATCATAAAGAGCGTTATAAAAACAAACCAGCACCCATTTTTAGTGGAGACGTTGACAATCTTCGCTTACTAGAAGAATTGAGAAAGCGAAATTATACTGGCTTTGTTTCTCTCGAGTATTTCGGTCAGGAAGGAATGCCTAACTTGCTTGCCTCATTAGAACAATGGAAACAACAACTGACATATTGATTGCTTCGCGTATTTTACATGAAGATATATGGGGGATTTCAACTTTTATTTAAATGATTCTATTCTCTTAATGAGCAGGATATCCCACCCTGGCAGTCGAACATCAAATAGTTAAAGAGCGGACTGATTAAAAGAAGCTGAATAGGAGGGTGAATATGCAGAATCATGAGCTGGAACAAGTCATAAAAAATGCGGACAGGGCCATAAATAATGAGGATTTCGATCATTTAATGGAGTTCTATTCAGAGGATGCGACTTTAGTTGTCAAACCTGGAACGGTCGCAAAAGGGAAAGATGAAATTCGCCGGGCATTCATAGCTATCGCTGAATACTTTAATCATAGTTTAATCGTCAATCAAGAAAAGATGGCAATAATCGAAACGGGTGATACGGCATTGGTTGTGGCACAAGCCCAGCTAAGTGCCAATCAAAAGGACGATTCCGAATTCTCGATGGAAAGAACAGCGACATATGTTTTTAAAAAGGATTCCAAGGGTACATGGCGCTGTATAATCGACAACTCTTATGGTGCTGAAATAATTAAGAATTGAAGTAATTAGCTGCCGTAAATGGTGGCTTTTTATTTTTTAAGAATAATCTTCTATCTCATTCTGGAAACAATTGACGACTCACCCCTTTTAGACTTGAAGTTCGATGCGGCAAGTGGAAGAATAATAATTTCCGATTGTGCCCATTAATAACAAAGACTACAATAAAAAAATAATGTACGACAAAACAAGAAGACGAGATCCTTAAGATATCGCCGTCTCATTTACCAGGGGTTAATATTCCTCAATGGTCGCTTATTTTAAAGCTGATAAACTTCTGCTCCATCATTTCCTGCATCGCATATTTGACGCCTTCCCGGCCAACACCGCTGTCTTTCCAGCCGCCATAAGGCATATTATCAATTCGATAAGTTGGGATATCATTGATTACGACTCCACCTGTTTCCAAGCGTTCCGCCGCATAAAAAGCTCGTTCTATACTCGGAGTCATCACTCCTGAGTTCAAGCCGTAACGCGAATCATTTGCATCATTGATGGCATCATCCAGCGTATCGAAAGGGAAAATGCAGACAATCGGACCAAATACTTCGAAACGAAATACCTTTGAGTCACGATTTACATTGGTTAAAACGGTAGGCAATAGTACATTGCCTTCCACTGTACCGCCGCACTCAATTTTTGCTCCTTCCTGTACTGCCTCATCAATCCAACTTTGTAACCGCTCCAATGATTTTTTTGAAATCACCGCTGTAATATTTGTATTTTCCTCGAGAGGTGAACCGATGACAAGCTGTTTTGTGGTACTGACGAAACGATCTAAAAATTGTTGGTATAGTGATTTGTGGACATAAATCCGTTGAATCGAGATACACACCTGCCCATTATTCGTAAATGCACCCATTACACTTCTTTGAATAATTTGATCGATGTCGACTCCTTCATCAATGATGAAAGGGGAATTGGACCCGAGTTCAAGTGTAAGCTTACGGAAGCCTGCCTGCTGCTGGATAAGGTGTCCGACCTCTACACTGCCTGTGAAAGTCACTTTTTTTACATGTGGATGGGTCGTCAAGGCTTCACTTAAAACATCGCCTTTGCCAGGTATGATGTTCAATACTCCATCTGGCAACCCGGCTTCTTTAAAAATATCGGCAAGAACCAGTGCGCTCAATGGGGTTTGTTCGGCAGGTTTTAACACAATCGAATTTCCAGCGGCAATAGCTGGACCCACTTTATGGGCAACCAGATTAAAGGGAAAGTTAAATGGGGTAATCGCGGTAACGACGCCAATCGGGGTGCGAACCGTGAAGCCAAAACGGTTTACCCCACCGACTGCCGCATCCATCGGGATCTGTTCTCCATAATTGTTCTTGGACGCTTCTGCAGCAAAACGATAGGTCTGAACCGTACGATTCATTTCTTCACGAGCATTTCGAATCGTTTTCGCCGCCTCCAGAGAAATGATTCTTGCAAGTTCTTCACTGCGTTCTTCCATGATTGCAGCAGCTTTAAATAAAATTTCTGCTCGTGCATGAGCCGGGTAGGATCGGTATTTCTGAAAAGCAGCATTTGCCTCCACAATCGCCTCAATGGCATCCGCTGGTTCAGCCTGTCCGATTTGTGCAATTTCTTCGTTTGAATGGGGGTTATATAATGGCTCATATGATTTAGCCTCCCGCCATTTACCACCGATCCACAATTGCCACTTTTTCTTCATCTGAAATCCCTCCAATAATATCCGCTTCTATAATTTACAAATATAATCACCTAATGTTTTCGAGAGCTTTACATTTTCCGAATAATCGACATCCACATCAATCAAGACAATTTCCTGACTCGAAAGCGCTTCTTCCAATGCAGGTAGCAATTCATCGGAGTGGGTTACTTTCACTCCTTTAACCCCAAAACTTTTTGCGAACCCTAAAAAGTCTGGATCTGTAAATTCAATGGCATTCGTACGATCAAATTTATTCAATTGCTTCCATTCAATTAGGCCGTATTTTGAATCATGGAAAATGACTATCACGAAGGCAAGACCTAGACGTTTTGCCGTTGCCAATTCAACTCCATTCATCAGGAATCCACCATCCCCTGTAACCGCAATGACAGGTTTATCAGGCTTTGCCAATTTGGCTGCAATTGCGCCAGGAATGGCAATTCCCATCGATGCAAAGCCATTAGAAATGATCGTATGATTAGGGATTTCCGGCTGATACATCCGGGCAATCCATAATTTATGGGCACCCACATCCGAAATGACAATGGCATTACCCTTTTCCGCCCTTTTCAAATCGGCAATGATTCGCTGAGGGATAATTGGGCTTCCTGATACATCATCCGAAGAATGAAATTTTTCAATGATTTGGGACCTTAACCTTTTCACTTCTGGCCAAAGTTCTTTTTTTGCTACACCAGTCGTCAAGGCTTCAAGTGCCTCGCTAACGTTCCCGACCAATTCTGCTTGAACGGGGTAATAGGCATCAATCTCGGCGGGTCGAGCATCAATATGAACAATCGGGTTCATTGCCTCATCGTTCCAATACTTTGGCAAATACTCGACGAAATCATAGCCGACGGTGATAATAAGATCGGCCAAATCAAATCCGCATAGAACATAATCCCTTGCTTGCATCCCTACTGTAAAAAGGGACAATGGATGGTCAGAAGGTAAAACTCCTTTGGCCATGAACGAATTCACAACGGGAATTTGCTTCTCTTCTGCAAATTTCCGCAAAACCTCAGAAGCTCCATCGCGGATCACGCCATTACCAGCTAAAATAATAGGCTTTTTAGCGCGATTTATTAATTCGACGGCTTTTTTGATTTCTTCCTCGGCTGGGCGGGATCTAGGCATTGGTGTAACCGGAAGAGGTTCCCCTTCTGTATCCATCATCGCCACATCTTCCGGAAGTTCTATATGAACAGCTCCCGGCTTTTCAATGACAGCCGTTTTAAATGCTTTACGGATAATTTCCGGAATCGTATGAGGCACCTTAATTTGTTGATTCCATTTCGTAACTTCCTCGAAAACGCCAATAATGTCCACATATTGATGCGACTCTTTATGAATGCGATCAAGGCCCGCCTGACCTGTAATCGCGACAACAGGGGAATAATCCAGATAAGCACTTCCTATCCCTGTCAATAAATTGGTTGCACCCGGTCCCAATGTGCCCAAGCAGACGCCTGGCTTTCCAGTTAGCCGGCCATAGATGTCTGCCATAAAAGCTGCAGCTTGTTCATGATGAACCAAGATAAATTCAATATCAGAGCTTATTAGAGAATCAATAAGATCCGTATTTTCCTCACCAGGTATCCCAAAAATAAACTGAACCCCTTCATTCTCTAAACATCTTACAAACAAATCAGATGCCTTCAAATTATTTCCTCCTCGACCATTTCAATTTCTTTCCTTATATGTTGGCTTTGCCCCCTAGAAATTATGTACTTGGGTGTATGAAAAACTATTTCGAGCATTTGCGGCTCTAAACTAGGAGGGGGAATATGGAAGTCGGATGGGTTTCGTGAAAAAAAAATTTCTGCAGTTTGATAAAAAGTGCTTAAGCATGGTATAAGTGTAAAGGAAGCAGGGACATTCTGCTTTTTAATTTTGGGATAAGGGGTTAGCCTGGTAACCCATAATGAAAGGATTGGAATTTGAATATGATAGATAATTTTTGGCGTGATCTACCACGACCTTTTTTTATACTGGCACCAATGGAAGATGTGACCGATGTAGTTTTTCGCCATGTAGTGAGTGAGGCAGCCAGACCTGATGTGTTTTTTACAGAGTTTACAAACACGGAGAGTTATTGTCACCCAGAGGGCATCCGCAGTGTACGTGGGCGTTTGACTTTTACAGAGGATGAACAACCAATTGTAGCCCATATATGGGGGGATAAGCCTGAATACTTTCGGCAAATGAGCATAGGTATGTCGAAACTAGGCTTTCGGGGTATTGATATCAATATGGGCTGTCCTGTACCTAATGTGACACAGAATGGGAAGGGAAGTGGCCTTATCCGTCGTCCAGAAGTTGCAGCAGAATTAATACAAGCAGCAAAAGCAGGAGGATTGCCCGTAAGTGTAAAGACAAGGCTTGGTTTCACGGATGTGGACGAATGGCACGACTGGCTAACACACATATTGAAACAAGACATTGTTAATCTCTCCATTCATCTGCGTACAAGAAAGGAAATGAGTAAAGTGGATGCTCATTGGGAACTAATCCCGGAGATTAAGAAACTTCGTGACCAGGTGGCACCAGATACGCTCTTAACGATCAATGGGGATATCCCTGACCGTCAAACTGGCTTAAAGCTCGCTCATCAATACGGTATTGATGGGGTTATGATTGGGCGTGGTATATTCAATAATCCATTTGCCTTTGAAAAAGAACCGAAGGATCATAGTAGTAAGGAATTGCTTGATCTCTTAAGGTTGCATCTGGATCTCCATGATAAATATTCAAAATTAGAGCTACGTTCATTCAAGGCTCTTCATCGCTTTTTTAAGATATATGTTCGTGGGTTTCGAGGGGCAAGTGAATTAAGAGTTCAATTAATGAACACAGAGTCAACAGATGAAGCGCGTGCATTGCTCGAAAACTTTGGGTCAAACAATCTTGATGGGATGGGGGAACAGTAGAATTGTCCCCATTCAAGGTAAAAGCGTAGTAGGACGTTAAACAACTGTACCCCAAAAGATTTTTTACTAAGCTGTTAATTGAATTATGTGAAGGCGGTATTGAACCGCACTCATTCCCACCAATTTTTGCTTTCTATGTTTGTTATTATAGTAATCTATATTGGGTTTTAAATTGGCAAATAAAAAGCATGTAAACTCTTCAATATTTTAGATATACAAGTTAAAAACAAAGATAAACGGGACCCAAGGCTCAAATCCTTTAAATTAAAGGGGTTTGGGTCTTTTTATTTTGGCTTACTGGATGCGTTTTGAAATAATAGTGATTTGCTCACATTTTTTGCTAAAGGGGACTTCTTAGGGCCGTTGTAGAAAATATCAGCCACTTCATCATCTTGGTTTGGCTTCATATGGGCGTAATGCTCTCCCTCCAAGTAATCAGTTTAATCTAAAAATATCATTTTGTGTTTTAGTACTAAGTGGCGCTTATTTTTTTATTAAAGTGTGAATTAAACGGCTTGACAATATACCCCTATAGGTATAATATGAACTCACGAGTTATCAATGAATAAATTCACGAGTAAAATGCCCAGACTCACGAGTAAAACGTGCAAATTCATGAGTAAAACGCTCAAACTCACGAGTAAAGCACGCAAATTCAAGAGAAAATGAACAAATTCACAATAATTGCTTGGAGAAGTGACCTTGGGTCTGAGCTTCTTAATCGGAAATGGAATTAATGTAATCAGTTATGATATTAACGATTGTAAATAGATGGGGGGCGGAGTATGGAGTATGATAAAAGTGTCATTAATCGCTTGAAGCGGATTGAAGGACAAATCAAGGGTGTTCTTGGAATGATGGAGCAGGGAAAAGATTGCAGGGAAATCGTCACTCAGTTGTCGGCTGCGCGAAGTGCCATCGATAGGACCATGGGTGTTATCGTAAGTGCCAATCTTGAGCAATGCGTTCGGGAAAACGTCGAGAATGGAGAGGGGACTGATCATCTAGTCAAGGAAGCGGTTAATTTACTGATAAAAAGCAGGTAAAAGAATTGACCTGAACTGTAGAAAAAGGAGTGTTATTCATGTCTTATATTTTACAAGTGGATTTTAAAATGGAGGGACCTTTCGGCAACAAAATGGTAAAAGAATTTACAGATTTAGCAAAAAGCATTAATGATGAAGAAGGCTTGATCTGGAAGATTTGGACCGAAGACAGTGAGGCAAAGAAAGCAGGCGGCATTTATCTGTTTGAAACGAAGGAATGCGCATGTAAGTACTTGACGATGCATACAGCTCGGTTAAATGGGTTTGGTATAGAGAAGGTTAATGGAAAAATTTTCGAAGTGAATGAAGGTTTGACTTCAATCAATCATGGACCAAGCAAATAAAGATAACCATTTATTTTAGTGAAGTGGGTTGACGCACTATATTTTTAGCATAATATATACCCCACTGGGTATAAAGGTGTAAAAATGAAATTTCTATCAGGGGGAAGCATAATGACTGAAAAGAAAAAAACGACGATCATTTTATTTAGTGGTGATTATGATAAGGCAATGGCTGCTTATATCATTGCAAATGGGGCGGCGGCTTACGATCATGAAGTGACCATCTTCCATACATTCTGGGGATTGAATGCTTTAAGGAAGGATGAGCCGATTTCATTAAAAAAAGGATTTCTTGAAAAAATGTTTGCGAAAATGATGCCGCGTGGTTCTGATAAAATGGGTCTATCAAACATGAACTTTGCTGGGATGGGACCTAAAATGATCAAACATGTGATGAAAAAGCATAACGCCATGTCACTCCCAAATTTAATTGAGTTGGCTCAGGAACAGGAAATCAAACTTATAGCCTGTACGATGACAATGGATTTATTGGGTTTACAGCAAGAGGAATTATTGGATGGAATTGAGTATGCAGGTGTTGCTGCTTATTTAGCTGAAGCAGAGGATGGAAATGTAAACTTATTTATATAAATTTGGGTACCGGAGGGATGGGTCCATTGGGAACTATATTTAATCTCATCATATTAGGTTTCATTGTTTGGTTTTTATATCAGCGCTTTGTCCCTGTAAAGGGGATAAAAAATATAAATGCGGCAGAGCTAAAAGCTGTGTTGAAAAATAGAGGAAATAAGCAATTGATTGATGTCCGTACTCCTAATGAATATCGGAGCAATCACATAAAGGACTTTAAAAACATTCCTTTAAACGAACTTGGCAAAAGGGCACAGGAACTGTCAAAAGACAAAGAAGTGATTGTAATCTGCCAAAGCGGGATGAGGAGCAGTAATGCGTGTAAAGCATTGAAAAAACTTGGATTTAAAGAAGTCACCAACGTAAAAGGCGGCATGAGTTCTTGGCGCGAATAAAAGGAGGTTCTTATAAAGATGAAAAAAATTTTACCGAATGAAGTGAACGCATTATTGAAGGGGAACTCCCCAGTCCACATCATTGATGTACGGGAAGCGGATGAAGTAAAAACAGGGAAAATACCAAATGCTGTGAACATCCCGTTGGGTCTGGTGGAATTTAGAATGCAGGACTTGGATAAATCAAAAGAGTATATCATGGTTTGCCGGTCAGGGGGCAGAAGTTCAAGGGCAGCACAGTTACTTGAGGATCATGGATATACAGTGTTGAACATGATAGGTGGTATGAATGAATGGGAAGGTCCCACAGAAAAATTTTAAATTTGAATATACCCCCATCCCTATAAAAGACACAGGAGGAACTAAAAATGATTAAAACAAATTCTGTTTTGGATGCTAAAGGTTTAGCTTGTCCAATGCCAATCGTAAAAACGAAAAAAGCCATGAATGGCCTGGAAGCGGGGGAAGTACTCGAAGTTCAAGCAACTGATAAAGGGTCAACCGCCGATATGAAAGCCTGGGCGGAAAGTTCAGGTCACCAATACTTGGGTACGGTTGAAGAAGGAACGACACTAAAACATTATCTTCGGAAAGCAAGCGGAGAAGAAACAGAAGTGAAGAAGCATGAAAAAACCATTTTCAATGAAGAACTTCTACAAGTAATGGAAGAAAATAGAAATATGGTCATTCTGGACGTACGAGAATCCGCAGAATATGCTTTTAATCACATTCCAGGAGCAAGATCCCTTCCAATGGGGGAATTGGAACAACGTATGGGTGAACTGGATATAGAGTCAGAGATTTTCGTGATTTGCCGTACAGGCAGCCGGAGTGATCTTGCTGCACAAAAACTGACCAGTGCTGGATTTGAACAGGTATTCAATGTTGTACCCGGCATGAGCCAATGGAACGGTCCTTCCCAAAAATCTGTGAATGAATGAAAACTATAAAATGGAGGAATAGATCATGACTAAAAAAGTAGCCATAATCGCAAGTAATGGTGGCTTATTTGATGCATATAAAGTGTTTAACATCGCAACGGCAGCGGCAGCAACAGATCAAGAAGTGGCCATTTTCTTTACTTTCGAAGGTTTGAACTTAATTCATAAAGACGCGAATGGAAAACTTCCTCTGCCTGAGGGTAAGGAGCATTTTGCCGAAGGGTTTAAAAAGGCCAATGTTCCTTCCATTCCTGAGTTAGTTACTATGGCACAGGAAATGGACGTCAAGTTTATTGGGTGTCAAATGACCATGGACGTATTGGGCATGGAAAAAGAAGCTTTCGTTGGTGGTATCGAAGTAGGTGGAGCAGTCACATTTTTGGAGTTCGCGAAAGATGCTGATGTTACATTAACCTTTTAATGAAGGAAAAATTTTTTGAAAACATTAATACTATAGGGGGTATCCGATATGGCGTTTAAGCAAATGACAGCCGCTGAAGTTTCAAAGAAAGTAATCAATAAAACCGACTTATTTATTTTTGATGTTCGAAATGAAAGTGACTTTAATGATTGGAAAATTGAAGGGCGGAATTTCGAATTCCTTAATATCCCTTACTTTGATCTACTGGATGGCGTGGAAGAAATTCTCGATCAAATCCCGGCCAATAAAGAAATCCTGGTAGTATGTGCAAAGGAAGGCTCATCCGTCATGGTTGCTGAAATGTTATCTGAAGCTGGATTGGATGTTTTTTATTTAAAGGGCGGCATGAAAGCATGGAGTGAACACTTGGAACCAGTGAGGATAGGCGAATTGACAAATGGCGCCGAAATTTATCAATTTGTTCGACTTGGTAAAGGCTGTTTATCTTACATGGTCGTTTCCAATGGGGAAGCAGCCGTTATTGATTCCACAAGAATGATAGATGCCTATCTTGATTTCGCAGATGATATCGGGGTGAAGATTACACATGTTCTGGATACGCACTTACATGCCGATCATATTTCAGGTGGAAGAAGAATCGCGGAAGTAACAAATGCAGCTTACTGGCTGCCCCCAAAGGATGCGGCTGAGGTAACTTTTGAATATCAGCCGTTAGAAAGCGGGAAAGTGATAACGATCGGTCATACAGCGATTGATATCCAAGCATTATACTCCCCGGGACATACCATTGGGTCGACTTCATTTGTGGTGGATCAAAAATACTTGCTAAGCGGGGATATACTATTCATCGATTCCATTGGCAGACCGGACCTAGCTGGTTTGGCTGAGGATTGGGTAGGGGACTTGAGAGAAACACTGTATACACGTTATAAAGAATTATCAGAAGAGTTAATTGTATTGCCATCACATTTCATGATCATTGATGAATTGAATGAAGATGGAAGCGTCGCTAAAAAGTTGGGTTCGCTATTTGCTGAAAATCACGGATTGAATATAGCAGATGAAACGGAATTCAGAGAGCTGGTAACAGGTAATTTACCGCCTCAGCCAAACGCCTATCAAGAAATTCGCGAAACCAATATGGGGAAAATCGAACCCGATAATGAAAAACAGCGCGAAATGGAAATTGGACCAAATCGCTGTGCGGTTCGCTAATATCGATAAAAATAGAAACCAAGAAAATAGGAGAGATGAAATATGAATGCAGATAAAGTGCTAGATGCTAAGGGACTTGCATGTCCAATGCCGATCGTCAAAACGAGAAAAGCGATGAATGATTTGCAAACCGGGCAAGTGCTGGAAATACATGTAACCGATAAAGGAGCTAAAGCAGACTTAGCCGCGTGGTCAAAATCCGGTGGACATGAACTGATGGAAACAGCAGAAGAAAATGATATACTGAAATTTTGGATCAGAAAAGGTTGATAAAGAGAGGGGAACCATTTGGTTTCCCTTCTTTTAAGGGAGGCACTTAAAATGGATATAACCTTTATCATTACCATCTTTTTGATTGGTTTTATAGGTTCATACGTTTCAGGGATGCTCGGCATCGGCGGTTCGATAATAAATTATCCAATGCTGCTGTTTATTCCCCCAATCTTCGGTTTAGCGGCATTTAGTGCCCATGATGTGACAGGCATTAGCGCTGTACAAGTCTTATTCGCTTCCATCGGAGGTATATGGAGCTATCGTAAGAGCGGACATTTAAATAAAACGCTAATTCTCTACATGGGGATCAGTGTGTTGATCGGAAGCGTGGTTGGAAGTTTTGGATCACAATCGATGTCGGAAAACGGAGTGAATATCGTCTATGGCATTTTGGCGTTGATAGCGGCTGTCATGATGTTCATTCCGAAGAAAGGGATAGATGACATTCCTGTAGAGCAAGTTACCTTTAACAAATGGCTTGCGGCCATCCTGGCATTAATCGTTGGTTTAGGCGCCGGGATAGTCGGTGCCGGAGGGGGCTTTCTATTAGTTCCCATCATGCTTATCGTTTTAAGAATTCCAACAAGGGTCACGATTGCTTCTTCATTGGCCATTACTTTCATTTCATCCGTTGGTGCAACAGCAGGGAAAATCTCAACCGGTCAAGTTGACTTCTATCCGGCGTTGATCATGGTTGTAGCTAGCTTAATAGCATCTCCGCTTGGGGCAATGGCCGGTAAAAAAATGAATGTAAAAGTACTGCAAGTCATACTGGCTCTATTGATTTTAGCCACGGCTGTAAAAACTTGGGCGGGGATCATGTCTTGAGTTTTGACACAGAAGGGAGCAGTTGTGAGAAGTTCTATCGTTAAAGAAGTGTTCACAATAGGCCACACTAATAGTTCCTTTTCCGCCATCACTTTTTTTCTTATCTTGTACGGACTTCTGTTAATAGAAAAAGCTGACTGTTGAAAGTCAGCTTTTTCCTTATGCGGCCGTTTATAAATAATTAAAAGATTACCGCTAAAATAAACCAAACAATCATCAATAATTGAATTAATACTTTGGCTAAACTGCCGCCTAAAAAACCGATGATAGTTGCAAACCCAACTTTAGCAGCCTTCATTATATCTTTTTGAATGATTAATTCCGAAACGAGGACTGCTAAAAATGGTACGAGAATTATTCCAAAAGGAGGAAAGACAAATGAACCAACAATCGTGGCAATAGCTGCTATTGTCTCGGATGTTTTTGACCCCCCATACTTTTTAACAAAATAACTGTTTGCGATAATGTCTGCCGCGATTAATACACCGCTCAACACAACCATACTGATCCAGAACCATAACGATAACTCATCAGGATTAACCAGGAATTGATAAACTGCAAATCCTCCCCAAATGGCAACAACCGAAGGAATAATAGGATAGACAATTCCTACAAAACTTAAAGCAAATAAGACGATCGTTAACCCCCACCATAAAATATCCAATGAAACTCCACCTTTTCATACTTACTTTTTCATATATCTATTAAATTATATTTCTATTTAGGGACAAACACCATTTATTCTTTTCTTGTATATTCGAATCCCGCACAGGTCATCAAATACCAAAGGCTCAAATCCTTGATATTTGGGCCTTTCTTTATTTTGTCTAACGGGAGGCGTTTAGATCATGATTATGTCATTACTTACTTCCCATATACTTTATACCAAAAAATTCACCTCATAGATGTTGGATTAATATTAGATTTTCAAGCGGTTGTTTCTTTCTTGGAAGAACTTTCTATATTATACTCCCAAAAAAATGATTCCTTATTATTGCAACAATCTTTACGAATGCAGCTTTCATTAACATTAGATGTATAATGTGTATAAATGGACTAAGTTTATGATGAAATAAAAATATTTCTCAATTTGCCAATAAGAACTTGTTGATGAATCTTTATATTAACACTTTAACTAGGGTTTTTTTCGGCAACCTTTTTCTTATTCAAAAAACTGGGCAGGTTAGTTGAAGCTTATTTTCATTGACATTTATAAGCCATTTTCATATAAAGATGTTGTAATATTAAGGGAAAAGTAGGAGGTTGAGAAGTTGAAAACTTTTGATTTAAAATCAGGAACAAAAGTAGTAATAGACGAAAGTAGAATAGTAATAGAAAGAACAGGTGGAAAAAGTGCAATGAAGGGTTTATTTGCAGGGCGAGCAATGGGGCAAATGACCATAAAAACGTCAGCAGTGACTGGGTTAATTCACTTTGTTGACTTTTTAATGATTTGTGCTTCTGGCCTCCCGACTCCGAATGATTTTAAATTATCCAGCGTAGCAGAGATAAAACAATACCCTAACTGTATTGTGGCAAAAGAAAGTGAATTAGAAGAGTTATATCAATTTCTCAATGGATTTATTAAATAATGATTGCATAAAAGCCTTAACCTTTAGAGGTTTCCCTATAGGGAACAAAAAAACACAAAGAAAGCAGTTGATCTCATCTAAGAAATACAACTGCTATTAGCTTTTGAAACAGTTATTTACGGTAGTTAAAATACAATTGGTTATCATTTGAGAGCAAATAATAAGATTGAAGCTGTCTTTAAGGCAGCTTTTTACTTGTGTGCCAGGCATGGCATCTATCTAGGTGGTGAAAGTCCACTGTGGGGGTACACATCGACCAACCACTAAGGAAGCGCAAGGTACTTATCGTGAGGTAAGGGCTGGAGGAAGCGTGGAATAAAATCTTGGCTCGACGAACAGGAATAGGAAT
>NZ_JBFTMS010000043.1:0-37753 GCF_056397085.1 Peribacillus sp. 05N428 | reverse complement strand
GTATGAATAAGTTGCTTCATTGGATTTACGCTTTATTAAAGAGAAAAGAAGCATTCCTAGATTTAGCCTGATTAACGATTTTGTGAAACAGAGAAAAATCCTTCCAAAAGGGTTTTGGAGGGTTATTTGTCATGAACAAAAATAGTATACCATAAGGGAATTGAAAATTTTAGAGAAAGATATTGACATCCTATTAGCTGGTTTAGATTAAGTAGGTATGGCTGCTTCGTCAGACTTTTGATAATTGCCTCCAGAAACAGCTGAAGGCATGGTGAATTCCAATCTATCTGCTCTCTTATGGTCAGCAAAGAAGGCGAGTGTGAGCTTGGTTTTACAGACATTTGGGTAGTTCCATAGAAGAAGGAAAAAGCTTATGTGAGTTTATCCATATACAAAAACGGGGATATGTTACTAAACGATAAAGAGGAGGAGACATTTTATGAAACTCGAAGTTTTGTGTAACGTAGAGAATTGTACGTACTGGGCCGAGGGGAATCAATGTGTTGCCGACTCCATTTATGTCGTGGGCCTTGATAACAATGACGCTGACAATGTTGAGGAAACGGCATGTAAAACCTTTGAACATCGCAAACAATAATGGAATACAGAATGGGCCGGACGGCTGATGCCGCCCGGTTTTTTATTTCGAGAAATAGGATCAGTCCCCTTTATTTAGCTCGACTATGAAAGAGGGATATACCTTGAAAATCAATTTAAAAACTTTATTAATTTAATGAACAAAATAATTTTATTAAAGCAAGTATTTATATATATTTGATGGATAAGTATTAGCGGGATATAATGTTGAACGTTTGGTCGTAATGATAATGTTTTAGTCTAGGCAATCAATAGTCATTCCAACTGTTAAAAAGGAAGGGCAGATACCTAAAAATTATCTGCTCTTTTTTAATTTATCCTCTATTTGAACTAACATGTGAACAAATGAATTACACTATAGGATGCGTTAGCGCCATAAGAGGGTTGCCAAATGGTGGCCTTAGGATGAAAAAAGTGAGAATAGCTGATTAAATCGGTCTTATAATAGGTGAATAAAGAATATAATTAGACTTCAGATAGGGGTGAAAATAAAAATGAAACCAGATGAAACAGAAGAGTTTATTTTACTAAATCAGATTGTTGTAACGGAAGAGTTTTTAAATTCCAATCCGAGTGTCGAAAAAACACAACAAGTTTTAAATCATGCTAAACGGACAGGCTGCTTAGATGAACCCATTATGATAAATAGGGATACAAAGATCCTTAGGGACGGTTACAGACGCTATATTGCAGCCCAAAAGGTGGGGATGGAATTAGTCCCCATTGTTTATGAAAAATAAGCTTTTACATAAACAAAAATAGAAAAATGGAAGAAAACAATCTGTCTAATAGATATATTATTGGAACTACTTTGATAAATATTTGAATATTCCGAAAATTGGTGGTATAATAGAAAAAAGGTCAAGGAGTTGGTTTCCTATGGAAAAGAATTTGGCTAATACACCACCACAACCTGAAATAAACGTTAAGGATTCTGAATTTGCTGAAATGGTGTTAAACAAAGCCCTTCTTAATTTCCGAAAAGAGCAAATCCGAAAAGAGATTGACCAGTCATTACAGGATCAAAACAAAGAAGAATTCCTACGATTAACAGAGGAATTGAAAAACATTTCTTAATATGTTGTTTATAAAATGAACTAATCATATTTGTAACTTTAAGAAGTACGCCAAAACGCCAACCCATATCTATGGATTGGCGTTTATGATTTTTATCGATTAAGCACGATATTATAAATAAGTTATTATTTGTTCCAAAACTCGTCCTTTTTTGAACACATCACTGTTCGATTTGAAAAGGACGTTTTTTATTGCCTTCTCCTTCAGCTTCCAATTCAATAGCAATATTATGAAGGTCCCTAACAGAACGGGCCAAGCGGTCAATTTTAGTAACGACTAATTTATCACCTTTTCTTAATGCTTTTCTTGCATTGTCTAAATCCTGGCGATCTGTTTTCTTTCCACTTTCTTTTTCCATATATATTCTATTAATTGTTCAATTTGGCTTTCAAGCGACTGTCCAACTGTCGATACCCTTGCATATCCAACTTTCATTTGCTCATACCCTTTTTTTGCCTAAAGTTATATCTTCTATACTTTTAATTACAGACTATCTTTTAGACATAAACAAGAACAAAAAGAGGAATATGTAAACTTTTGTGCGCGTGTTTTAAGTGATAATTTGCACATCCAACTTTTAACCCCAGCTACCTTCATATGAAGTTTAGCTGGGGTTCTTCATTAATTATGTCCAATCACTAAGCTATTCCGTGCAGCCTATACTACTTCGGTGGTAATGGATGTAAGGTGATTGATTTCGAGGATATGTTCAATTTGAGAAATAGACGGTAAAGTTACCGTTTATGACTTTCATGATGGTTGTGAGCGCCTCGTAATCGGAAAAGCCCTCTCGTTTAATGGAGATACCTAATTCACCCCATTTATATTCTAAAATATGGTGCATCTCGTCTTTAATGAGTTTCTGAAATTCATGAGCAAAACCAATGCGGGAGTAATGCTGGGGATATTTTTTTCAATCCCTGGCATCCCGATGAATATCATAGCTAAGTCATGTTGATCATAGATGTCACGAAGTTGCTCTAAGTGTTGCAGTATCAGTCGATCGATTTCATCCACTATAATTAAGTGAATCCCTTCAAAAGCAAAATGACCTACCGAAGGCTTATTTGGCAGATCTTTCTTTAGTGGTATGAACGATTGTTTTGTAAAAATGGCTCTACTTTAAGTACTCATTGGTGTTAGCTTGATGGGTATGTGTTGTCACTTTAGGCGTTATTTTGCACCTGTTTTAAGCGCTATTTTACATTTTAAGTCTGATAAAAAAGATATCTCCACTCGAAAATAGCCTAGGTATACTGACAATAAAATTGTTTAAGAATATGAGCCGATACTAAAGCACTTATTTAGTGTCGGCTTTCGCTGTTTAAGATAAAATTAGTGTAAGGAGATTCCGTTATCGAATATTTAAGACTTGGGCAAAAAATGAAGGAACGACAATTAGGGAGGGATAAAATCTGGTGGAAATTTTACAACAAGTTATTCAGCAGTTTCGACTGAATGTTTTATCAATTAACAGTGTTCCAGAGTCGTATAGCTCAACTGTCTATAAATTAATTTTAAACAATCAACAACAAGTGTTTGTTAAAATCCCCTATTCAAAGACTAAGTTAATGCGAGAATACGAATTTCTTCTAATACTCCAAGATAAGTTAAATACGCCCAGAGTACTAGATTTTTGGGAAGGAAATGATGTGATACCTGGAGCATTGTTATTAGAGGCAATAGATGGAGAAATATCTACAAAGATAATCGATAAAGCATTAGCCTATGAGATAGGCGTAAGTCACGCAAAGCTGCATTCCATACCTGCAACGTTCTTTAAAAAAAGTAAAACTATTGAAAGATATCAGCCAGAAGAATGGAGAGCATTCATTCAACAAAAATTTGAGTACTTTTCAGAGTATGCAAAGGCGATTTTATCAAAAGGTTTATTTGATAAGAGTATCCACTATTTCGAAAAACATTTTTATTCTTTACCAGCTCCAGATGGTCCTTTTTTAATACATATGGATTTTAGACCCGGAAATATTTTAGTAAAGGATAATAACGTGAAAGGAATTATTGATTTCGAAAGTGCACGTTTAGGCTCAACAGAAAATGATTTCACAAAAATTAATCGTGATATTTGGTGTAAACATCTAAATACAAAAGAACCATACATACAAGGCTATAATTCGATTCGTCCTATGATTAATCTGCAAAAAATCCTGCCGTTCTATACTTTTTATGATGCATTTTGTTCTGTTGGTTGGAGTGAGATACGAGGGGCAGAAAAGCATCAAGAATTCATCAAAGAAAACCTAGAGATTTTAAAAAAGGTATTATAAAAGTTATATAATTGGAGGCTTCCTTGAAGATTCGTCTCTCAAAATAAAATGGCAACTTTCATTAAATCTGAAGGCTGCCATTTTCTTATACCATCTAACTCAAAAACGATGGTTTTTGAGATAAATCAAAATAGCAATAAAATTCTTGTCACTTTGCCCGATAATTTGCACATCCAATTTTAAAACCCAGCTACCTTCAAATTAGAAGATCAGCTGGGTTTCTTCATTATTTACGTCCAATTACTAAGCTATTTCGTACAGCTTCTACTACCTCGGTAGTAATGGATGTAAGGTGATTGATTTCGAGAATACGTTCAATTTGAGTAAATAGCCGATGAATGAGTCTAAAATTACCGTTTGTGACTTTCATGATGCTTGTGAGCGCCTCGTAATCGGTAAAGTCCTCTCGTTTAATGGAGATACCTAATTCATCCCATTTATATTCTAAAATATGGTGCATCTCATCTTTACTGAGCTTCTGAAATTCGTGTGCAAAACCAATGCGGGAGTATAGATGGGGGTAACGTGCTAACCGTTTTTCAATCCCTGGCATCCCGATGAATATCATGGCTAAGTCATGTTTATCATAGATATCACGAAGTTGCTCCATGTGTTGCAGTTTCAAACGATCAATTTCATCCACTATAATTAAGTGAATCCCTTCAAAAGCGTTAGAAGTGTTCATTTCCTTCTCACCAATACGCACCCGATAGACGTCTTTCACCATATTGAATCGCATCCCCATCACATGAATGGCACTGGTCAATTTCGTTGCACTAACAGGTGGGGCAGTATAAAAAAGCGTATGATAATCTAAGATTTTTTCGTCAGCATGAGCGCCCATCAATTCAGCTTTTTCATAGTTGATTTGCTTCTCGAGATAATCCCACTAGGCATACTGTCTAGCCGACAACGTTTTCCCAACACCTGGTAGACCATAACAAATGCCCATATATTGATACTGGATACAGGCATCGCAAAACTCTGCAAATCGCTTATATTCCTTCGTTTCAATAAATGTTTGTGTGTTATTCATTGAAATACCTCTTCAACTTTGACTTGGTTGGCTCAGGTTTCTCTGAATCTTCTTCTAATTGGCTTTGTTTGGACTGAACAATGTCTTCAAAGACTGTTTTCTCTGACATGATTTGGTTTTTTAACGCGCGTTTTCGTTTATTTCTAGCAGACACAATCTCTTTTAAATCCACTGTATAACCGGCGATTTCAGGAGAAATGGCGGTACATAAATAGCGATTTTCGTAAAAAACACGTATTTCAGCAAGGTCTCGTGGGTCGTAACGAATCACGACGGTTTCCCCAACGTACGCTGCAAGAGTGGTATCAATATATCGTAGTCCTTGGAAATGAATACCGTCCGAATGTACTTTTCTCGGTTTGGCAACA
Organism: Peribacillus sp. 05N428; assembly: GCF_056397085.1. Classification (NCBI taxonomy): domain Bacteria; kingdom Bacillati; phylum Bacillota; class Bacilli; order Caryophanales; family Bacillaceae; genus Peribacillus; species Peribacillus sp. 05N428. The sequence continues at coordinate 32,387 of NZ_JBFTMS010000043.1, read as the reverse complement.
TGAAGCAGTAACAAATCAAGGCTTTCTAAACTCTCCGGCATATTCGGTAAAAACCCTGCATCATTCCAAGCACGAATCGGCGCTTTTTTCGTTGTTCCATGAATGCGATGATGATAATGGTACATAATAAAATGGGCTAATTTTTCATCAAGCTTTTTTAATGTTAAAAGAGGATCATTGGGACGGTTTCCTACATAACCGGGTAAGTCTTGTAAAAATAATTGGTTGATGCTTGAAAAGAAGCGTTCGATTTTCCCTCGTCCTCTTGGAACACCTACAGCTGAAAATACGAGATTTATTTTTAAATCAATGGCCACTTGCTCTAAATGATTCGATGTAAAATCACTGCCATGATCGGTATAAAACTGTTCAGGGGTTCCGCAAATCGTCCAATCTAGATTTCGTTTATGCCAAATGGCTTGATGCAAAGCGAGTGCTGTTTGGATGGCAGAAGGCGCTTGGAAGGTTAAATAATAGCCAGCGATTGCTCGGCTGTAATCATCTAAAATAATCGTCAACCAAGGTCGTTCGGGTTGTCCCTTTTCATTCAGCACAAGGATATCGAGTAATGTATGGTCTGCTTGCCAAATTTCATTAGGGTAGCTCGCTTCTCTTCGATGGATTAAATCATACTGATTTTTTTCATATGCTTTTTGGCCACCATGCGCTAACGTCTTCAAGCTTTGCGAAAGAGACTGCGATACCTTATACACTTGATAATAACTCGGCAGTTGCCAGCCTTGTTTCTGACATTGCGCACAGATCATTCGATGAATAGACGTCAGCGAATTTCTTCTGTACTTCAAAATAAGTTGTTCAATCGCCACGACAATCTCCGGATCTAAATGTATTTTGCCAGCATCACTTCTTGTTTTTCGAATTAACCCTTTTAACCCAAATTGTTCATAGTCCCGAATCAAGTATTGTAGCGTTCTTTTTGCGATTCCGGTGTCTACTGTAATGACAGCCAATGTTTTCTCAGAGCGAAGGTACGGCGCAATGACGTGATACTTCGTCATCGCTGTTTGTCGTTGTTCTTCAGAATAAGCTGTTAATGGAGGAAGTTCATTCTGCATAAACATCAACCCTTCCGAGTTACAATTTTTCTGATAAAGTTATTTTTAACAGTATAAATGTCTGTTTTATGGAACCTTATTTATGAACTGAAAGTAACAGATAGCCAATGAGTTAAAAAGTATATAATCTTATGCTACAATGAATTGGCTAGATCTGTTCAAATTAGAATAAATGGAGGAGAATGTGGAGTTGGATCAACGATATATTAAGCTAAAGGAATTTCAAGATTTGTTTGAAAATATATTTAGTAAAACTAAAACTCAACATAATTTTTTCCCGAAGACAAAGTACAATCTTAGTGATGGACACATACTGATTCTCACATATCTTTATAGAGTAAAGACATGTACAGCATCAGATATTACCAAATACTTAGGAATTACTTCAGGTGGAGGAACGGTTCTTACTGACACATTACTGAGACATAATTTAATTAATCGTCTTAGATTAGAAGAAGACAGAAGAGTGGTTCAGCTATCGTTAACGACTGATGGGAAGGAGATTGTGGATCAAATTATCGAAAACCGAGCAACGGCATTTGTTAAACTTCTTCATGATTTGGAAGAAACAGAAATCGATCAAATGTTAAGTGTATTTCGTAAGCTTAATAAGAAAATAAAATAAATACACACCGCAATACTTTATAATTGATAAAAATTCTCATTGACTAATAACATAATCCTATGTTAGTTTTACTTATAAATAATATCTTAGTAAATAAGATACTTGTTAAGTAATATATAGGAGGGATAAAATTTATGTTTATCAACCAAGCACACTTCGAAGGTGACAAGTTCAATGAGGACAAAATCATAGTAAAGATAAAAAACACTATAGACCAAACGAAAGATGTTCAAGGATTGTTAGCATTAGAATGCTGGAAGAAGGAAAGTAATGACCGTGTAGAATATGTAATTGTAACAAAGTGGACAACTAAAAAAGAATTTATTACATGGTTATCAAGAGAAGAACATGTTGACGAGCATAAGGAAATGAACAAACAAAAGAAACAAGGAATCAGTGAAAACCCAATTTTGAAAAAGACCATTTTTCAATACGAGGCAGTAGAGGTTACTGAACTTTAAAAAAGTTTTGAGAGTATAGACTTTAAAATTAAAGGGGGAAGTTATGAAAATTAATATAAAATATAAACAAGCTATTTTTGCTTTCTTAATGGCTTTTAGTATAAGTATGCTTATTTCATTTATTTTGGTTTCAATAAACGTTGGTTACAATAATATTTTTCTACAGGCATGGTTAAAAAATTGGGGGATGGCATTTATTATTGCTTACTTTGGAGCATACTTTTTCCCAAGGTTTATACAAAAGATTGTTATGAAAGTGAATTTTGTGGATGAAAAGACGGAAGCTTCCAATAGTGATAAAGCTATTTTATAAATTAATGTTTTTGTTTTTAGCTGCTAATTAGCAGCTAGTTTTTAAGGTGATATGTGTTTTTTATCACAAAGATATTAGGAGGGCTAAATATGTCTGTCAATTGGGTGTCTGAACGAAAATATCAAGATGTTATTTATCAAACTTATAAAGGGATTGCAAAAATTTCCATTAATCGTCCACATGTACATAATGCCTTTACACCAAAAACTGTAATGGAATTAATTGATGCATTTTCTATTGCACGTGATGATGCAAATATTGGTGTTATTATCTTAACAGGAGAGGGTGATAAGGCATTTTGCTCAGGTGGTGATCAAAAAATACGAGGGCATGGTGGCTATATAGGAGATGATCAAATCCCTCGTTTAAATGTATTGGATTTACAGCGTTTGATACGATTTATTCCTAAACCGGTTATTGCGATGGTTTCTGGGTATGCAATTGGTGGTGGTCACGTACTTCAGGTGATTTGCGATTTGACGATTGCAGCAGATAATGCCTTTTTTGGTCAGACCGGTCCTAAAGTAGGTAGTTTCGATGGAGGATACGGTGCAAATTATTTAGCTAGAATCGTGGGGCATAAAAAGGCACGAGAAATATGGTACCTATGCCGTCAATACAATGCACAAGATGCTTTAAGTATGGGACTTGTTAATACAGTCGTTCCATTAGAACAGTTAGAAGCTGAAACGATTAAATGGTGTGAGGAACTATTAGAAAAAAGTCCTACTGCTCTTCGGTTCTTAAAAGCAGCTTTTAACGCTGATACAGATGGGCTTGCTGGTTTACAGCAACTCGCTGGTGATTCTACACTTCTCTTTTATACAACTGATGAAGCTAAAGAGGGACGGGATGCATTCAAAGAAAAACGCACCCCAGACTTTAAACAGTTTCCACGTTTCCCTTAATTAAAAATGTGAAGAATTTATGAGTGGTCTTTCGCTTTTTCTTTGAATCAAACGTAATATAGGGTTTGAAATCAATATGTTTTTTTTAAAAAAATACTGTTCCCGCAATCGCTTTATTTACTAAACTGATTAGAATAGTTCTAAAAATAATTGAATGTAAATAATTAAGAAACCCAGCTAATCTTCTCTTGAAAAGGTAGCTGGGTTTTTAAAGTTCGATGTGCAAAATAACACTTAAAATAAGGGCAAATTATCGCCTAAAGTGACAGGTATGTGTCTGTACCCCTATAAGAGATACATCTTTTTTCGATGGATATTTGATTTATAGTTTGAATAAAAAGTGTTAACGCTTACATTTTTGCAAATTGAAGTTGCAATAAGATGTACTAAACTATTTAAATATTGCGAATTATAATGAAACTATGAAAGGAGTTACTATCATGAAAGAACGGACTCAACGAGTACTTACCAGGTTTTTGACAGTAAATACCTTTTTGACTTGTGAGGATTTAAGTAAAGAGTTCAATATTAGCGAGCGTACTTTTCGAAACGAATTGGTCCTGATTAATAAATATCTGGCAGAAAATAATTATCCATCAATTACGACGACAAGAGGAAAAGGGTTGAAGTTAGACCTAACTGATGTGGATCGCGAAAAGCTCCTGTCCAAAATTGGTGATGACAGAGAAACAGATTATTATCGGCCCAATGAACGTTTTCTTGCCTTACTTTTAGATATTGCCGATACCACAAGAACGACAATGCTCTTTAAAATGGAAGAAAAACTGCAGGTATCGAAAAGTACATTGGATGAGGATATGAGAAGACTTCGTCAGTTTTTAAAGGAATATGGGATTTCTGTAGTGAGTTTAACGAAGCAAGGTATTGTATTAAAAGGCGATGAACGCTCAATACGCACTATGTTATACGATGTGATTAACAGTATGACAGATATTGCTAAACTAATGGAGTACCGAGATATAGATACAGTAAATACTTTTACAGATCAATTTGTTCTTGATTATTTGGATACAAATGCATTAAGGGTCATTGGAGAACATTATGACGAAGTCTTTGAAAAGTCCAGAGTGGAGATTAATCATGTATACCGGAATCAAAGCATTCTTTTTTTAGGTATATGGGTAAGGCGATTGCAAGAAGGAAATACCCTTAGGGAATTAGCCAAAGTTAGAGCCGAAATAAAAGAAGATCCTGTCAGAAATTTTGTCGATTCCATCTGTATGGAGTTTGGTTTATATCCATCATTAAATGAAATTAAATATACTACTTTTACAATCGAATCGTTTAATCCAAAAGATATGAATAATTCATTCGATTGGGTTACCGCACAATTATTAACTATTCAATTAATTGAGCATGTAGAAAAAGTAACCAGAATCCCCTTTTCTCAGAGAGAAGAAGATTTGTATGAAGGTTTGTATAGGCATATCACAGGGTTATTAAGCAGGGTGAAGAACGATTTACAGGTATTTAATCCGTTGAAAGACACTATTAAGGAGTCCTATGCCGAGATTTATCAGGCAGTCACTTGCTTTAGTAAGCAAATAGAGGACTACATCAAAAAAAAATTATCAGAAGATGAGATCGGGTTTTTGACCGTTTATTTTTCAACGTCTGCCAGCCAGATTAAGCAGAAAGAACAATATGTTTATCAGGCAGTTGTGCTTTGTAATCATGGGGTTTCAACTGGAAAGCTGTTGGCTGCGAATTTGAAAGAGCATTTCAATATCGAGATTGTTGCAATATTGAGTTCGTATGAATTAGCCTTTATTGACAAGCTGGATGTTGATTTAGTTTTTACGACCATTTCAATTGATTATCCAAGAAAACCTGTATTATTGCTTAATCCAATATTAAGAGAAAGTGACAAGAAGGAAATTAAAGTTTTTTTACTCAAAAATAAGAATAAGAGAAGGATCGTTTCCAATAAGTTAGATGCTACACAGCTAATGCAGGATATTTTGATGTTAATTGTAGAAAGCGGCGGTAAGGTAACAAAGGAAAGCTATCACAAAGTAGAAGATACTTTTAAAGAACATCATTTAAAAATTAATACAAGGGAGATACAGCCGATGTTGCAGGATATTTTGAGGGATTCCAACATCCTACTAAAGCAAGAATGTAAAGATTGGAAAGAGGCAATTACGAAATCTGCCCAGGTATTGTTAACAGAAGAGGTCATTGAAGAACGATATATAAACGCCATGATTAAATCTGTTGAAGAGTATGGGCCTTATATAGTAGTAGGGAAGCATTTAGCGTTAGCACACGCAAGGCCGGAAGATGGAGTAAACAAATTAGGCATTAGTGTCATGACGTTAAAGGAACCAATTAATTTTGGAAATCCGGATAATGATCCGGTGAAAATTGTTTTTTGTCTAGCCGCAGTGGATTCTTATTCGCATCTAAATGTGATGAAAAATCTGATTGAGTTAATTAATGATGAAGAGAAATTAGACCTGTTAATTACAGCACAAGATGTAAACATGTTTAATCAAGTTTTATATGGTAGTGAAGTGAGGAAGTAACAGTTTTAAAAGCAATTGATAAGTATATAACCCCAAAATTGAAAAATGAGGAGAGGGCAAAATGAAAAAAGTAAATATCTTATTTGTATGTGGAGCAGGTTTAGGAAGCAGTTTTGCTTGTCAAATGTCGGCAGAGGATGTATTAAGCAAGTTAGGTGTCAACGCCAAGCTAGATCATAGTGATATCTCGTCTGCTGTTTCAGTAAAACCCGATATTATTATTACGGCACAGAATTTCAAATCCCAATTCGAGAAATTTTCAGTTGATCCTAAACAAACGACAATTGTTTATTTGAGAAATATTGTATCTAAGGCAGAGATTGAAGAAAAAATTACCCCGGTATTAAGGGAAAAAGGCGTTTTAGCTTAAAAATAAATAGAGATAGCTAGAGATGGGGTGGGAAAAAATGAGTGTAGTTAACTTTATTATCGAAAATATTTTGACACAGGCATCTGTTACAATCGCGTTGATTGCTATGTTGGGGTTAATTTTGCAAAAGAAATCAACAGGGCAAGTTATTTCTGGTTCTTTAAAGACGATGTTAGGGTTTATGGTATTGTCCGCAGGTTCTAGCATTATTGTTGGTAGTTTAGTCTATTTCGGTCATATTTTTACAGAAGGTTTCCATATGCAAGGGATTATTCCTTCGATTGAAGCTATTAATGGCCAAGCAATGAATGAGTTAGGATTGGGTCGTGATATCGCACTAACTTTCTTAGCTATCTTTGTTTTTAATATTATCATTGCACGGTTCACTAAATGGAAATACATCTTTTTAACTGGTCAGGCAATTCTTTGGATGGCTACTATGACAACAGTATTTGGTTACTTTGCAGGTTTACGTGGTGTTGCATTGATTTTAGTAGGCGGTTTCATTGGGGCCGTATTTGCGGTAGCTATGCCCGCGATTGCACAACCATTTGTTCGTAAGATTACTGGTATGGATGATATTGCTTTAGGACACTTTTGTACGGTTGGGTATGTGTTTGAAGCAGGTGTAGCGAAACTAGTTGGGGGAAAAGGCGAAAAGAAAAAATCTGTTGAAGATTTGAAATTACCAGCTCAATTTGAATTCTTACAAGATACCTATCTATCTTTGATGGTGGTAATGACTCCTCTTTATATTATTACAGCAGCGTTTGCAGGTGAAAAGTTCGCTTCTACATTATCAGGAGATACCAATTATTTAATGTTTGCGTTCTTACAATCTATCCAATTCGTAGTTGGAGTGTATGTATTATTAGCAGGAGTTCGCTTATTACTAGGTGAAATTGTTCCGGCATTTAGAGGGATTGCCATGCGGTTGGTCCCAAATGCAATTCCTGCATTAGATTGTCCAGTCCTATTTCCATTTAGCCCTAATGCAGTCATTGTAGGGTTTATCACAACTACTATAGGTTCGATTATTGCAATGTTTGTATTACCTGTCTTTGGGTTGGCGATGATCTTACCAGGTATGCTTACAGCTTTCTTCGCGGGGGGTACCGCCGGTATATTTGGTAACTTAACAGGTGGTATTCGTGGAGCAATTATTGGTGGTGTTGTACATGGTTTCTTCATTACATTATTACCAGCACTATTAGTAACAACATTCAATTCTATGGGGTTTGTCAATGCAACAGCAACAGATGTTGATACAGTAACAGCTGCTTTGCTATATGCATGGCTCATTGGTCCACTTTTAAAAGCTTTCTAGGATGTAGGTAGAGAAAAGGAGGCACAAGTAATGTTTGGATTTGGAAAGAAAAAACCTAAAGAACCGAAAAAAGAAACAACCGAAGAGGTATTGTTAACAGTTGAACGAAAAGAAGAGTTATTACGTACCATTTCCTTTAAAAAAGAAGAAGTAAATCAAGTAGCTGGAGAAAAACAAGCAAAAATTTATGAGGAGATTGGCTTAGCATTTAATGAACTTGGTGAAGAAGATCATGCTATTGATTCTTTAGAAAAAAGTATTCAGGCCAAAAAGTCATTAGGTAATGGTTACAAAACTTTATTAAAACTTTATAACAAGAAGCGTGCAGAAGCAGCAAAAGTGAATAATGAAGAATTATTACAGATATATCTAAAGAAAATGGATCAAATGATGCAAGTTTCTAAAGAGGTTACTCGTGGTGTTCGATAAGGAAGAAAATAAAAGATTAGTATAAAGGGAGAGTAATTGATCATGTATACAACATTAAAAGAAGTAACACGTAGGGCTGAAGAATTGAATTATACAGTTGGTTCATTTAATGCACATAATTTAGAGATGTTACCTGATATGATCCGTGCAGCAAAAGAGCAAGGAGCACCAATTATTATTCAAACAAGTATAGATACTGCGAAATACATTGGTCATGAAAATATTGTTGCTGTATGTAAAACGATGGCCACAAATGAAATGGTAGATGTGGTATTGCATTTAGACCATGCAAGGGATTTTGATGATATTAAAGAGGCAATCCATAAAGGATATACATCAGTGATGTTTGATGGTTCTCATTTACCATTCAAAGAGAACATTATGAAAACAAGAGCAGTAGTAGAATATGCACACAAATATGGTGTTTCAGTAGAGGGCGAACTAGGGACTATTGGCGGTACTGAAGAAGGGATTCATGTAGATGAGAATGATAAGGTTTATACTGACCCAAAAGATGCAGAAGAGTTTGTTAAAGCAACAGGGGTAGATGCTTTGGCCATTGCCATTGGTACTAATCATGGTCAATATAAATCTAAAACAGAAGTAAATCTACCACTATTAAAAGAAATCAACGCTGTAGTAGATGTACCTTTAGTTATTCATGGGGGTACAGGTGTTAATGAAATGGATGTACATGAATTAATTAATAACGGGATTCGTAAATTTAATGTAGGTACTGAGTTGTTAGTAACATGGACGAAAACAGCGAAAGAAACATTCGGAGAAACAAAAGTAACGAAATCATTACGACATAATATTATTCCATGTAATCAGGCAGTAAAAGAAATTGTCAAACATAAAATTGGAATCTTCATGAATAAAGAAGACCGAACCCTCCAAGTAAAATAATGACATAAAAAGTTCATTAGTCTTTTTCATAAGGGTTGGTGAAGATGTGGCTAATAAAGAGAGTACTAGGAATTCCTTGTACTCTTTCTTTATTCGTTAGATATGAGGTGGTAAGATGGATCAAGTCTTAATCTTATTAGCAGGTTTACCTGGAACAGGAAAAACCTACTTAAGTAATATCCTCAATAGTAAATTAGGGTCATTTTATAATCTTTCTCAGGATGACTTGAAAGAATATTATTGTGATATGTATGGTTATCGTAATCTAGAAGAAAAGCAGAAGATAGAAAAGATAGCATGGGCGAAGTACTTTGAAATAATGGAACAGCAAATGCAAGTAGGTAGCAATATTATGTCTGATTATCCTTTTAGTCAAAAACAAAAGCCTCATATTCAGCAATTAGTAGAAAGATATAGTTATGAGGTTGTTACTATTCGGTTAATTGCAGATTTAGATGTATTGTTTGAACGACAAAAAAAGCGAGATTTGGATCCGACAAGGCATTTGAGTCATATCGTAACTTCCTACAAAAAAGGGGATCAGTTAGCTGATAGAAGTATTGCAGATAACTTATTGAACTATGAGGAATTTATAAAAAGATGTACAACGAGAGGATATGACACGTTTGAATTAGGAACTTTATATGAAGTGGATGTATCAGATTTTACAAAAGTGAATTATTCTATGTTGTTGGAAGATATAAGACTGGGGTACATTAAAATGTACATTTCTGGAACTAGCAAAGAATTTTAAAATCCAAAACTTAGGGGCTTTTTAATCTCATTAATATTATTCTTCTCTTTGAGCATATAACCCTTGGTGCAGAATTTAAGGGCTTGAAGGATACGATTTTACTGTAGAGAATGTCCTGACAAAGTAAGAGAATTATCGAATTTCTTCACTTATAAAATAAAAGAGTTTTTTAAAGATGGAGGAATAAAAATGGTTGAAAAAATATATTCATAATTAGCGATTCTGGAATTCATGCAAGACCTGCGACCTTATTAGTTAATATGGTTAAGCCATTTTCTTCAGATGTGATCCTTGAGTATAAAGGAAAACAGGTAGACTTAAAATCAATTTTGGGTGTAATCTCGCTAGGAATCCCGCAGGGAGAAACAATTAAATAATTGTTCAAGGCGATGATGCAGAAGAAGCGCTGTCTAATATTGATGAAATGATGAAAATAGAAGGCCTAGGTGTATAAAATCAGTTTCAAATTCGATAATCTAATTCTCCCCTGAATGGAAAATGCGAATAATAAATTTAGCTAAATCAAAGGCATTCCTTTAATAAAAATATTTCTCTGGAGCAAATCGTAAATGGGTTTGCTCTTATTTAATTGAGCGATACAAAGTGGCACCCGGATACAAATTCTTATACGTATGATGCAGCGAATCAGCTTTCCTCTATTAACCGGACGACCATTACACATGATAAAAATGGGAATTTAACCAATGATGGAAAGCGGATATTAGTGTATGATGCGGAAGACCGGTTAGTAGAGGTCAAAGAAGGAACGACTACGGTTGCCAAATATCAGTATAATTCAGAAGGACTACGCATTAGCAAAACAACAGTATCTACAACTGTTAATTATACGTATGATGAGAATGCCAATGTTGTACTCGAAACAGATCAAAGTGGAGCAGTTCTTGCATCATATGTTTACGACAACGGGAACCGTCCACTAACGATGACGAAGTCCGGAAAAACCTATACATTCCATGCAAATGCACATGGAGATATTACTTCAGTAACAGATGCTGCAGGAACAGTAGTGGCATGTTTTGAATACGATGCATGGGGCAACCAGCTAAAGGAATCCGGTAATTTTACCTCACAGGTACCATTCCGTTATGCAGGATATCGATATGATTCTGAAACGAAGCTTTATTATTTACAACAGCGTTATTATAATTCTGAAATTGGAAGGTTTTTAACATTAGATCCCCAACTGGGAGAAAAAGAGAATCCAATTACTCAAAATAGTTATTCTTACGCAGTTAATAATCCAGTTATGTTGGTTGATCCTGATGGGGAAAGGGCATATGGGATGACATTAGTTTTAACTGGAAATAAAAGACACATGTACGCCCATAAAAAAGGAATGAAAGCATTAAAAAAATCATATACGAGTGATGGTTATAGTGGGTTTGTTGGAAGAGCTTCTGGTGGCGCATATGAGGCGACTAACGCTTACAGGAAGAATAAAAAGTCTGTAAAGAAAGCCAGAGGTAGGGTATTGAAGAAGAGTAAGCCAAGTAGATTAGCTTTCAAAGTAGCAAGAAGAGGGATCCTAGGACCTGCCGCCTGGGGTGGCGATATTTATACTTATGGTCGTGCTTACTATAAAGGAGCTAAAAGTTATAAAAAAAGAAAGCGATAAGGTGGTTTAATTGTCTAATATAGTGATTGGTGCAGTATTTATAATAATAACTATGGTTAAAACAATTAGAAATAAAGAATATATATGGTTAATATGCTTATTACCAGTGGTGTGTTTAATAGTTTTTTCCCTTACAGATATTCTAGACTTCATACCAAAATTGTTAAAGATGATTTCTTCTTATATTCTTTTCATACTGACTATCATTTATTGTGTTTTTTATAGTATGAGAAATCAAGTTGATTGAACTTTAGTTATAATCAGTTGTTTTATATTTATTACTAAAAATTATAGATAAATGTTTAGGTCTAGGTCTTAACTAATAGAAAAAGTAAATTTGTTAAAGTTTATAATTGGAAAACGTATAATTTTTTTGTGAAAGCAATGGGGTTATACGTTTTTTTTATTATCAGTAGAGGGAAAGGGAAAGAATCTATTTCACGACTACGTTCCTGTAATCTATGTGACAATATATAATCTTTAGAACCTTGGAAACAATATTGTTCATAAGTTGCTAGCATAACTTTGTCTACATCGGTCGAGCGTGACTGCTCCGGAGTATCAGCGGATAACATAAGTATCATTTTGTAATTCATTTGGAAAACTCCTCTTCTATTTAAATGAGAACACAAAAATAGCCACCTCCGATTGTTACCGGAAGTGACTATTCTTCTTGTTTATGCATATGAGCTTCAACCTAATACACCGCTTCTTTAAATGGCGGCCTCGTTTTATCGTTTGCTATGAGCATGATAAAACTAAAGACTTCTTCAACCGGAACGATTAAATCTTAGCCGTTCAAATCTAAGAAGGTGAGCACTGCTAAATAAGAAGTTCGTTTATTACCATCTTTAAAACAATGACCACGTTTTATCAATTTAGCGCATGGAAATTATTTGTAAATAATATTATGTTTCTGAAGTATGAAAAAAGGATAAAAAATTCAATTATTATTAACTGAAAATTCTTAATTCGCACAAAAATAAGTGTATAATATTAAAAACAGTTATCTAAGTTTGCGGGTTACTATTTCTTAATAAGGAGGCGATACTCTTAAACATGTATGGAAATTTAAAATATTAGTAGGGTGCAGAAAAGGAGAAATTTATTAGTCTAGAAAGGAATTTAATCAGCTACAGTAGCCAATGCGGGTTTAGGTATTGTGTTAATTAATTAATACATATTTTAATTGAATACAACACGAAATGACTCGCTAAAGGGCTGAACAAATCCTGTTGAAAGCGGTTTAATTTTATAACGTTGAACAAACCACATCGATAAAAATATTCTTTATAAAATTTGATAAGCTCCCCCAGCAAGTAACACTACATAAATTTGACCTTCCGAAACTAGTGCTGCAATAGGAGAGCGAATCCCAATAAAATAAACATTGAACGACTTGGTGGGATATATACAAAAAAATCATACTGGAGGTTTTAGGATGAAAAAGAAAAAAGCATTATCCGGCCTGATGGCTGTGAGTTTACTAACAGTAATACCGTGGAGTTCTGGACATGCTGAGAAACCTCAATGGACAAATGTGAATACATATGAGGAACAGGACGGAAGCAAGTTTAATAGCGAAAACTATGACTTTGTGAAATTTTCACAAATTGGTTCCAAATTAAAAGAGATTGAAAAACTTTCAAACCGTGTGAAAGTTGAAGTCCGTGGAACATCAGCTGATGGAAACCCACTCTATGTTGTCACGATTGCCGACCCAACAACACAAGGAAAGTTCGGAAAAGTGAAGGCACTTAGAAAGCAAATGTTTAAGAATCCAGGCAAAGCTCAAGAATGGGTTGCCAATAATCCTGACTTTAAAGTTCCAATCATGATTAATGGTTCTATTCATGGGACTGAATTTGTCGGAAGCGATGCAATCCTTCAATTAATTGAACGTTTTGCTACCCAAAATGATGAAACAACCAAAGACGTTTTAGAGAATAATATTCTTATTTTCAATGTCGTACAAAACCCTGATGGACGTATTGATGCCACCCGCTTTAATGGCGAAGGAATTGACATAAATCGTGACTTTATCACCCAATCGCAGCCAGAAACGAAAGAGATGGTTGAGCTCATTAAAGAATGGAACCCGATGGTGTTCCTTGATACTCATGGTTATGTGAAGAATTATCAGCCAAATCTGCAGGGGTTAATTGAGCCTTGTACGCCACCGCATAATCCTAATTACGAGTATGACTTATACGGAAAATGGGCCTATAAACAGGCAGAAGCGATGGAAGCGGAAATAATGAAGGATCATGAGAACTATTCAGGATCCTTGTATCAAAACATGAAAGGTACCTATATTCCGCTGCGCGATGACTCCGCTGGCTGGGATGATTACCCACCAATTTTCACACCAATGTATGCGATGTATCATGGTGCTTACGGTCATACATTAGAAGCTCCAACAAATGATTGGGACGGCGTACGATGGATGTATAATTCGATTATGGGAGCACTGAAATTTGCAACAGCCAACAAGCAATCCATGATTACTGATCAAATTGAAGTTTTTAAAAGAGGAATTAACTTTGACCATCCTTTTCATAAGGAAGGGTTATTTCCAAAAGCCTACATACTTCCACTAGACCCTAAGGATCCGACTGTTACGAATAAGGCTGTAAATCATTTGATCAATAATGATATTGAAGTTGTTCAAGCTGTGAATGCATTTGAAGCGGATGGAGTGTTATATCCAAAAGGAACTTATCTCGTTGAGATGGACCAGGCGAAAGCCGGATTAGCAAACACGATGCTCTGGGATGGGGAAGATATCACGAACGATACCCCAGCAATGTACGACATTTCCGCATGGAGCTTACCGGAGCTTTGGGGATTCGAGGCAGTAGCCACACAAAATCCTATTAAAGTCAATGCAACGAAAGTAAACCAGATTACAGGTCAAGGCAAGGTTTCAGGAAAAGGACCGTTTATGATTCCGAACAGCTCTGTCCAATCGGTAAATTTAGTAAATAGATTGCTTAAGCAAGGAATACCTATTGTACGTGATGCACAAGGTAACTTCTTTGCAAAAACAGTAGCTAATCAGGTATCAGCAGCGGTGAAAGAATCTGGGTTACAGGTTGGAACTGCTGATGTACCAGCAGATGCAGTGGCTATTACGTCTTTAAAAGTGGCTATATTAAAGGATGGAGGTATGGGTAAACAGAAATCACACGCAGGAACAAAGCTTGCTTTGAAAAGACTAGGTTTTGATGTGACAGAAGTTACGCCAGTCGAAGTGGCTAAAAATCCCCTTAACGGTTTTGATATTTTTGTCTATAGTGGAACGGAAAGTCTCATTTCTACTAACCTTTCCGAAGCTAATAAAGAATTTGGATTACAGAACGCCGGGCAACTTAATGCATTTAAAGACAATGTGACAAGCTTCTTAAATGAAGGAGGCAAATATATAGCTGTAGGTGCTGGTGCATCTAGAGCAACTAAAACACTCGGTCTTACAGACGACATCATTAATGTAGGAGGTTCCAACAGTAATGGTATCGTAAAAGTCGATTATGAGGGAACTGGTTTAACAGCAGGTTATGGAGAAAATGATATCGGATTTGTCTATCGTCCAACATGGTTCACGGATACTGGTAATGATGAAATTGTCGCGACCCTTGCAGATTCAGATAATTTCTTCGTAGCTGGTCACTGGCAAAATAACATAACCGCCAAGGGCCAAGCCGTAATCGTAAAAGAACAGAATAAAGATGTAACTCTTATTGGGTTAGAAGCAGGTTTCCGCGACCACCCGGATTACTTGTTCCGTCTTCTATCTAATGCAATTTTCGAAAAATAGTAGGATTAGCCAAAGCCGGATTCAGCAATGAATTCGGCTTTGGTAATTTAAAAAATGCTGAACGCTTGCTCTGAACTCATTACTTTTAAATCATCTGTTGCAAAATCCCTGAAGGACAATAAGTAGTTTTTTAGCCGATTAAAAATGGTGACTACTCTTATAATTCATAAGCTGGATATGGATTAACTAACCAGAAATCATTATAGATGAAGTTAAATGATTGGATTAGCGAACAAAATAATTAACTTGCAAAGGGGGCTGTCGTTCTCCTTTTATGTTTTAAACGACGTATCGGCCCTAGGAGGTTTGTACGGGTGAGTACACCTAGATAATTTCAAAGGAGTGAAAGATGGTAAACAATTTATCTTTGCGTGAAATATCTATATTCTTTATTTAATAAGGTAAAAGGAATTCAATAAAGGAAATAAAATAATAATAATGGATCAGGTAATACTGCTTAACTTCCTGATTCATTTTTTTATTTAAGTAGTCTTAGATATGATACGGGGACCTCATTAAATAAACACTCATTTTAAATCTCTCAAGCGGTTTAGTAGCAGTAGTTAATACCGGTGATTAATAATGATAAAAAACCTGTAGTTTTTTGTCTAGTTGTAGAAGAAGGAGCATTAAGCTGGATAGCTGTTTCCGACATACTCGACCCATTCCAGGGTCGAGTATGTCTTTTTTCGCTTTGTCTAAGCGTAAACTTTATAGGATATGAGGTCTGATACTTATAGACTGACTACTTTACTTGAAATTGATGTAGCCCGGTGGTGAATTTATATTCATTTTGCTTGAGCTAAGTTATGTTTCCCCTAAAATATTAATAATTCTTTTATCTGGAGTCACAGTAGCGGGAGTGCTTTAATCCCTCTTTTTGTATTCAATATATTAAATAGGAAGAAATACGGATAGATTTACGTAAACAAATGTAAATACTGTTAAAAAGTTTGTTTGCAAAGTAAGTAATATAGCAATTTTTCCTTATTGGAAAAAATAACTTCATTGTTAAATTATTGTTATTACCTTATAATTTTCTAGAAACATATGAAATGTTATGAATAGGAGAAAAGTATGAAAAAACTGTGGACCATTTTAGTTTCATTTACGTTGTTGATTAGCTTATTCCCGCAATTAGCATCGGCGGCACCAAGCAAGAATTTTGAGAAAGAACTTACAAAGTATTTAAAAGAGGTAAGCCTTGTCAGGGGTTTTGAAGTGACGAAGGATGATATTGAAACATCTCTTTCTTTTTACGATGAAAGTATTGAGAACTTTGAATCTATTGGTGATCTAAAAGAAGCCTTGGGCGAAGTTATTAAGGCTGATTTGAGTAATTTAGATGCCATTTATGAAGATTATAATCTAACTAAAGAGAGCCTAATTAATCTATTACACGAAAATGGCGAAGAACTAGACGATTATATCTTTATCTGGGACCTCGATGAAACTGTTTATTTCTATACAGAAGAGACAGAAGAGGGCGATTTTGAACGCGATCCGAACTTTGACAAAGAATTAGTCAATTATTTAGCCAAGGTTAGCAAGGAAAGAGGCTTCCAAGTAACACAAGAAGATATCGAAGCGTCATTGAAACCCTATGATTTTAGTACGGAAGAATTTGAATCTGTCGAAGAGCTTAGCGAATTCCTAGGTGACGTCATAAAGGCAGATCTAAGCAACTTAGATTATTTTAATGAGAATTATGGATTGGATAAACAAGCCTTGATTCAAATGTTAAAAGAAAATGGTGAAAATATTAACGATTATATATACATAGATAATCTTGAAGAAACTGTTTGGAACCTTACTGGCGGAGGGATTGATGGCGAAGTTGCCGAAGATCTTCTACCTATTTTCGAGCAGGAACTCGGTCTAACGGAAGAGGAACTACAGCGGCTTGAAGACCACTTGATGTCTTTGGAAGACCATCTTTCCAACCCAGAAACAGTCAAGCAACTTGAAGAATTGGGCAACCGCATGATGGCTTTCGAGGAATTTGATGTAGCAACCGAGCTTACAGCCGAACAGATTGCTGAAATGGCCTCAATCTATGAAGAATTACTTTCCATCTTTAAGCTTAATGTTTCCTATTCCCTTGTGAAAAGTGGCTCGGAATCACCTGTATCCCTTTTGGATTTAATGAAATTGGAAGAATTGAAGGGTGCTAACCTGAAAATATCGATATATAATACTGACGGGAAGTTCTTGGCTGATCTGTTAATAACAGGTGATATGGTCGATTCTGATAATCTTACTAATGCAGGCGGACAAATAAAGGAATCTGCGAAAGAGGTACAAAAGACCATTGAAAAGGCACCAGTTGCTAAACCAGTAAAACAAAAAATCAGTGGCCATACTAATTCAGAACATCAAACCGTAAAAGGGGCTAAACTGCCAAATACCGCTTCCAATTATTTGCCTAGTGCCCTTTTCGGACTATTTCTAGTCTTGTTCGGAAGCTTGATGTATCGAAAAATCAGGAAAGCTTAATATGAAACAATTAAAGAAAAAGCGGTTACTGCTGCTTTCTTGTACAATTGCCATCATTCTATTTGGGGTTTGGTTTTCAACATCCAATATGTATAAGTTTGCAAAAGGCTACTTTCTTTACAAGACTCATGCTCCAAGTAGCCAAGTAAATGAAACTGTACAGAAACCACCAAGTGATAAACCAACAATTGATAAAACAACAAGTAATAACACAACAAAGAAAGAGCTATATCCTGTCCGCCCTAAAACGGGTGAAGAAATCGGGGAGCTGTATATACCCAAACTAAAAACAAAACTCCCTATTTTCCATGGCACAAATGAGGATGAATTGGAAAAAGGCGTTGGTCACTTTGCAGGAAGTGTGTTACCTGGCGAAAATGACAATTCCGTACTTTCCGGTCATAGAGATACGGTATTCCGTAAACTCGGGCAAGTGGGCGAAGGAGATTTGTTGATAGTAAGAACATCGGCAGGAGAGTTCACATACAAAGTCAACAAAGTTCGAATTGTGGATGAGGATGATCGAACCGTAATCGTACCAAAGCCACGGGCAACGCTAACCGTCAGTACCTGTTACCCTTTCGATTATATTGGGTCAGCACCTGAACGCTATATCCTTGTCGCGTATTTAACTTCAAAAACAGTAAGTTAATCAAATGTACTAAAAAAAGCGTCCCAATAAGGAAACCTATTGGGACGCTTTTGATTTTATTTCTTATTAGAAAGAAAAGCGAAGATGATGTCACTTCCTCCACTTTTAAACCAATTAGAAAAAACACCTTTCACGGTGTTTTTTCATGGCCAATTTATTTATATTGTTAAACTATTCTTCTTGCTCGAAGTGCCCGATGAAGCGGATTTTAATATTTTATGATGGTAAATATAAGAGCCGGCTATCAATATATACCCGATAATGAAAATCAGCCATCCACTGGCAGGGTCGCCCACTGAAATGCTTGAATACATAGCCCCCGTCAAATCAAATACAAAACCGGCATAAGCCCATTCCTTGATTCTCGGAAAGCCTGGAATAAGTATTGCCACGACACCTAATAATTTGGCAATCCCAATAAAGGGCAGGAGGTAGGTAGGATAACCTAAATGATTAAATAAAGCGACTGCATCGGGAACAGACATTATATCCGGAATAGAACCCAAAACCATTAGTGCCACCAAAAGTCCTGTGAAAATCCAATATATAATTTTTGTTTTTTTCATTTATTCTCATTCCCTCCCTTAGATTGACATTTTAATCATATTCCACTTTTCTTTTTTTAATGCATTCTAAAAAATCTTAATCTTAAACAGTTGTGTCGCAATCCTTTAGGAATCAAGCTTGGCTGTAGGATAACTTGAGGAAAAGCGAGTTCGCCTTCAGGTATTTAGGGAAATATTCAGTTGACTTCAGAAATCCACTCCTTTTCCAATGCCAATAGCAGTGGTGCCACTTCTTATTCTCCGTTGAAGAATGAAAGAAATTATATTCCTCCTTAGGATATAGATGAGGAACTGTGTCTGGAGCCAAACCAAAAGAATCATTATTAATGATGAAAGAGAGTGGTATCCAAATGATGGATGTACAACAAATTGTTTTATCTAGAACCTAACTCATTTAATACGATTATCCTTTCTGGATGTAAGGGCGAAAATAAACAAGAGAGGTCTTACTCTAGGTAGAGAAAGACCTCTCTTGTTATGTTAGGAAAGATATTCAGACATCTATCATCTATACTCTGAAATAGATTAGCTTGTAGTAACATTTAAAAAATGTTCGATCACAATTGAAACAGCCCCTAATGCAGGTGCATTTCTTCCTAATGAAGAGGGCAATAGTTCACACATACTTTCCAAATGAGAATTTACCCTAGAAGAAACCTCATTCTTAATGGTATTTAACACTATCGGGTGAGATTCGATAATGTTATTCCTCAAAATAATAGCTTGTGCGTCAAATGTATTGAGAATATTTGTTAAGCCAATACTGACGTAGAAGCCAAAGTTCTGGAGTGCATTTAAGACGGCTACATCATTTTTATTTGCACGTTCAACAATTTCTTTTCGTGACATATTCTTTTCGTCATTAGAAAAATAATCCAGTAATGCTTTTTCTGATGCATATAATTCCCAGCATCCTCGGTTCCCGCAGCTGCATTTGGGACCGTTAAAATCTATCGTCATATGGCCCATTTCTCCAGAAAAGCCATTTACTCCTTTATATAATTCATTATTAATAATAATTCCGACTCCAATTCCAACGTTAATACTGATGTAAATGATGTTTTCATAGTTTTTAGTAACTCCAAACACTTTCTCACCGCATGCGCCTGCATTAGCTTCATTTTCAACAAAAACTGGTACATTGAACTCGCTTTCAATTAAGAGTTGCAAATCTTCAATATACCATTCCAAGTTGGGCATGAAAATAATTTTTTGATTGCTATCTACAAGACCTGGTACACAAATACCTATTCCCACCAAACCGTAAGGAGAGTCGGGCAAATGAATGATAAAGTCATGTATAAGTGCAAACAGAATTTCTTTCACTTCACCAGCTGAAGGGCTAGACAAGTCAGAAGCCTTCTCAAGGATAATGTTGCCTTCTAAATCGGTTAGAATTCCATTAAGGTAATCAACACCTATATCGATACCTATTGAATAGCCTGCATTTTTATTAAAAACAAGCATCACAGGTCTTCTGCCGCCACTAGATTGTCCTGCTCCAATTTCAAAAATAAGATTTTTTTCAATTAATTCATTTACTTGGGAAGAAACAGTGGATTTATTTAACCCTGTAATCTCAGAAAGGGCTGCCCTTGAGATTGGTGAGTTTTTTAAAATTTCATTTAAAATCAACTTTTGATTCATTTTCTTTACTAATGCTTGATCTGCTATCGGAATGATAATCGCTCCTTTGTTTTACCATTGGACTAAGTGTTTTTTTGTTTAACAAAAATATAGTATGGAAATAGTATATTTCATATTATAACGTTAATTTTTAAAAAAAAACATTGAAATAACTAATTATTTTGTATATCATGAAATAAAGTTAGTTTATTGACACAACAAACTTTCTCGTTTCATATTTCTGAAGAAAGTTTTTCACTTTAATTAAAGGGGGAAGTAACACATGATTCAAACTGATACTAATAAAATTAATTATTTTGAAAGCGTAAACAAAGTCTCATATGAGGGAAAAGATTCTAAAAATCCTTTAGCTTTTAAATACTATAACCCAGAAGAAGTAGTAGGCGGTAAAACAATGAAGGAACAACTACGATTCTCAGTTGCTTACTGGCATACATTTACAGCTGATGGGACAGATCCTTTTGGTGCAGCTACGATGCAAAGATCATGGAATAAATATGATGGAATGGACTTAGCAAAAGCTAGAGTAGAGGCAGCTTTTCAACTTTTCGAAAAATTAGGGGTTCCTTTCTTTGCGTTTCATGACCGAGACATCGCACCTGAAGGAAACACATTGAAAGAAACGAATGAAAATCTTGAAGTAATCGTTAGCATGATTAAAGAATATATGAAAACAAGTAACGTAAAGTTATTGTGGAACACAGCTAATATGTTTACAAATCCTCGCTTCGTTCATGGTGCAGCAACTTCTTGTAATGCAGATGTATTTGCTTATGCAGCAGCCCAAGTAAAGAAAGGACTCGAAACGGCAAAAGAATTAGGAGCAGAAAACTATGTGTTCTGGGGCGGCCGTGAAGGCTATGAAACACTGCTCAATACAAATTTAAAGTTAGAGTTAGATAACTTGGCTAGATTTATGCATATGGCTGTAGATTATGCTAAGGAAATTGGATTTAAAGGTCAATTCTTAATTGAGCCAAAACCAAAGGAACCAACAACGCATCAGTATGACACCGATGCAGCTACGACCATTTCGTTCCTAAGACAATACGGATTAGATAACCATTTTAAATTAAACCTTGAAGCTAACCATGCTACTTTAGCTGGGCATACGTTTGAACATGAATTACGCGTAGCCAGAGTTCAAGGCTTCTTGGGATCAGTGGATGCAAACCAAGGTGATCCTCTTTTAGGATGGGATACCGATGAGTTCCCAACAGATCTATATTCTACAACTTTAGCAATGTATGAGGTCCTACAAAATGGAGGATTAGGTAGTGGAGGGTTAAATTTTGATGCAAAAGTGCGCAGAGGTTCCTTTGAACAAGAAGATTTAGTATATGCTCATGTGGCAGGAATGGATGCGTTCGCTAGAGGTTTAAAAGTGGCTCATAAATTATTGGAAGATCGTGTTTTTGAAAACATCATTGATGAACGCTACAGCAGTTTCAAAAAAGGAATTGGTCTTGAGATTGTTGAAGGAAGAGCCAACTTCCAAACACTTGAGCAGTATGCATTGAATAATCCAAACATTACGAATAATTCAGGAAGACAGGAACGATTAAAAGCCACCTTAAATCAATATATTTTAGAAGTTTAACGGATAAAAGAGAGTAGAAATAAATTCTGCTCTCTTTTATAAAAGTGGAGGAATCAAGATGAAATATATTATAGGAATTGATCTAGGAACGAGCGCTGTCAAAACTGTTTTAGTTAATACAAAAGGTGAGATCTGTGCAGAAGCTTCTAAAAATTACCCTCTTCTGCATGAAAAAACAGGATATAGTGAACAAAATCCAGAGGAGTGGATTCAGCAGACTGCTAGTGCTTTAAATGAGCTAATCTCCAAATCCGGTGTAAGACCAGAAGATATAGATGGAATAAGTTATTCTGGGCAAATGCACGGTCTCGTACTGTTGGATAAGAATCATAATCTCTTACGTCATGCTATTTTATGGAACGATACAAGGACGACAGCACAGTGTCATCAGCTATATGAAATGATTGGGGAGAAACGTCTTTTAGAAATAACAAAAAATCAAGCTTTGGAAGGATTTACACTACCTAAGCTGCTATGGGTTAAAGAGCATGAACCGGAGATATTTGATCAAGCAGCTGTATTTATGCTGCCTAAAGACTATTTACGCTTCAAAATGACAGGCTTAATTCATAGTGAATATTCAGATGCTGCCGGTACATTATTGTTGAACGTGGGTGAGAAAAAATGGAGCGAAGAGCTTTGTCAATTAGTGGGCATTGATATCAGCATTTGCCCATCGCTAGTGGAATCCAGTGAATGTGTCGGAACAATTAATGAAGAATTCTCTCAAAAAACAGGGCTAACATTATCGACTAAGGTATTTGCGGGTGGAGCTGATAATGCTTGTGGAGCAATTGGAGCTGGTATTCTATCATCAGGAGAAACGTTATGCAGCATCGGGACATCTGGTGTCGTACTTTCTTATGAGGAGCGAAATGATAGGGACTTTGCTGGGAAAGTGCATTATTTCAATCATGGAAAAGAAAATGCTTTTTATACGATGGGAGTTACATTATCTGCTGGCCATAGTTTAAGTTGGTTTAGAGATAATTTTGCTGAAAATGAGTCATTTGAAGAACTACTGGCTGATATAAACAATGTTCCAATTGGTTCAAATGGGCTTCTATTTACTCCATACTTAGTTGGGGAACGAACACCACATGCAGATGCTACTATACGTGGAAGCTTTATAGGAATGGATGCTTCTCATAAAAAGAGGGATTTTACAAGGGCAGTCATTGAAGGAATTACCTTCTCATTAAATGAATCAATAGAAATTATTCGAGAAAATGGAAAAGAAATTACGTCTATTGTATCAATTGGCGGGGGAGCAAAAAACGATAGTTGGCTTCAGATTCAAGCAGACGTTTTTAACACGAAAATTATAAAACTATCTACTGAGCAAGGACCGGCGCTAGGGGCAGCCATGTTAGCCGCTTATGGATGTGGGTGGTACAACTCATTAGAAGAATGCGCAGATTTATTCATATCTACTTCAAAAACATATCAACCTAAATTAGAAAATGTTTCAGTGTATAAACAACTTTATGCTTTATATAAAGAGGTATATTACCAAACAAAAGACTTAAGCAAAAGGCTGAATCAATTTAGCAGAAAGTAACTGGTTGCATTTGAATCATGCATCCCTTTCCTCGAAAAGGAGAGTAATATGAAAATAGAAGAGGGAATTTTCGGTGAAATAAATAGAGAATTGGTAAAGGGGCTTACATACCACCTCGCTGAGAATGAAGGGAGAACTCATTTACACGGTGGTCCTGAGGGATTCCATAACGTAATCTGGAAATCCTCTACTAGTGAGAGTGTAGATGAGGCTAGTGTGACATTTACTTATATGAGTCCAGATGGAGAAGCTGGTTATCCTGGAAATCTTGAGGTAAGCGTCGTTTACACTCTCACTGATAATAATGATCTTATAATAACCTATCATGGTATTTCAGATAAAAATACGTTATTAAATTTAACCAATCATACTTACTTTAATCTGAGTGGCAATAAGAAGATATCTTACAGCATGAATTAACTATGAAAAGTGATAAGTTTTTAGAGCTTGATCGGTCCTTACTGCCAACAGGTAATTTAATAGACGTTGAACATACACCTTTTGATTTTAGAGCGGGAAAGCGAATTATTGAAGGAGTAAAATCCAAACATCAACAAAATGAAATAGTTGGAAATGGGTATGACCATCCATTCTTATTAAGTGAAAATCATCAAAAGGAAATTTGTTTGGTTAATCCTTCTAACGGACGGAAAATGATAGTGGAAACAAATGAGCCATATGTTGTTTTATATACGGGAAATATGTTAGAAGATACTTTTCTAATTAGAGGAATTCCTTGTCAAAAACACCTTGACTTATGTTTCGAAACTCAACATCCGCCAAATGCCATTCATAATCAGCAATTACCTTCTATTTTATTAGAAAAAAATAAAGAGTATCATTCTAAAACTCGTTTTACGTTTACCGTCGAGTAAAAACCTTTGGTATTCAATGGTCTAATGTTGTTTTAGTGAAATGAAAATTTACAATGGAAGGGAGGATAAAAGCAGTTAGTAGAATGAGTGAGGGAAGAAGTCCTTCTTGTTCATTAATTTTGAAAGCGCAACCAAAAGTATGCGCTTTAATATTAAATAGACTTCATTCATAACTGTTTTTAGTAAAACATGAAGCAAAAACGAAACTCATTATATATCTTTTCGATTACATTAGTCGCCGCAATTGGAGGATTACTGTTTGGTTATGATACAGCTGTAATTTCTGGAGCAGAAGAATCTTTAAAGGTTTATTTAATCGATAGCTTAGGGTTAGGACCTTTGGCACATGGCGTCACCGTATCAAGTGCTTTAATAGGGTGTATTATCGGAGGATTAATTTCCGGCTATTTTGGATCAAGATTAGGACGTAAAAAATCACTTATACTTGCAGCGATTCTTTTTATAGTATCAGCATTAGGTGCTTCTTATCCCGAATTTTTATTTTTTACAAAAGGTGAACCAACACTTTCTTTATTACTAGCTTTTAACTTTTATCGAATTATAGGGGGGATTGGTGTTGGATTAGCGTCTGCCATTTGTCCAATCTATATAGGAGAAATTGCTCCGGCTGATATTCGCGGCAGATTGGTATCATTTAATCAGTTTATGATTATTTTTGGTATGTTAGTCGTTTACTTTGTAAACTGGGGTATTGCAAATGGTGAAACGTTGGAATGGATAAATGATGTAGGATGGAGATACATGTTTGCTTCAGGAGCGATACCAGCTTTAATCTTTGCTGTACTTTTGTTATTAGTTCCAGAAACACCTCGCTATTTGGCAATACAGAATCAAGATCAAAAAGCTTTAGCTATACTTACAAGAATCAATGGATCTTCAGAAGCGAAAGCGATTTTGAGTGATATTAAAAAAACGACCACTATCAATATTTCTTCCGAAAAATTATTCGCTTATGGAAAATTAGTTATTATTGTAGGTGTACTGCTTTCAGTATTTCAACAATTTGTAGGTATAAATGTAGCCTTATACTACGCACCGCGTATCTTTGAAAGCATGGGAGCAGCTAAAGATTCTTCTATGCTGCAAACCATTATTATGGGATTAGTAAATGTTATCTTTACAGTTATCGCGATTTTAACAGTTGATCGATGGGGAAGAAAACCATTATTAATAGTAGGTTCTATTGGAATGGCAATTGGTATGTTTGGTGTAGCAAGCATGGCCTTTTCTAATATAATTGGAATAGGGACGCTTGTATTTATCGTTATTTATACAGCTTCATTTATGATGTCGTGGGGTCCGATCTGCTGGGTGCTAATTTCAGAGATTTTCCCTAATAAAATTCGAGGTCGGGCTGTAGCTATTGCTGTAGCTGCCCAATGGGCGGCTAACTATTTTATTTCTTCTACATATCCTATGATGATGGAATATAGTGGGGGACTAACATACGGTTTCTATGGTTCAATGAGCGTGCTTTCTGCCTTATTTGTTTGGAAAATGGTTCCTGAAACCAAAGGCAAGACTCTTGAACAGATGGAGAATATATGGAGAAGAAATGTTAAAAGTTCAGATGATAGTCAAATTATTTAAATAGTAAAATTCACTTAAACTGGACACAAAATATAATATAAAAGGATTCTTATTGTTGGGATAATAAGTATTGTTATTTCAGGGTTTTTATCGGAGCATGGACAGGTGGACAACAACAAAGAGCAAATTTTCATTCAGAAAAACAAAAAGTCTGATCTTTAGGACGAAAATAGCATTAATCCCAGGTCTCAAAGCTGTAATTCTGTTTGGGTCTTTGTAAAATAATACTTTGCTCTTCAACTAATGGATCTCTTACTTTAAAAAGGAAGGTTGCTGAGGCAGCCTTTTTCTTATGGTACTAACGGGGAAGGATAGTTGAAGTGTACTGTTGGATCTTTATTCAACAATTGGCCATATTCTGGAGTAAGAAAGGAAATCAGATGCTTCATCTGGAATTTGTAAGTTATGCCTGAAAAGAGCATTATTTTAGTAAAAGGGGGAGAGGGGTGGATAAGTTATTACAAGAAATCATAAATTGGGTAAGAATGACTGCTGAACAGATTGTTATTGGCATTTCAGGACATGGTGCTGCTGGAAAAACGACGTTTGCCAATAGGCTCGCAATCCTACTAAATCAAAATGAAGTGAATTATATTAATGCAGATCCATATATTGTTAGTTCGAACATACGAAAACATGCAGTTATCGACTATACATATCAAAACGAAAATCATCGTTATAAAATGACGGCTTGCCATCCATCAGCTCATCATTTGCATTCTTTAGAAAGAGATATTCAGATGGTTAGAGATGGTTTAGATTTATATACAATAGATACGCATTATATGAAAAGTGAGTTAATTTCTTCGAAAAACAAAGTAACGATTGTAGAAGGAATGAGTGTCGCATTTATTAATCCAGATTTATTTGATTTAAAAATTTACTTCTATACAGATAGTGAAACGGAATTAATTAGAAGGTCGAGCCGTGATATTGTTGAGAGAGGAACCAATTATTTAAGGCAGTCTCATGAAGAACGTCGGATTCAGTACGAAGTATTTATGCATCCATACAGTCAGCGTTTTGATATTATTATCAAAACTTTTGATGAAGCAATATGTCTAGAAAAAAATACATTTGAATTTAAATGCAAATAATCAACTATTTGTTGTGTTTAAACGGGTGCGTTAGCTGAAGATCGGAGTAATGGAACTATCGGGGCAGGATAAGGGTTTGTTTATTTTTATATTTTTAAGAGAGATAATATTTTGTTTTTGGAGGGAATTATGAGGGAAATTACTTTGTCTAATGGAAAAACAGTTGAAGTCGAATGTTTAAGTTGTGCTTTAACAAGTGGGGAAATAGAGCCGGATGGTTGTGTAATAGTCGAAACTGAATATTTTCATGCTCACCAAGACGTTGCATATCCCATTAAAGGTTTAGTAATTTTAGCCTCAAAACGCCATATTAAGTGCTTGGACGAATTAAATGACTTAGAAAAGGTTGATTACATAAACTTATTATCTAAGATTAGAAAGGCTCAAAGGGAAGTATTAGGGATAGAACATGTTTATTACTTTTATAATGAAGATACTACTCACCATTTTCATACTTGGATGGTTCCTCGATATGAATGGATGTACGATTTTGGACGTTCTGTGGAATCTGTTAGACCAGTTTTGCTCCATGCAAGAAACAAATTGAATAATGATGAAAATGTAAAAAGTGTAATGGATGGAATTAAGGCTTTAAAAAAAGAACTATACACTTAATCCTTCCTTGTCCCACTAACAGTTGCTTTGGCAGCTCTTTTTCTTATGCAACAATCGGTGCAGGGCAGGTTAAAGAAGGGATTTGGACTACGAATAAAAGACATTCTGTTTTCAAGAATGTCTTTTATTAATTTAGTATTGTATTTTAAGCTTTTCTTTTTCAACAATATCCTTAGCAATATCTTCGATGGTTACATTTTCCAGTGCCTTTTCCATAGCAATTTGAGCCGCTGACAACACAGGAGTGATCGAATCTTGAATGTTCCTGCCCACAAGGCAATCAGGGTGCGGATTTTGATGCATACTAAACAATTCTTTTTCCTGCACAACATCGACCGCCTTATAAACGTTAAGTAATGTTATATAAGAAGGTTCCTTGGCTAGTTTTGCCCCTGCAATACCAGGTTGTACTTCAATTAACCCTGCCTTTTTTAACATACCCATAATTTTTCTTATCAAGGTTGGGTTCGTGTTTACGCTCCCCGCTAAGAACTCCGATGAGCTTATTCCCTCTTTATTTAATTCAATAAGAGCTAATATATGAACACCAACGGTAAATCGGCTGCTGATGGACATATCATTCACCTACCTTTTACTTCATCGCAAAGTTTATTACACGGATAATCATGTATTTAATTTGATTACAACGTATTATACCTTAAAATTTGAAGAAAATATAAAAGGTTTATAAATTGGTTGACAAGACAAATGCATGTATCTATTATAAATACATGTATTAGATATAGATACAGGTTAATGGATGTTTAATTTGAATATAAAAAATTATTGGAGGAATCCCAAATGAAAATATTAGTAACAGGAGCAACAGGAAAGTTGGGAACGAAAGTTGTAGAAACCTTATTGAAAACTGTACCAGCTAATCAACTGGCTGTAAGTGTGCGAAATCCAGAGAAAGCTGAAGAATTAAGAACTCGCGGAGTAGACGTACGTCAAGGAGATTTTGATCGTCCAGAAACATTGGATACAGCTTTTGCAGGAATTGATCGCTTGTTAATTATTTCTGCGGATGGAGACAACGAAACAAGGATACGTCAGCATTCAAATGCGGTAGTTGCGGCAGAGCGTGCTGGAGTTAAATTTATTGCTTATACTAGCTTGGCCAATGCAAAGGAAAGTAAAAATTTTCTTGCTCCAACGCATCAGGCAACAGAAGAATCCATTCTGAAAACAGGCATTCCATACTCCTTCTTACGCAACAACTGGTATTTGGAGAATGAAATTTCAAGTATTCAAGGTGTTCAAGCAGGAGCTCCTTGGGTGACATCAGCAGGAAATGGCAAGGTAGGATGGGCACTACAACAAGATTATGCAGAAGCTGCGGCATCGGTACTATCTGGTAACGGACATGAAAATACAATCTATGAGCTTTCAGGCAAGTTATTGACTCAGGAAGAACTTGCATCTGCAGTTGGTAATGTATTGGGTAAAGAAGTACCTGTTCAACAGGTTGATGATGCTACTTATGCTGATATTATGAAAAATGTTGGCTTACCTGATTTCCTTATTCCTATGCTCGTTGATATCCAAAAAGGCGTTCGAGAAGGCACCCTTGAAGTAGAAAGCAATGATTTCGAAAAACTTCTTGGACGGTCAGCTACACCAATTAGTGAGGGCTTAACTCAAATCATTAAAGGTATCTCTTAAACAGCATAATTGAACTTAGTTTAAATTAGAAAGGTCGGTCGGTTTTAAATATAAGAATCATGCAACGCCAATAAGAGATTACTTGTATTCAATATGTAAAATGTTCATGGGGAAGGTTGCTAAGGCAGCCTTTTTCTTATAGAGCTAAAGGGGCAGAATAGTTGAAGACGGATAGGGAAAGACAACATCCACCCAGCGATTAATTTGGTTGATGGAGCTAACAAGACGCTTAACGATCACATCTCGGTTAGCCATAAGGACACGAAGTTTTTCAAATGATCTGAAGTGGAACGAATGAAGGCATAGTAGCCATTCTTTACCATATCAGCGATGACAAGGGCATCTTTTTTATCACTTTTGGATTGCGTATTATCACGATTTTCTTTGTTTCTTTTGACATTAAGGATTGACCGTAACGACATCCATGTTTTGTTTGACTAGCCACTTTGAGAGGTTCATCCAATAATGACCGGTAGGTTCCATTCCGACTATCGTGGTGTCTAGGTTTTTCATGTGTTTTAGTTCCTTGATCCAGTTTAGTATCTAGTAAAACTATGCTAGAGTCCCTGGAGATTGGATTGTTCCTATGCCGGTCAACTTATCCTTAAAAGATGCATGGTTTTTGGAACAGCAGGGTTTACGGCTGACCTTTCTATCATAGCTTTAGAGGAGAAAGGTATGGATATAATTAAAAATCCTAGGATTCTAGTCACTGGTTCAACTGGTGGAGTAGGTAGTATTGCTTTACAAATTTTATCTAAAATTGGTTACAAAAATATTGCTGCATTAGTTCGAAAAGAACACCAAATAGAGGTAGCTATATCTTTAGGAGCTACCGATGTCATTTTTGTAAATGAATTAGGAGTGCAAAATAAACCATTATATAAGCAAAAGTTTGACTTTGTCCTAGATACTGTTGGTGGGGAAATTGCTTCTGTATTAATTCCTCAAATTTCTTATGGTGGATGTATGAGTATGTGTGGGAATGCAGGTGGTATAAAACTAACATCAACAGTATTGCCGTTTATACTTAGAGGAATTAACCTTTTGGGAATTGCTTCTGTAAATGTACCAATAAAAGATCGTGGTTATATTTGGGAGAAAATAGTGAATGAATGGAATATTTCTCAAACTACTCTAATAAGTGAAATTTCACTTGAAGAATTACCTCAAACGATTGAAGCGATTAAAAATGGTCACCATTTGGGAAGAACAATTATTAAATATTTAAAACATTTAACCTTTTTCAAGAAGTAAACAACGCTTATCTTAGTTAGCTGAAGATCAGAGCTGTCTTTAAGGCAGCTTTTTCTTATGGAACCATCGGGGCAGCTAGTTGAAGAGTACATAAGGAGTTATTCAACAATTGGCCAGATTGCGAAGGAAGAATTGCGCTGACTTACAAAAGGTAAATTAGTAAGGATAAATAGTGGTGAACCGAAAAGAAGGCGCTTTTAAGTGAAACTATTATTTGGAATTTAATGCATAAGCCCCTTTAGTTTAAGTAGAAACCTTCAAAGTCTCAATGGACGGGATCATGGTCCCAAGCACCGTACGTCCTACCCTGATGTAAACCATTCGATGGCTATTGCCAAAGAAGAGATCTTCGGCCCTGTTGTAGCGGCAATGCCGTTTGATGATTTAAATGATTTGATTGTAAAAGTAAATGATTCCGATTTCGGTTTAGCGTCTGGAATTTGGACACAGGATATTAAGAAAGCTCACTACCTCGCACAACGGATTTAAGTGGGTACAGAATGGGTCAACTGCTATAATGCATTTATGCAGCAAGTCCATATGGCGGCTACACGCAATCTGGTATTGATCGTGAAATGGGAAGTAACGTATTAGTTAACTATACAGAAGTGAAGAGTGTCTGGGTGAACATGGACTAAGTCCTCCAACTCTTCCATTTTATATAAAATCATTTTAGTAAGAGGTGAGACGTGTACGGAACGTGTGACAACGTTTATACATGTCTTTTTTTGTAGCAGACTAACAAACCACTTTAACCTCTTATATTTAACCAAATGGCATAAGGGAGACACCTTCTTTTTTAAAGTGGTCCATATACACATGTCTAGTTAGGTACTAATAAAATTCCTTGATTTAAAAAGTAGAAAAAGTGCTAGGACATGTAAGTTATGTCTAGGGACATTTAAAATTCAGAAAATTATAATAAGTTTATCGAATTAAAAAAGAGGAGGTTATAGTCAAAAGAAAATATTCAACCTATTACGTTAGCAGAACGTAGGCTCCTTGCCAGCTAGTTGAGCAACAAACTTCCAATGGAAGGAAACTAGGATACGCCCCATCGCTTCATGGAGGTGGCTTTTAAAAAATGGAAAGAAGGTGTATCCCATAAAAGCATGAAAAGGGGTATTAATCGCCGAGTTTATTGGCTGCTTTATTCTGATTTTCTTTGGTGCTGGCTGTGTCGCTGCTCTTGTCTTAAATGATGCCCAATACACGATTTAGGGTTTAGCCATCATTTGGGGAATAGCGGTGAGTTTGGCTCTATATTTAACCTCAGCGATTATAGGGGGAGGACTGTATCACTCTCTCATTGGAAAGTATCTACCTTCTAAAGACACTGYSTCTCTGAAAATAGTAAGCACTCAGGAAGAAATTRCTGCTTCTAYGGAAACACACATCTTAAAAAATTATCTAACCAAATAMTGATAGAAAGAGGGATATTTCTTATGCTGCGTTCAAAACGATTTGAGATTTTAGAAGAAAGACCCGTGAATAAAGATGGATTTGTCAAAGAATGGCCAGAAATGGGATTTGTTGCAATGACAGGTCCTAATGATCCAAAGCCTTCTATC